>NZ_CP026309.1:3339728-3643339 GCF_002906575.1 Salinigranum rubrum
GCGGTCGCCGCACTCGACCGCCTCGACCGACTCGACGGCTGGTCGCTCTACCGTATCGAGTGGGACGACACTCCCCACAGCCTCCTGCAGGGAATCGACACCACCGGCGGTGCGATTCTGGAGGCCAGACGCGACGACGACTGGACGTTCCGGCTTCGCTTCCCGGAGCGGGGCTCGGTCTCACGGTTTTACGACTACTGCAGGGAGCAGGACGTCTCGATCCGTATCGAACGGAGTTTCACCCTCGCCGAGAAGAGCGAGGTCGGCCGTCAGTTCGGCCTCTCGCGGGAACAGCGTGAAGCCCTCCTCCTCGCGCTCCGAAAGGGGTACTTCGACACTCCCAGCCAGACGTCACTCAGTGCTCTCGCCGTCGAATTCGACATCTCGGAGCAGGCGCTCTCGAATCGGATTCGGAGAGGGACGAAAACGGTCCTCGGGGAGGCGTTGCTGAGCTAAGATGCCGTGCTCGACGACGGAACCGGGCGGCGTCTACGGCGGTTCATCCGGGAGAGAACAGATAAACGGGTTGTTGTATCAACGGATATCGTCATACTCCCCTGAGCGAGACGTGCAGACGTTCCCGATGCCCGCACTCTCTTTCACCGGACGTGCAAACCCGGAACCGACCGACCGAGTGACGATGGACCTCGCGGGCGACCCCCGTCGAATCGTCCTAGCGCACTTCGGGGAACCCACGGACGAGACGGCGTCCGTCGACGCCCTCGTCGAGCACGTCGTCGACCGCCCGGGCGGAGCCTCGACCCGAGGCGAGGGTCGGCGACAGCGGCACCACGTCCACCCGGCCGTCGAGGAGGGTGCGGTAGCGCAATGACGCCGGAAGACCGGCCCTCGTCCGGTGGCGAGCCGTCACGACTCGGAACCTGTGCCAACTGCGGTCGTGTGTACCCGCTTCAGGCCGGTGGGGACGCGTTACGGCCGATCGGGACCGACGGGAGCTGCCGCTGCGGAAACGACGAGTTCGAGCCGCTCCCCGACGGGTAGTCTCCTGACCGGACCACGACGGCCAGGCCGAACGGTCCGGAGGGGGACGTCGCACGAGGTGACGAGGACTGGCGGAAGCGACAGACACGACGTGACCGATCGTCTCCAACGAGTCGACGGGTATGACGTTCACGACGACCGTAGATACTGTTTAAGCGTCCGGACAGCGTATCCCGGCGCAGAAATGTCCGCCTGGAAATGCGACAGGTCGTGCCCGCACTGTCACTTTTACTGCACGCTGGAGCCGAACCACATGAGCTTCGAGCACCGCTGTACCGACGGTCACACCTGGATGTGAGTGCGGCACCGGCGCCCTGAAGGGGGTCGGCTCGCTTCAGACGAACGGGAACGGAACGAAGGTTCAAGAGCGCCCGCGGTGTAGGGTTCGATTGGACTATGGATATCTCTGACATCGCCCTTCCTGATTTCATCGAGGTGGACGCGAACAAGCGCCTGGGGAAGATCCGGTCTATCTTCGACCGGGAGAACCCGAAGGGCCTCATCGTGACCAACGACGGGAGCTACGTCGGAGTCATCGGCGAAAAACAGCTCGTCAAGTCGCACGTCGAGGACAACACCAAGGCGGCGGCGCTAGTGCGGTCGGCGCCGAGGATCGACCGACACGAGGACGTCCGAGAGGTGGCGCGGATGCTCGTCGAGGGCGACGTGAAGCTGGCCCCGGTGTACGAGGGCGAGAAACTCGTCGGCGTCATCACCGAGGACGCCATCCTCGAAGCGGTCATCGAGAACCTCGACGCGCTGATCGTCGAGCAGATATTCACCGAGAGCGTGGTCGAAATCGGCGAGAAGGACCGTGTCGGACGGGCCATCAACCTCCTCCGCGAGCACGGCATCTCGCGCATGCCGGTCACGGACGAGAGCGGGCGACTCACGGGCGTCATCACGACCCACGACATCGTCGACTTCGCCGTCCGCAACGACCACAAGCAGGGGAAAGGTGACCGCCGCGGCGACATCGACCGGATGCTCGACCTGCCGGTGTACGACCTGATGACGAGCCCCGTCATGACCACCACGCCGAAGACGTCGGTCCGTGACGCGGTCGAGCAGATGCTCGAGAACGACATCGCCGGGCTCATCGTCACGCCGGCCGACGACGACAGCGTCGTCGCCGGCGTCCTGACGAAGACCGACGTGCTCCGTGCGCTCACCTTCACCGAGGAGGAGCGGATGGACGTGCAGGTCACGAACGTCTCGCTGCTCGACACCATCTCCCGCGAGGAGATCACGAACTCGATCACCGAGGTGGTCGACAAGTACCAGCAGATGCAGGTCCACCACGCGCACGTCCGGTTCCACGAGCACAAGGAGAAGCTCCGCGGGACGCCGCTCATCCAGTGTCAGATCCGGCTCCGAACCAGCCACGGACAGGTGGCCGGTTCGGGTGAGGGCTACGGCGCCGAACACGGCTTCCACGTCGCGCTCGACAAACTCGAGCGGAACGTGCTGGAGATGAAGGGCGTCAACGCCGACGAGCGCTACCGCGGTCAGTTGCTCAGAAAACTGGGCGACCTGTAGGTCCCGGCTCGGCGACCCTGCTCGCCCGGCCGCGCGAACGGGGGGTCGGTCCCGCCGAAACGGCTACTTTGTCAGCTAGCGTACCGGTTCGGATGAGTCGCGAATCCGTCTCCGGAGCGATCACCGGCGCAGTACGGTATCTCTTCGACGACCGCGACGAGGCCGTCACGACCGTCGTCATCGGCGGACTGCTCACGTTCTTCTCGTTTCTCGTCGTTCCGCAGGTGGTCGTGCTCGGCTACGTCGTCCGGGTGTTGCGGGCGGTCGAGGACGACGAGCGGGCACCGACGTTCGACCGGGTGGGCGCGCTCCTCCGGGACGGGGTGTACGCGTACGTCATCTGGCTCGCGTGGATGCTCGTCCCGCTGGCCGTCGACGTCGGACTCAACGGCGGGAGCCTCGCGCCCGGGCAGGCGACCGGGTGGCTCCTCGGCTGGCTGTTCGCACCCGGCGTCGTCGCGCTCGCCGCGGAACTGGGGAGCCAGCAACCCGGCTTCTTCGAGTGGTACCGGTCGTGGGAGCCGTACGTCGTGTTCGCGCTCGTTCTGTACGTTCTGCCCGCGGCACTGGCCAACTTCGCCGCCAGGGGGACACTCCGAGCGGGCTTCTTCGACGACGGGCTGAAGCGGCAGGTCGACTGGCTGCTCGCACGCCTCCGGTCGCAGTCGCCCTCGGCGGCCGACCTGCTCCAGCGCGTCGCCGACCTCGTGCTGGGTGACGAGTCGTTCTCGCCCGTCCGACACCTCCGCACGCGGACGTACGCCGTCGGATGGCTCGGCTTCGCCGGGTTCTACCTGGCGGCCGAGGCGCTCCTCAGGCTGTTCCTCGTCCTGCCGAGCGTCGAGGGGGTCGAGTGGGTCGGGCTGCTGTACCTCCTCGTCGCCCTCCCCGCGTACTTCGTGCTCAGAATCGCCGGCTGGGTGCTCGTCGGCAGCGCGTGGGCGGCGATTCGGGCGACCGCTGGCGCGGAACCGCTCGCGGACGAGGGGAGCGAAGGAGAGTCGTCGGTCGTTGAGGCGGCGAACGAGGAGCGCGAACAGGGTCCGGCGGCCGCCGAGACGACGACCGAGAGACCCGTCTCCGTCGTCGGCCTGCCGCTGAAGACCGTCCTCGCGGGAGGGCTGCTCGTCGCGTTCGGCTTCCTCGTCCTCCCGTCGGTCCTCGTGGCGGGCTACCTGCTCCGCGTCCTCCGCGTCGACGAGGACTCGCCCGTGCCGTCGTTCGGCGGCGTTCGGGCGCTCCTCGCCGACGGCCTCCGGGCGTACGGGGTGTGGTTCGTCTACGCGGTCGTTCCCCTCTCGCTGCTGTCGGTGCCGCTCCTCGGTCGGCTGGACGCCGCAAGCCCGCTCGAGACGCTCGCCGTCTGGGCGTTCGTGTCGGGTGCCGGTCTCCCAGGGGGGTTCCCGGCGGTTTACCTCGAACTGGTCGTCGCGTTCGCGGCGGTGTTCGCCCTGCTCGCGCTCGCGGCCGGTGCGCCGGCGGTCGCGGCGGTGCTCGTCGAGGTCCCGCTCGGACTCGGAGTCGCGCTCGTGCTCGCGAGCCTCTACGTCGTCCCCGCGGCGTTGGTCGCGGTCGCCCGCGAGGGGAGGCTCCGGGCGGGCTTTGCGCCCCGTCGACTCCTCACGACGCTGCGGCGGCCGGCGTACGCGACCCGCTGGATCGGAGCCACGGGGCTGTCGCTCGTCGGCTGGGCGCTCGTGCTCGGGGCGACCCTCCTCCCGGGCCATCCGCGTCTCGCCGGGCGCTCGCTCGTCGAACCAGTCGCCGGACTCGACGGAGTCAGTCTCTTCGCGCTACCGACGTCGGTCGACGCTCTCGGCTTCTGGGCGGCGTTCCTCTGTGCGGGCGCCGTTCACTTCGTGGTGCTCGTCGTCGCCTGCCGGTTGGTCGGGCGAGGCGCGGTCGAGCGCGACCCCGAGCCGATTTTACGAGTCGGCGAGGAGGGCGAAATCGACGGTCCCGTTTCGTAGTTCTGTCCTCCCGTCAGAACTCCTCGACCGCTTCGAGTCCCGCGTCCGTGATCTGGAACGTCGCCGTCTCGCCCGCCGGCTTCGACCCGTGCTTTTCGAGGGTGGCCCGCCGTTTCCCTCCCCGGAACCGGTCGAGGCGGAGGACGACGCCCGTCCAGTGTTCGAGCGTGTTCCCCCCCAGCGGGCGCACCCGGTCGGCGTCGGGGTCGGTGAACACCTGGTTCGTCACCAGGACGGCGAGGTCGTGCCGACGGGCCAAAGAGAGCAGGTGGGTGACCTGTCGGGCGACCCGACGGAGCGCCTCGCCCTCGTCGCCGTCGTATCGCTCCAGTCGGTAGAAACCCGTCGCCGAGTCCAGCACCACGAGGTCCGCGCGCTCGGCGAACTCCGCGACGTCGCGGACCGCCTGTTCCTGTTCTTCGAAGTCGTGGGCGTTCGAGACGATCACGCGGGAGGCGACGTCGTCGACGTCGCCGACCGCCGCGGCGACCTGCTCGAACCGCGCGGGCGACAGCCCCTCGGTGTCGACGTAGACGGCGAAGCCGTCGACCGCCGCGCGGACGGCGGCACAGAGCGCGACGTTGGTCTTGCCGGCGGCTGGCGGGCCGTACACCTGGGTGACGGTCCCGCGTTCGAGCCCGCCACCGAGGAGGTCATCGAGCGGCTGACAGCCGGTCGGAAGGGGGTCGCTCACACCGTGAGGTAGCGTCGCACCCCGATTTAATCCCTCGCATCCGGCGTGTGTCGCGGTCGGGGCGAGCGAGGGGGAGAAATAGAGAGGGTTTGAGTGTGCGAGTGATCAAGAGTTTGAGAGTCTGAGAGTGCGAGTGATCGAGAGAGACAGTAACCGCGCAGTACACGGACGCGGTGACCCGCAGCCTCACACCTCCCCACCCGATCGCTCGCGCACAGAGGCGCGAGCGCCCCCTCGCGCGTTCACTCGCTCACTTCGTTCGCTCGTTCGTCGCGCGCCGACTACTAACGTAGTACGGTGGCGCGTGCCGTCACGCGGTCTCGCCGCGTGACTCACGCGCGAGGTCTTCACGGACGCAGTGAGTGAAGGCTTGAATCGACGGAGTCGCATCAGCGGATGACCCAGTGACCGAACAGAGTGAGGTCACGAAGGAATCGGCTGGGGAGGGTGTGGCTGCGGTTTCACCGCGCCCGTGTGTCGTGTGGTCACTCCGCTCTTCGTGACACCGCCACCAACGACGCTCTTCCGGACACCGTCACTGACGACTCGTCACCAGATACTGCTCAGTTCGCTCACCGTACTGCACGCCTATCGCAGATGAAACGAGGGGACGACCGAGACGAGCCGAAATCACCCCTCCGATGCCCACTCAGACGACCGTCACACCGCGGCGAAACCGACATGAACGACCGTTACTAATTTTTACTCAGGTTTGAGTAAATTCTCCGGAAGGTTTATTGCACACGCCCTCGAATAGTGAGATATGAGCCAACAGCCAGTACCGAAGACGACGAAGAAACAGTCCGGTCTGAACAGCGTCCTCGTGGCCCTCGGCCCGGAGGACGAAGAGCGCGTGACGCGACTCGCCGAGGAGGCCATCGACATCGCCGGCCCCGCCGGGGCGACAGTCGTCATCACGCACGTGTTCACCCGCGACGAGTTCGAGTCGCGCGCCGACGCGCTCGGCTTCGACCGCGAGATGTCCGAGGTCGACGCCGACGACGTCGCCGTCCGGTACTCGCCGGTGCGTGCCCTCGCCGCGAAACTCGACGAGGCGGGCGTCGACTACGAGGTCCGCGGCGCGGTCGGCCACTACGGCGAGGAAGTCGTCAAGGTCGCCGACGAACTCGACAGCGACCTCGTGCTGGTCGGCGGACGCAAGCGCTCGCCCACGGGGAAGGCCGTCTTCGGGAGCGTCGCCCAGGAGGTCATGCTCTCGGCGCCGTGCCCGGTGACGTTCGTCCGCGGAGACACGAAGTAACCGACGCCGGCCGGTTCCGACCGACGACGACGTTCGGCCTCGTTTTTCAGCCGACCCGATTCGTGAGCGGCGCGACCCGCTCGGTACGTTTTACCCCGCGTGTGACGAACCGCGAGCCGTGATCGTCGTCGCCACCGCCGATTTCGAACTCTACCACGAGGCCGTCGCCGAACTCCGCGACCGGGGGACCGTCTTCACCACGGTCGAACCCGGGTCGGAACTCCCCGACCGGACGCGCGTGGTGATCGTCTCCCACGACGACGTCGACGCCGTCGACGTGCCCGAGGGGGTCGAACGCGTCGTGGCGAGCGACGCTGACGACGCCCGACGCGCCGTGGAGGAGGCGCTCGGCGTGCTCCGGGGCGGCGGCGGACGAACGGTCGTCGGCGTCGACCCCGGGACGCGCCCGGGCATCGCCGTCCTCGCCGGCGGGATGGTCGTCGCCGCCTTTCACGTCCCGCTCGCGGACGCCGTAAGCGTCATCCGCCGGGAGGTCGACGGCGAGGCCGACCCGCTCGTTCGGGTGGGGGACGGCGCGCGCCTCCAGGGGAGCCGCATCGTCAACGACCTCGACGACGTGCCCGTCGAACTCGTCGACGAGACCGGGACGACGCCCTACCTGGGAACCGGCGCGCGGGGGATGGGCGACGTGCTCGCCGCGGTGAACATCGCCCGACTCGACGGCGAACGCGTCGACTCACGCGAGGTCGAACCCACGCCCGGCGAACTCCAGCGCATCAAGGACGAGTCGCGACAACGCTCGGGCGGCGACCGGACCATCGACGAGGAACTCGCCCGCCGGGTCGCCAGCGGGGAGTTGAACGTCGACGAGGCGCTCGACGAACACCGCGACGAGACCGGCTAGTCGTCACCCGCTTCGAGCCGTTCTCTCGCCACGGACTCGGCCCGCCGAACGACCTCCCGGACGGGGAGGTCGGTGTCGCGGGCGACGGCGGCCGCGTCGTCGTACTCGGCGCTGACGTCGTACACCTCGCCGTCGACGGTCGACGCGACCTTGACCCTGACTTCGTACCGCTCGCCCGAGACGTCGAGCGTCACCGTCTGGAAGTCGCGTTCGGCGATCCAGCGGTGGCTGGCACCGTGTTCGCGGACGCCGAGGGTGCCGGTTTCGACGGCGAGTCGGCGCGCGACCCGCTCGGCGTCTTCGGGCTTCACCACGACCTTCACGAGGTGGCCGGGGCGGGACTTCTTCATCGTCACCGGGAGGACGGAGACGTCTCTCGCGCCCGCGGCCGCAAGCGACTCCTGCAACCCGCCGAGGACCTCCGGGGTGGCGTCGTCGAGGTTCGTTTCGAGGACGGTAATCTCGTCACGTTTCAGCCCGCCGGCACCGTCGCCGACGACGGCCCGGAGGACGTTCGGATGGTCGTCGAACGACTTCGTGCCCGCGCCGTAGCCCGACGCCGCGACGTCAAGCGGGGGGAGCGCGTCGACGCCCTCGGCGAACTCGGCGAGGAGCGCCGCCCCGGTCGGCGTGAGGAGTTCGTCCTCGACGGGGCCGCCCCGCAGCGACCAGTCGGCGTCGGCCGCGAGTTCGACGACCGCGGGGGCAGGAATCGGATAGGTCCCGTGGCTCATCTCGACGGAACCGCCGCCGCTCGCGACGGGCGTCGTCACGACGCGGTCGACGTCGAGGTCGTCGAGGAGCAGACAGCAGCCGACGATGTCGGCGATGGCGTCGTCGGCGCCGACCTCGTGGAAGTGTATCTCTTCGACCGACGTCCCGTGGACGGTCGCCTCGGCCTCGGCGAGGCGGCGCACCACCGCCCGCGCGCGCTTGGTGACGGCGTCGTCGAGGCCCATGCCGGCGACCACGTCGAGGACCTCGGCGTAGCTTCGATGCGGACCGGTACCCTCCACGAGGGAGGGTCCGTAGTCGTGACCGTGTGCGTGGTCATCGTCGTGGTCGTGTGCGTGGTTATCGCCGTGACCGTGCGTGTGTGTGTGGTCGTCGGCCGTGTCGGTACCGGCGGAGTCGCCCACGACGACGTCGACGGTCGTCGCCGCGATACCGTTTCGCGTCGTCGTCGAGACCCGGAACTCGACGTCGAGGGCGTCCTCGACGGGCGAGAGGACGGCCGGGTCGGCACCGGCGGCGACCAGGGCGGCGAGCAGCATGTCGCCGCTGGCACCGGTCCGACCGTCGAAGGCGAGCGTTCGCATGAGTGAGTGCAGACGGGCGACCCTCAAATACTGTCGGTCGTAGCACGTACAAACGACAGCGGCGGCGACAGCGCGGGTGCACAGCGCGTGCCCGTGTCGGTAGGGATTAATACCGTCCACGCATACCGTGATATACGGTGACACACACGCGAACGGCCGCGGAAACGGCTGGTACCCCCCCTAACAAAGCACTTATGAAGCGGCGTCGCCGAAAAACCGACATCTACGGAGGAATCCTCGCGGAACAATCATGAACGAAGTGCAACTCGAAGTGGCGAAGGCGTACCCGAACGACTCGGGACGCGGAATCGCCCGTCTCGACCCGGACACGTTGCTCCATCTCAAGCTCTCCCCTGGTGACATCATCGAGATCGAAGGTGGTGAGACGACGGCAGCGAAGGTGTGGCGCGCGGACCGGCAGGACTGGAACACCGACACGGTCAGGATCGACGGCTTCACGCGGCAGAACGCCGACGTCGGCATCGGCGAGCGCGTGACCATCCGGAAGGCGGACGCGAAGAAGGCGAACAAACTCGTCCTCGCCCCGCCCGAGGAGGCGTCGGTGCAGTTCGGCTCCGACGCCGCGGGTATGGTGAAGCGACAGATACTGAAACGGCCCGTCGTCGAGCGCGACATCGTCCCGGTGATGAGTTCGACGAACCACCCGTTCATGCGCTCGCCCGGGCAGGCCATCCCGCTCATCGCCGTCGAGACCGACCCCGACGGCGTCTGTCTCGTCACCGAGGACACCGACGTCGAACTCCGAGAGGAACCCATCTCGGGCTTCGAGAAGACCGGCGGCGGCATCACGTACGAGGACATCGGCGGACTTCAGGGCGAGATCCAACGCGTGCGGGAGATGGTCGAACTCCCGATGAAGCACCCCCAGATCTTCAAGAAACTGGGCATCGAGCCGCCGCAGGGCGTGCTCTTGCACGGACCGCCCGGGACGGGTAAGACGCTCTTGGCCAAGGCGGTGGCGAACGAGACCTCGGCGAGTTTCTTCTCCATCGCCGGCCCCGAGATCATCTCGAAGTACTACGGGGAAAGCGAACAGCAGTTGCGGGAGATATTCGAGGACGCCAACGAGGAGGCGCCCTCCATCATCTTCATCGACGAACTCGACTCCATCGCGCCCAAACGCGAGGACGTCACGGGCGAGGTCGAGCGCCGCGTCGTCGCCCAGTTGTTGACCATGATGGACGGCCTCGAAACGAGAGGCCAGGTCATCGTCATCGCCGCGACGAACCGGGTGGACTCGGTCGACCCCGCGCTCAGACGGCCGGGTCGGTTCGACCGCGAGATCGAGATCGGCGTCCCCGACGAGGAGGGTCGCAAGGAGATTCTCCAGATCCACACCCGGGGGATGCCGCTCAGCGACGACGTGAGCCTCGACACGCTCGCCGACGAGACCCACGGTTTCGTCGGCGCCGACATCGAGTCGCTCACCAAGGAGGCGGCGATGAAAGCCCTTCGGCGGTACCTCCCCGAAATCGACCTCGACGAGGAGGACATCCCGCCTTCGCTCATCGACCGGATGATCGTCAAGCGCGCGGACTTCAACGGCGCGCTCGGCGAGGTCGAGCCGTCGGCGATGCGGGAGGTGCTCGTCGAACTCCCGAAGATATCGTGGGACGACGTCGGCGGCCTCGAAGGCGCGAAACAGCAGGTGAACGAGAGCATCGAGTGGCCGCTGAAGAACCGCGACCGCTTCGAGCGCATGGGTATCGAGCCCCCGAAAGGCGTCCTCCTCTACGGGCCACCGGGAACAGGAAAGACGCTCATCGCGAAGGCGGTGGCGAACGAGACGAACGCCAACTTCATCTCCGTCAGAGGGCCGCAGTTGCTCTCGAAGTGGGTCGGCGAGTCCGAGAAGGCCATCAGACAGACGTTCCGGAAGGCCCGGCAGGTCTCCCCGACCGTCATCTTCTTCGACGAACTCGACTCGCTCGCGCCCTCTCGCGGCCAGGAGATGGGCAACAACGTCTCCGAACGGGTGGTGAACCAGCTCCTCACCGAGTTGGACGGGCTGGAGGAGATGGGCGACGTGATGGTCATCGGCGCGACCAATCGCCCGGACATGATCGACCCGGCGCTCATCCGGTCGGGGCGGTTCGACCGACTCGTCCTCGTGGGCGAGCCGAGCGAGGAGGGCCGCGAGGAGATCCTCAGGATCCACACGCAGTCGAGCCCGCTCGCGCCCGACGTCAGCCTCCGCGAAATCTCGGAGATCACGGAGGGGTACGTCGGCTCCGACCTGGAGTCCATCGCGCGCGAGGCGGCCATCGAGGCGCTTCGAGAGGACACCGACGCCGACGAGATCGAGATGCGCCACTTCCGGAAGGCGCTCGAAGCCGTGCGTCCGACCATCACCGACGACCTGATGGACTACTACGAGCGGATGGAAGACCAGTTCAAGGGCGGCGGCCGCGAGTCGTTCACCGAACGCCGCGACGGACGCATCGGCTTCCAGTAACGTCACCTCGCGCGAACACCGCGGCATCTCCTCCGTCTCCGTTCGACCTGTCTGGACTCTTTTTTCGACTGTCTGCACTCGGCTTCGGTACACCTACACGAGGCGGAGAGGCGACGGCGCCGGGACTAGTGTGTGAACAGTACCCACATAGAGAGTATCCTGCCATACATAACGAACGTATCGGTGTTTTCCCAACGGAGCGGTATTTCGTTCTCTGTTCGAACTTAGTACTCCCGACGCGAACCGAGCACTTGAGACGGGTATTATAAACCGCTTTAATCAAATCTCGGTTTGGCTCAGGTGATGACGGACGAGCGCAATCGTCTGAGCGACCTGGTATCGCGGCGGAAGTTCATTGCGGCGACGGGCGCTGTCGGGGCCGCCGGCCTCGCCGGCTGCAGCGGGCAGTCGGGCGACAGCGGCAGTGGTGGCAACAGCGGCGGCGAGGGTGGCGGAAGCACGTCGACGGCGACGGACGCCCCCGAGAGCGGGAGCGGCGAGTCGATGGAGGGCGAGACCGAGTCGAGTTCGAGCTCGGGCTCGTCGTCCTCGCTGCTCACCGCCGAGGGGTCCTCGACGGTCTACCCCATCTCGAACAAGGGGAGCTCGTACTGGAACTCCAACGCGCCGCCCTCTGACGGCGAGTACTGGGGCTCGAACTCGGAGAGCACCGTCCCCGGCTGGTCGGAGATCGAGACGGACATGCTCATCGCCGACTATTTCGCGAGCCAGTTCGGCTTCGAGCCGACCGAGCAGCGCTCGAGCCCGCCGTTCCCGACGACGGTCGGCCTGAGCCACTCGGGGACCGGCTGTGAGGCCGTCGTCGACGGTCTCGTCGACATCGGCAACTCCTCGGGTCCCATCACGGCCGAACTCGACTGGAGCGAGGAGCGGCGTGACGAGACGGTCGTCGACAACGTCGTCGGCCGCGACGGCCAGCCGGTCGTCGTCAGCGCCGACGTCTCCGAAGCGGGCGTCACGCAGCTCACCGGCGAGCAGGTCCGGCAGATCTTCCAGGGCGAGGTCTCGAACTGGAGCGAACTCGAGGGCGTCGACTACGACCAGGAGATCTTCGTCATCGGCCGCGCCGAGGGCTCCGGGACGGACACCTCCTTCAGGCTGAACATGCTCGGCGACGCCGACGCGCCGATGGAGGTCGACACCCGGCAGGGCCAGAACCAGCAGGTCGCCCAGCTGGTCCAGCAGAACGAGGGCGCCATCGCGTACATGGCGCTGGCGTTCACGGGCGAATCGGTCATCCCCATCGGCATCGACTTCGAGGGCACGCTGTACGAGCCGGACCCGGACGCGGAGAACACCATCTTCGACAGCGACTACCCGCTGAACCGCGACCTCCACATGTACACGCTCATCGAGGAGTCGAACCCCAACGGGGGCGGCCGCGACCGGCGCGAGGCGGCGTTCATCAACATGTTCCTGACGGAGTTCGGACAGACCGTCTTCGTCGAGCAGAACAACTACATCCCGCTGCCGACGAGCGACCTCGAGGAGTTCAAGAGCCAGCTCGAGCCGCTGATGGCCTGAGACGACGGGAGCGTTCGACCGGACCGTCCAGCCGATTCGCTTCGATTTTTTATCACAACACATACACAAACCACAGTCACGATACACAAAATGTCAACAGCTACGGATGGAGAACGGACCGGGTTACAGGCGAGAGTCCGGCGTCGGGCCGAGCGGTTACGCGACTTCGTCGACGACACCTCACCGGGAGCGCTCGTCACCATCGCGGTGATCGCGGCGTCGCTACTGGCGGCGTTCGTCGGCTTCCTGCTCGTCTCGTCGCTGACGGTCGTCCCGTTCATCGTGTTCCTCGCCGCGTCGGGGTACGGCTGGCTCCGTCACCAAGAGGAGACCGCGCTGATACTGACACTGACGACCACGGTATCGACCCTCCTCATCCTGGGGCTCATCATCGTGTTCATCTTCCTGGAGTCCGTCCCCGTGGTGCAGTACGAGTCCGCCACGGTGTTCGGTGTGACCGTCCCGGGGCTCCGGATGTTCATCGAGACGCGATGGGACGCCGTCTCCTCGCCGGTGCGGTACTCGATGGTCCCGATGATCCACGGGACGGTGATGGTGACGATCATCGCGACGGCGGTCGCCGCGCCGCTCGGGGTCGCGGCGGCGCTGTTCCTCTCGGAGATCGCTCCCGCGGTGGTGCGGGAGTTCGTGAAGCCGGGCGTCGAGATCCTCGCCGGCATCCCCTCTATCGTCTACGGGTTCATCGGCTTCACCGTCCTCAGCCCGTGGGCCTCCGACCAGTTCGACCTCACCGGCCAGGGAACGTACCTCTTCGTGGGTGTGGTCGTCGGCCTGATGGCGCTGCCCACCGTCGTCTCGGTCGCCGAGGACGCGCTCTCGTCGGTGCCCGAGTCGATGAAGAGCGGGTCGCTCGCGGTCGGTACGACCGACTGGCAGACGATGACCTCCATCACGCTTCCCGCCGCGTTCTCGGGCGTGTCGGCGGCGGTGCTGCTGGGAGTGGGCCGGGCCATCGGCGAGACGATGGCCGCGACGGTGATGCTCCGGGGAGTGCCTCGGCTCACGGAGCCGCTGGTGAACGTCTTCTACGGCCAGGAGACGCTCACGTCGCTCATCGCCCGCAACTACGGCGAGGCGGACGGGCTCCAGCTCGACGCGCTGTTCATCGCCGGCGTCATCCTCTTCGTCACCGTGCTGTTCATCTCGATCGGAGCGCAGTACATCGAGTGGCGGATGCGGCGCAAGCTGGGAGGTGAGGCCTGATGGCGGGCGCGACACGCAGCAAGCTGGTCGAGGCCGAGACGACCGGCACCGACGCCGTCGCCGCCGGAGCGGTCGGCCTCTCGGCAATCCTGTTCGTGCTCTCGCTCGCCGCGCTGTTCGAGACAGTGACGATCAGCGAACCGGTCGCCGGTATCCCGGTGGTGACGCTCATCGGCGGACTCTTGGTCCTGCTCGGCGGCGCGGTCATCACGTTCGGGGTCGGCTCACGGCTGGGCTACGTCGAAACCCAGCCGAGCTCCGGTGCCGGGCTGATCGCCGCCGCCGTCGCCGGGGTCGCGTGGTTCACGGTCGCCGGCGGGGCGGCGTCGCAGACACTCGGTCTGGGTACCGTCGGCGGCGTCGCAGGCGGGGTCGTGGTCGGTGGCGTCGCGTTCGCCGCCGCTGCGCTCACCCGCGAGGACATCGGCTCGACGGTTCCCATCGGGTCGCTGTCGCTCCTGACGGGGCTGGTGTTCATCGCGGACGTCATCGGGCCGACCTGGATCTGGGACCTCGGCTGGGAGCAGAGCGCCTCGCTCACCGCCGAGTTCGTCATCCCCGTCGCGACCCTGTTCAGCACCCTGTTCGCCGGCTGGGCGGCCGCGAAGGCGTACGGCGGCTTCGGGGCGCGCGGCCGACGCATGGGCGCGTACACGCTCATCTACCTGAACGCCCTCTCCATCGTCGCCTTCCTGTTCATCCTGGTGGCGTTCGTCGTCGTGCAGGGAGTCCCCGGCCTGATGACCGGCGTCCAGTTCGGCGCGGGTGTCGGTCCCGAGACGACGCTCTTCGGGTTCACGTTCACCTGGCCGATCTACGTCCCGTTCGTGATGAACGGCGTCGCCCTGCTGAACGACTTCCAGGGCGTCCTGCCCGCCATCGTCGGGACGATCTGGCTCGTCATCGGTGCGGTGTTGTTCGCGGTGCCGCTCGGCGTCGGTGCGGCGGTGTTCCTCACCGAGTACGCCGAGCGCGGGCGGTTCACCCAGGCGGTCGAGGTGGCGACCAACGGTCTCTGGAGCACGCCGAGCATCGTCTTCGGCCTGTTCGGCTTCGCGTTCCTCGTGCCCCGGTTCGGGAACCAGAAGTCGCTGCTGGCGGGGATGCTCACCCTCGGGTTCATGCTCCTTCCCCTGGTCGTCATCACGAGCCGCGAGGCGATGATCGCGGTGCCCGACGAGTACCGCGACGCGAGCGTGGCGCTCGGGGTGACGAAGTGGGACACCATCCGGAGCGTCGTCCTGCCGGCGGCGCTTCCGGGCGTCGTCACGGGCGTCATCCTCGGCGTCGGACGCATCGCCGGCGAGACGGCCCCCATCCTGCTGACGATGGCCGGCGGGACGTTCGTCCCCGGCGCGCAGACGGTCGACGTCATCGGTGGCTTCGAGTTCACCGCCACGCCGCCGTTCGTCGCGAACCCCGAACTGCTACAGGCCACCTCCGCGCTCCCTTATCAGCTGTTCGCGCTGATCACGGCGGGCGTGGGGCTGGGCGACAACGTCACCGACCCACAGGGGTTCCGGTGGGCGACGGCGCTCGTCCTTCTGATCGTCGTCCTGTCGTTCTACGCCATCGGCATCGCGACGCGATACTACTTCAGGAGTAAACTCCGCTACGAGTGATCATGAGCGAAACAGAAACCACCCAGACGGAAGAGAAACGCTCGGACCAACCGCTTCAGACGACCGCCGGGGAGACCGAAGAGGAGACCCGACCCGAGTGGATCGACTACCGGTTCGACGGGAAATCGAAGCTGACGTCGGAGAGCCTCGACGTCTTCTACGGCGACGACCACGCGATCAAGGGCGTCTCGATGGATATCCCCGAGAACAGCGTCACGGCGCTCATCGGCCCCTCCGGCTGTGGGAAGTCGACGTTCCTGCGGTGTCTCAACCGCATGAACGACCGCATCAAGGCCGCACGGATCGACGGCTCGGTCAAGCTCGAAGGAGAGGAGATCTACCAGGACGGCGTGAACCTCGTCGAACTCCGCAAGCGCGTGGGCATGGTGTTCCAGTCGCCGAACCCGTTCCCCAAGAGCATCCGCGACAACATCTCGTACGGCCCACGGAAGCACGGCGACATCGAGAAGGGGCTCGTCGCGAAGCTGCTTGGCCGGAGCGACGAGGAGAAGGAGGACGAACTCGTCGAGCGGTGTCTCCGCGACGCGGCGCTGTGGGACGAGGTGAAAGACCGCCTCGACGACAACGCGCTCGGCCTCTCGGGCGGCCAGCAGCAGCGACTCTGCATCGCGCGGGCGCTGGCGACCGACCCGGAAGTGCTGTTGATGGACGAACCGGCGTCGGCGCTGGACCCCATCGCCACCTCGAAGATAGAGGACCTCATCCACAAGCTCTCGGAGGACTACACCGTCGTCATCGTGACCCACAACATGCAGCAGGCGGCGCGTATCTCCGACCAGACCGCCGTCTTCCTCACCGGTGGGGAACTCGTCGAGTACGGCGACACGGACAAGATCTTCGAGAACCCCGAGAGCCAGCGCGTCGAGGACTACATCAGCGGCAAGTTCGGGTGAGCCCGATGACGACAGCGGACGACGTTCCGAGCGTGGAGGCACGTCACGGTCGTCAGGCCACGTCCGGAGGGTGACGATGGAGACGCGGAAGCTCCAGGAGGTCGGCGGCGGGACCTACACGGTTTCGATCCCGAAGGAGTGGGCGATCGCTCGCGGGCTCGAAGCGGGGACGCCCGTCAACCTCTACAGCCACCTCGACGGCTCCATCGTCGTCCGGAGTCGTGAGAAGGACGGCGACGGGCTCTCGGAGATCACCGTCGAGGTGGACGGCAGCCGAACGCAGGTCGAACGCGCGCTCAGGGCGGCACAGGCCGTCGGCTTCGAGCGCGTGACGCTCGTCGCCGCGGAGCCGTTCGACGCCGAGACGTGTCGGGCGGTCCGGTCGCTGGTCCGACAGTTCGTCGGGACCGAACTCGTCGACGAACGCGACGGGAGGCTGGTCGTCCGGAACCTGCTCGACGCCTCGGACGTCTCGGTCCGGCAGTCCGTCGTCCAGTTGCAGTACGTCGCCCTCTCCATCCACGAGCGGGCGACGACCTCCTTCCTCGACACCGACCCCGGCGCGTACGAACAGCTCCGCGGGCGCGAGACGGAGGTCGACCGTCTCTGTGGGATGGTCGTCCGGCACTTCGGCCGCGCGCTCGTCTCGCTGGAGGAGGTCGACCGGGTCGGCGCGAGCCGCCCGGATCTGTTCGAGTACTACGAGACGGCCAGACGGCTCGAACGGGTCGCGCGCAACGGTCTCACCATCGCCCGCGTGGGACGGTACCTGGCCGACCCCCTCCCCGAAGCGGTTGTCGACGAACTGGAAACCGTCGCCAGCACCGCCAGAGGCGTCGTCGAGGGCACCTCGAACGCGGTCCTCGAAGGGCGGGACTCCGAGCGGGTCCACGAGATACTCGACACCTGCGTGGAGACGCGAGACAGCCTGGCCGCGTTCGAGGAGGCGCTGGCCGACGACCGGAGCGCGATGCCCGCCGGCCCCACGGCCGACGTCGTCGCCGTCGCGCGGAGCCTCGACGCGCTCCGGCGGACGCTCGACCACGGGAGCGCCATCGGCGACGTCGCCCTCCAGGGCGCGATGCGCAGGGAGCGGCTGTGAGACCACGAGGCCCCCTGACGTACCGAAGCGTGACGAAAACGTCGTGAACCGCTCTACGCGAGACCGTCGACCCGCCCGCGGTGTGCGTCGAGCGTCGCCTGCACCTCGCTCCAGTCGAGCGGCGGCTCGAAGTCGTCGACGGCGTCTTCGAACCCGTCGAGGACGTCGTCGTACCGCTCGTGCCACGCGGGACGTGCGACCCCCTCCAGGCGGTCGCCGAGCGCCCGCCAGCGCGCGTCGAGGTCGTCGAGCCGTCCGTCGAGTTCGGTGACGCGGTCGGCCTCCGTTCCGTCGTCTCCGGACGCGGGCCACTCCCGGAGGGCGTCCAGTTCGGTTCGGAGGTCCGCGAACAGCAGTCCGACGGCCCGATGGCGGAGGGACGTGTCAACCCACACGACGGCGGGGTCCGTGTCGGTCTCGGCGTCGTCGCCGTCGGCCGCACGCGCGTCGGCGACGGCGTCGACGGCACCCGCGAGGTCGTCGAGCGAGCCGTCGAGGGCGTCGAGTTCGTCCGCGAACTCGTCGTGTCTGACTTCGGGGTTCGCGACCCAACGTTCGAACTCCTCGAGGTCGACCTGGAGTTCGTCGGCGGCCCCCTGCGCCCGGTTCGCCGCGGTGGTGAGCCGCTGGATGCCGACCGCGGTGTCGTACAGGTCGGCCTCGCTGTCGCCGACGAGTTCGGAGAGTTCGCGGCCGAGTTCGGGCACGTGCGCCTCGATGCGTTCGAGCCGTTCCTCGAAGCGGTCGAGTCGGGCCCGAACGACGTCGATGTGGTCGACCGGTTCGGCCGTCTCCGTCGCCTCCTCGAAGGCGATACGCGCGAGTTCCGTCCGTGTCTCCGGCGTCGAGACGACCTTCGATAGTTCGCCGAACGCGTCGTCGACCGCGTCGTCGGTCACGACGCCGTCCTCGTCGGTGACGTACGAGAGCGCACGTCGTACCTCGGCAGGGTCACGCCCCCCTCGCGGGCGACGACGACGTCGACAGCCTCGTCGAGCGGGCGGCCGTCGAGTTCCGCTGACGGGCGCTCACCGTCTTCCTGGCTCATGTACGGCTGAGAGTTGCCGTGGTGACCCGTTATAGCTTCCGTCACGGCGTCGCGAGCGGGAACCGGGAGGACCGGAGTCAGTACAGCAGTTCGTCGTTCTGTTCGACCATGTAGAGCGTCCGCGCGGCGATGTTGACGGCGTGGTCGCCGACCCGTTCGAGGTCACGAATGGTGAGAAAGAGCCGCGAGACGTCCTGGTACGTCTCGTCGACGTCCTGGTCGAGCGAGTCCGCTTCGAGGAGCGAGCGCACGACGGTCTGGCTCGCCGCCTGACACATCGCGTCGACCTCGTCGTCGTGCTCGGAGATGGCGTAACAGCCGTCGACATCCTCGTTTGCGTACGCCGACATCGCCTGCTCCAGCATCTCGAGCGTCTCGTCGCCGATGCGTCGGATGTCGACCTCCGGATAGGCCTCGTGCTCGGCCTGAAGGGCGTAGCCGCCGAGGTTGGTCGCGAGGTCACCGATGCGTTCGAGGTCGGTGATGATCTTGAACGACGACGCGATGAAGCGGAGGTCGCCGGCGACGGGTTGCTGGAGCGCGATGAGGTCGATGCACTCCTGTTCGAGTTCGAGGTAGAGTTCGTTTATCTCCTCGTCCCCGTCGATGACGGCCTGTGCCAACTCGCCGTCTTTCTCTTCGAGGGCGTCGAAGCCCGAGCGAAGCTGTTCGGCGACGAGTTCGCCCATGTAGAGGACCTCGTCACGGAGTCCCTGGAGGCGGGACTGATACGCTTGTCTGGCCATACTCGACTCCAGTGGGTCCGTTTATAAATCACTTTCCCATGATACAATATTGCTATTGAGTCCTATGTATATTGTCTGACGGAGAAGTATCGAGAGTGTCACGACCACGGGCGTCGTCGCGGCGGTTCGGCGGTTCAGTACAGCAGCGTCGTCCGGTTGGTCGCCATGTAGAACGACCGGGCGGCGATGTTGACGGCGTGGTCGCCGACCCGTTCGATGTCCCGGAGCGTGAGTAAGATGAGGTTCACCTCGGTGAGGAGACTCGTCAGTTCGTCGTCGCCGAACGTCTCGGTGGTCTCGACCAGGTCGAGGATGACCGTCTCGGCGGTCCGTTCACAGAGGCCGTCGAGTTCGTCGTCGCGTTCGACGACGGCCGCCGCGCGGTCGGGGTCCTTTGCGTCGTAGGCGTCGAGGGCCTCGTCGACCATCTCGCGGGCGAGTCGACCGACGTCCAACAGGTTCACCTCGGGGAAGTGCGGCCTCTCGACGGAGTGGACGTACGCCGAGAGGTTGGTCGCGAGGTCGCCGATGCGTTCGAGTTCGGTGATGATCTTGAACGAGGCGGTGACGAACCGGAGGTCGCTGGCGACGGGTTGCTGGAGCGCGATGAGGTCGATGCAGTCGCCTTCGAGTTCGAGATACCGCTCGTTGATCGCGTCGTCCCCTTCGATGACCGTCGTGGCGAGGGAAGCGTCGTCCGTCTCGATGGCGCGCAGCGCGTCGTCGAGTTGTGCCGAGACCCGCTCGCCGAACGTCACGACGTCCTCGCGGAGGGTCCGGAGGTCCTCCTGATACGCGTCGCGGGGCATGCACACCGATTCGTCCGACCGGGGGATTACTGTTTGGTTCGGGACAGGAGCGAGGCCAGGGAGGGTCAACTCCGTTCGACGCGACCCAGCCACCGGTCGGGGTCCGCGAGGTCACGGAGCATCTCGACGAGGCCACGTCCGTCCACGGGACGTCGACTCAGCCGAACTTGCCGGTGATGTAGTCCTCGACGCGCTGGCTCGCGGGGTTCTCGAATATCTTCTGCGTGTCGTCGAACTCCACCAACTCCCCGCCGGTGAGGAAGACGGCCGTCTTGTCGGAGATGCGTGCGGCCTGTTGCATGTTGTGCGTCACGATGACCACCGTGTACTCCTCGGCGAGGTCGGCGATCAGGTCTTCGATTTTCGAGGTGGCGATGGGGTCCAGCGCCGAGGCCGGTTCGTCCATCAGCAACACTTCCGGGTCCGGCGCGATGGCGCGGGCGATGCAGAGCCGCTGCTGCTGGCCGCCCGAGAGGTCGAGTCCGGACTCGTCGAGTTTGTCCTTCACCTCGTCCCACAGCGCCGCGCGCTTGAGCGACTCCTCGACGATGGCGTCGTAGTCGCCCTCCTTGTTCTGAATCTCTAATCCGTACGCGACGTTGTCGTAGATGCTCTTCGGGAAGGGATTCGGCTTCTGAAACACCATCCCCACGCGCCGTCGAAGCGCGACTGGGTCGACGTCGTCGTCGTAGACGTTCTTCCCCCGGAGGTAGAGGTTCCCCTCGACGCGGGCGGCGTCGACGAGGTCGTTCATCCGATTCACACACCGGAGGAACGTCGACTTCCCACAGCCGGAGGGACCGATCATCGCGGTGACGCGGTTCTCGGGAATCTCCATCGAGATGCCGTCGAGCGCCTGCACGTCGTTGTAGTAGACGCTGATGTCCTCCGCGCGAATAACGGTCTCCGCCGGCGGGCGACGCCCCTGCTCGACGCTCTCGCTGACGTCCGTCTGGACGAGCATGTCGTCGGCGGAGGGGTCTTCGGTCTCGCCACCTGTCGATTCGGCCATCGTCTGTGTCTCTTTATCGCTCATGGTCGATAATTATTGGTCAGTCTGGTACTTGTTTCGAAGCACGATTGCGATGGAGTTCATCGCGAGCAGCACGCTCACGAGCACGACGACGCCCGCGGGCACGGCCTTGGTGTAGAAGTCCTCGCTGGCGAAGAGCGTCGCCCACGCGAACACCTGCAGCGGCATCGCGCTCGCCTTCGCGGAGAACTCCGTCGGGAGCGAGAAGATGACGCTCGGTGCGCCGATCATGATGAGCGGTGCGGTCTCACCGATTGCGCGGCCCAGTGCGAGAATCGTCCCCGTCAGGATGCCGGGGAAGGCGCGGGGGAGGACCACCCGTCTCACGGTTTGCCACTTCGTCGCGCCCATCCCGTAGGAGGCCTGTCGCATCTCGGTCGGCACGCTCCGGATCGCCTCCCGGGAGGAGATGATGACGATGGGCAAAATGAGCAGGCCCAGCGTCGCGCCGCCGATGGCGACCGTCCCCGTCGGCCGGCCGAGGTAGGTGACGAACACGCCGAGCCCTAAGAGGCCGTACACGACGGACGGAACGCCCGCGAGGTTCGAGATGTTGACGTCGATGAAGCGCGTGAACCGGTTGTCCGGCGCGTACTCCTCGAGATAGACTGCGGCCCCGACACCGAGCGGGAACGCCAAGACGGCGACCGTGACCATGAGGAGGATGGAGCCGCCGATGGCGGGGTACAGCCCCGCCTCGACCGCGGTGCTGCTGTGCGCGCTCGTGAGGAACTGCCAGTCGACCCACGAGTTCGGCCCTGCGAAGCCTGCGGCCCTGACGACGAACGCGCCGACGAGCGCGCCACCCACGACCGCAAGGGGGACGAGGACCCCGACCCGGTCGTCGGGCCGGGTGACGGCGCCACCGACGAGGTAGCCTGCGGTGGGAACGAGGGCGACGCTCGTGAGCACCGTCGCCGGAACGGGGTTGACGCCCACGAAGGGACCGGCGACAGCACTGAGTACGACGGCCCCGAGTGCGACGACGCCGGCGGCGACACCGGCCCGGGTGCCCCCGACCCCGCGTGCGTAGAATCCGACGATGCTCGCGACGATACCGCCGAGCGAGAGCGAGAGCAACACCCAGTCGACGGGCAGGATGGGGAGCGACGAGAAGACGTCGATGACGCTCGGAACGAGCGTCGGGACGCCGGCGGCCGCGCCGACGGGCCCCGGCAGACCGAAGAGCGGGACGTAGAACAGGAGCGTGGTGACGACGAGTTTGGCCGTGAACGGGAGGCGGCCGGCAGTACGTTCGATACCGACGACGAGGACGACCGGGATAGCGAGTGCGAGGAGGAACCCGAACCACACCACCGGCGAGAGGATGTCGACGAACACCATCCCCACCCCGCCGCTGAACATGAGGCTGACGACGAGGAGTCCGACCGCCGTCGCCCCGAAGCCGAGCGCGTCCCCGTTGCGAACGTAGAGGTACCCGCCGACGGCGAGTGTCGGAACCACGAGCGTCACGAAGAACGTCAGGTGCCAGCCGGGGTCGGCCGTGAGCGGCTGGATGGCGTCGTTGGCGACGAACACGAGGAGCACCGCGAGCGTGACGAGTCCGAACATCGTCGCCGCGAGGAGCAGGTACTGGAAGACGGTCCCGACCGTCTTGTTCACCGTTCCGAAGCTCTCGATGACGTTCCCGCGCTCGGTCGCCATCTCAGTACTCCTCCCGGTAGCGCTGTGCGACGAAGTCGCTGATGATGTTCATGACGAGCGTGATGACGAACAGCGTCAGACCGATGGCGAACAGGCTGCGGTACGCGAGGCCGCCGCCGGTGATGTCGCCGAGGAGGAGTTGGACCATCGCGGCGGTCATCGGGAGCGCCCCTTCCTGGTAGGCGGCGGGGTTCAGCGGGTTGAGGAACTGCGCGCGCGACCCGGCGGCGACCGTGACGGCCATCGTCTCGCCGATTGCCCGCGAGAGCGCGAGGATGAACGAGGAGAAGATGCCCGAGAGCGCCGCGGGCACCACGATGCCCGTCGAGACGTCGAACTTCGTCGCGCCCATCCCGTAGCCCGCCTGCCGGAGTTCGTCGGGCACGGCCGACATCGCGTCCTCGCTGATGGAGGCGACCATCGGGATGATCATGATGCCGACGACCAGGCTGGCGGAGATGAGGTTGAACGTCCCCGTCTCCGGGAGAACGGTCTGGATGGCGGGCGTGATGTAGATGAGCGCGAAGAAGCCGTAGACGACGGTCGGGATGCCCGCCAGCACTTCGAGCGCCGGTTTCAGGAAGGCGCGGTGGCGGGGGTCGGCGTACTCGCTGAGGTAGATGGCCGTCGCGACGCCCAGCGGGAGGGCGACGACGGCCGACCCGATGGTGATCATCAGCGTCGCCGAGACGAGCGCGAGGACGCCGAACTCCTGGTTGTTGATCTGCCAGGTCGTCCCGGTGAGGAAGTCGACGACCGACGCGGTCGGTCCCTCGACGCCCATGAGCGGCGCGGTGACGGTGAAGAACTTCGCCGCCTCCGTCACGAGCAGCAGGATGATACTGACCGTCGTGACGATCGACAGGGCCGCACACAGGAAGAAGAACGTGCGCGTCAGGAGCTCCTGGGGCGCGTTCTCCGTGTTTCGTGTGAGGTCGTTCGTAATGTCGTCCGTGCTCATTGATCTATATATCCTATATGCACAGGTGAAAAATCCCGTCTTTCGTGTTTCCGTCTCTGAGTCGTCACGTTATGCATCCCTCGGACTCCGAACGCCCGGGCTCAGTTCGACTGCGCTTCCTCGATAGCGGTTTCGAGCGTGTCGAGCTGTGCCTGCTGCTGGTCGCTGTCGAGCGGGACGTAGCCGACATCGTTGGCGACGACCTCCTCGTTGGTCGTGTTCTCCATCCAGAAGCGTGCGAACTCGGCGACCTGTTCTTCGGTCAGCGAGGACTTCGCGGGGTAGGTGAAGAGCGGACGCGACAGCGGGGCGTACTCGCCGGACTTCGCCGTCTCCAGCGACGGCTCGACGGGACCGTCGCCGTTGTCGATGGCGACTGCCGTCACCGCGTCGGAGTTCTGGCTGTAGTACGCGAAGCCGAGGTAGCCCATGGCGTACTCCGAGCCCTCGACGCCGCGGATGATGGTCCGGTCCTGCTCGGTCGGCGAGTAGTCCTGGCGGTGGCCCGGCCCCTCCTCGCCGAGGACCGCCTCGATGAAGTAGTCGTAGGTCCCCGACGCGTCGGTCGGCCCGAACAGTTCGAGTTCCTCGTCGGGCCAGTCGGAGTTGATGTCCGACCAGGTCGTCGGCGGGCTCTCCGCGGACCAGATCTGACGAAGCTGGTCGACCGTGAGCGACTCCGCCCAGTCGTTGTCGTTGTTGACGACGACGGTCAGCGCGTCGGTCGCGACCTGGAGTTCGACGGGTTCGACGCCGTTCTCCGCGCAGAGGTCTTCCTCCTCCGGGGAGATGGGGCGGGAGGCGTTGTTGAAATCCGTCTCACCGACGCAGAAGAAGTTCTGGAACCCGCCGCCGGAGCCGGTCGACTGGAGACTGAACTCGACGCCGGGGTGGTCTTCTTTGAATATCTCGCTGAACGCGGTCGCCAGCGGGAACACGGTCGACGAGCCCGCGATGTCGATGGAACCGGAGAGCTGTCCGCTGGAGTCGGAACCGCTGGAACCGCCGGACGAGCCATCCGAATCGCCGGAACCACCCGAGCCGTCGGTGTTCTGCCGGGTACATCCTGCGAGACTCGCTGCACCAGCCGCACCAGCGCCGACCACGAATTCGCGTCGTGAGAGGAAATCACCCTTCCGTGTCATCATCATGGTGTGGCAGGCTGATAAGTAAATACTCTACTAATATAACTATATATACCTACGTTTGTGAAAAACTCAATCAGAACCACTACCCGAAGAGAGAGACCGCTCTCCCTCTGATTCGGCTCGAATCGGCGTTCTAGCGCCGTGTATGAGGAACGCAGTTCGGAACGGTTCTCGTAGGATACTCGGGATATCCCCGCCGTATTCGGCCGAACCGGTCCGGAAATATCGACGACGCCCAATTGATATATATCGATAGCCAAATTTATAGTGGAGTGCCTATCACCAGTTGGCATGGTGGAAACGCGCAAGGTGCAGGTCACCGGTGGCTCGACGTACACCGTCTCGATTCCGAAGGGATGGGCGACGGAAAACGGCGTCTCGGCGGGCAGCGAGGTCGAGTTCTACCCGGAGGGCGACTCGCTGTTCCTCACCCCGCGGTCGGAGGAGGAACGGACGGAGGGGACCCTCGACGTCACCGACCTCGAAGGCGACGAACTCACGCGCGCGGTGATGACGATGTACGTCTCCGGGTTCGACATCATCGCCCTCGAGAGCAACCGGATCACGACCGACCAGCGCCGCACCATCCGGAAGGCCACCCAGAGCCTCGTCGGCCTCGAAGTGCTGGAGGAGACGAGAGACAGAGTCGTCATCCGCGACCTGCTCGACTCCTCGGAACTCTCTATTCACAACGCCGTCACGCGGATGCGGCTCATCGCGCTGTCGATGCTGGACGACGCCCTGCTGGCGCTCGCCGAACTCGACGAGGACATGGCGCGGGACGTCATCCAGCGCGACGACGACGTCGACCGCCTCTGGATGGTGGTCTCGCGCATCTTCCGGGCCACCCTCCGGACGCCGAAGGCCGCCGAGGAACTCGGCCTCCCGCGGGAGATGTGTTTCGACTACCAGTCCGCGGCGCGCCAACTCGAACGCATCGCCGACCACGCGACGAAGATCGCACACCTCACCTTGAACCTCGAGAAGGCGGTGCCGGAGGACATCGTCGAGGCGCTCGAAGAACTCCGCGAAGACGCCGCCGAAGTCGTCAACGGCGGGATGGACGCCCTGTTCGAGGAGGACAGTTCGGAGGCGACGCGTCTGGCGAACGAGGCGCGCGAGTCGGTCCAGGACATCGACGAACGCGCCCGGGCCATCGACGAGTACCTCCGCGAACTCGACCCCGCCCGCGCGCAGGTGCTCGGCCTCATCGTCGACTCCGTCTCCCGCTCCGCGGACTACGGCGGTAACATCGCCGAGACGGCGCTGCAGAAGGCGGCACCGACACCGTGACCCGAACCTGAAACGCGCCCACGCTCCCCGTGTTCCCGTAGCTTCGACGACCGGCCGAGACACGAGACGAACCACCGACGAGCGTCGGCGCTCGAAGGAGAGACGATCAGTGGTCAGCCGCCGACCAGCAGTGAGAGAACTCGACCGTCAGCCTCGGACCGGATTACTCGAAGACCGCGTTGACCTGGCCGTCCTGTCCGGGACGTGAGGTGACGCGCGCGGTCTTCTCTTCGCCGTCGACGTCGACGGTGATGATCGCGCCCTTCGTGATGATGTTCCGTCGCTTGTAGTTGACGTTCGCGGGGTTGTTCTCGACGCCGAGGATCGTCGCGTGGACCGTCTCGGGGCCGTCGGAGACCTGTGCGACGTTCGTCGAGAGCGCCCGGGTCTTCGTCGCGTTCCCGCGCGAGTCGATGGTCTGAAACCGCGGCTCGTCGACCGTCGTCTCGCTGGGTTCGCGGCCTAGCTGGTAGCGTTTCTTGTTCCGGGAGGGTTTGATCCGACCGCCCGTCCGCTTCGTCATCGAGCGTCCCTGGTACTTCATACCGGTAGAAGAGCTAGCGACTACTTGAATCGTACGACTCGCTCGCTACGATGGAGAGGCGTGCGAACAGGAGTCAGGTCGGTGGCGTCTGTGGGTCTGTACGTAGTGGGCGAGTAGAGGGGAGAGAAGGGCGTTCGTGAACGTGTCTGAGAGAGCGGAGAACTCGCAGTACACGGGCACAGCGAGGCCACAGCCTCCCCAACCGATTCCGTCGCTCGCTCACTCAGTCATCCACCGAAGCGACTCCGTCGCTTCAAGCCTTCACTCGCTACGCTCGTGAAGACCTCGCGCGTGAGTCGCGCGGCGAAACCGCGTGACGTCACGCGCCACCGCCTCGTCCTGTTGCGGTCGGCGCGCGGGAGCAGCGCGGGACGCGGAGCGTCCCGCTGGCCATGGGGGCGACTCATGGGTCGCCCGCAGACGAGTGAACGAAGGGAACGAGTGGCGCGCGAGGTCTTCGTGAATGAGCGGAGCGAATGAACGAACGGCTCGGAACAACGGAGTTGCTCCGGTGGGACTGCTCGGGGCCCCGTCCGCGAGCGACCCGGTTGGGGAGGCACGAGGCAGCGGTCCACCGCGCCCGTGTGTCGTGCGTACTCGTTCCTGACCTGTGTACTCGTTCCTGACCTGTGTGCTCGTTCCTGAACTCGATCCCTCCGACGACGAACCTCACACGACCGCCGACAAGCACGTCCCCCGAACCGACCGCCGTCCGGAGAGACACAACCGTTAATCCGCTCGCCCCTCGCCGAAGCGTATGAGCATGGAGGTCACCGTCGCCGTCCCGTTCCGCCAGCACGGGACGGACCGACTCGGCGAGGGCGAGTTCGTCGTCGCGCTGTCGCTCGACCGCGAGTGGTTCTCGCCGGACCAGGCGAAGCGCCTCATTGACATCGCCGCCGGTCGGGGCCTGGTCGAACGCGACGGCGGCGACCTGGTCGCGCAGTTCTCACCCGGTTCGGTCGAGGTTCCCGAGGGGTTCACGCCCGACGAGTCCATCCTCCAGTCGCAGTCGACGTTCGAGCGACTCCTGGGCGCCATCGTCGCCGACGGCGTCGAGAAACAGGAGGCCGTCGCTGGCGTCAACCGCCTCCAGCGCGACCTGGGCGTCACTATCGAGGCCGCCGCCGTCCTCTACGCCCGCCGTCGCGACATCGACATCGGAGGGCTCGCCGAGGAGGTTCGGCGCGGACTCGTGGAGGGGTAGGATGGTCGACGACCGCCTCCACGACGGAAAACGGATCGCCGAACTCCTCGCCTCGGAACTCGACGGACTGGGCGACTCCCTGGCGGGGGTCGCCATCACCGACGCCGACCGGGAGGTGACACCCACCCCGGAGGGGGCCCACGCGTATCGAGTGACGCTGCGGGGAGAACACGGAGGGACGGACACGAGGACCGAAGACCGCGACCTGGCCGTCGTCTTCGTCCACCCGGACCGCGCCCGCGTCGAGTTCGTGCGAGCGCCGGACGTCGCCGCCGACCACGCCGGGGAGGAGGGACTCCGCGTGCGCCCGAAGGCGTCTCACCCGCCGCGAACGCTGGTGTTCGTCGAGGACGGCGCCGAGGTCAAGCGAGCCGTCGCCGTCTTCGAGGCGGTGGTGGACACACTCGGTGACGAGCGGTAACGACCGGTAGCGAGCGACGGCCGAGCGATCAGAGCCGATGCAGGAGGTCCGGGAGGACAGTCGCGAGCGCGTCGCGGTCGACCGTCGCCGCAGCGTCGGGATGAGGGTCGGCGCTCCCGTCGAAGGTGACCTGGATCGGGGTGATACCGACGCCGGCCGCGCCCTCGATGTCGGCGTGGACGTCGTCGCCGACGTACACCGTCTCGGCCGGTGCGGTCCCGAGTTCGGAGAGCAAGGCCTCGAACGCACGGGCGTCGGGTTTGCCCGCCGCGAGCGATCCGGTCACGAGTTCGGCGTCGAACGCGCCGACCCAGTCGAGTTTCCGGAGTTTGTCGTGCTGGGCGACGACGGGTCCGTTCGTGAGCAGTCCGAGGCGGTACTCTCCGCGGAGGTCGTCGAGCAACCGTTCGACGCTATCGACGGGCGTGAGCGCCTCCGCGATGAGTTCGCGGTACGCGGCGGCGACCGCAGCGGGGGAAGCCCCGTCTCCCGGTCGGAGAGCAGCGTCGCGAAGATGGGTTCGCGCGTCTCCTCGGTGAGACACTCCGCGTGGGCCGCGAGGTACGCCTCGCGGGAGAGCGGGGGCGCACCGGCGGCCTGCGCGGCCTCGGAGAGGATGGTCTGGCGGTCTCTGGTCGCAACAGCCAGCGTGTCGTCGAGGTCGAACGCGACGGCCGTGGGTGGCATTCGGACGGGTGTTCGGCAGGAGAGGAGATGAGCGTGTCGACGCCGGAGCGAAGTCGAACGTAGTCATCGTTCGTGTCGTTTATTCGGTGGGGGTGCCTCTGGGAGGCCAGTGCTCGGTTCCCGGTGAGAGCGTCCAGCGGGCGCGACTCCGACGGGCCGGCGCTGCAGACTCATGACACACCGCGGCACGGTACGAGAGACGTACGGCGCGGCGCTGCGACTCGGTGAGGTCACCCCGGGGCCGGACGACGTCGTCGTCGAAGTCGGGTCGGGACCCTCGGAGTCGTTCGTCCGAACGCGGAGCGACGCCGACGTGGCGGCCACGCGGTCGCTCGCCCCGCCTCGGCAACTCCGATTCGACCTCGAACGGGCGCGCGGTCGACTGGACCCGGAGGAGGCGTGGGAGGCGGTCGGGTACGCCGCACAGTATCGGGAGTTCCTCGAATCGGACCCGACGGCCCGGGCCGAACTCGACCGCATCAGACGACGGCTCACGACGGGCGGGACCGTCTGGCTCGTGTGTCCGGGGAACACGCCCGACGAACGACGCCACCGGGCGATACTCGCCGAACTGCTCGGGAAGGACGTCCGGAGCGACGGCGGCGCGGCGGTCAGGCGGTGAGCGGCGGTCGAGCGGAGACGGGTGAGTGAGGACAGGGTTTTCGTAGTCGGGTGCGCGAGGGCGAGTATGACTCTCGACCGCGTCCACGTCGACGGCATCGCCCGGTTGGCGAGCGCCATCGCCAAGGCCGTTGACGACGCCGACCACGCGGACCTCGCGACCCGAGTCTGGAACGACTTCCTCGACCCGCTCCGGGACGGGTCGCGCGTCGTCGTCGAACCAGTCGGGGAGCAGCGTCTCCAGTCGGTCGAAATCGAGGACGTCGCCCTCGCGGAGCCACCGTTCGAGACGGTTCACGGACTGGATTCGGGCACCATCAACCCCACCACGTTCAAGAACGGACTCGTCCTCGACGTGGCGCAGGCGGCGATGGCGTCCGTCCCGTCGGACCTGGACCTCCACCGCGCGCGGACGCTCGTGGTGACGGTCCACGCGAACGACCCGACCGTCGACTGCGAGACGGACTGGATCGTCGACGACGACGGCTACTCCCGGCGAAAGGTGCTGCACGCCCCCCGCGTCGACCGCTACGCCGAGGGGGTCGTCCACGCGCTCTCGCTGTACCTCGCCGAGGGCGAACACGCGCTGTTGCAGGCCGACACCGTCGACGACCTGCTCGTGCTCGACGGTCCGCTCTACCCGATGGAGGTGCTGACCTGGCAGGACGGCGAACGGGAACTCAGAGACCTCGTGAGCGAGGCCGCGCCCCGCGACGTCGTCGAGAACTACGTCCGTCTCGTCGAGCGGTTCGTCGAACGCGACGTGCCCCTCGTGGGGTTCGTCAAGAACCCCGCCTCGCGGGGCATCGTTCAGACGCTCCGAAAGAAGGGCGTCGAGGCGCCGTGGACCGACGACACGGCGCTCTTCACTCGACTCCTAGAACGGTGGGACGACGAGCGCGGCGAGCGCCGAACCGACTGTCTCACCTTCACGAACTGGTTCGTCTCCCGGAGCGGGACGGACCGAACGATGTCGCGAGACGGTGACGCGCTCGGCATCGACCGCGAGTTCTCCCCGGAGAAGTACGAGGTGGCGTTCCTCCCCGTCTACGACCCCCGGACCGACGTCTGCTACCGGGTCGAGGCTCCGGCCGTGTTCGTCCGTCGGGAGGAGACGAGAGAACGGCTCACCCAGCAGGCGCTGCACGACGTCGCCGTCGCCCGCGGACCGCCGCCGGCCGTCCAGAAGGCGGACGAACTCGCGCGAGTGAGCCAGGGCGAGAAGGCGGCGCTCCGCCGGAAACTGGAGGAGTACCTCGACTCGGACGCCGTCCGCCGGTACGACGAGGAGCGCTGGGGGCTCGCCTGAGTGTAGACGGGCGTAAGCGCTCGAACGGGCTCAGAGTTCGGCGCGTTCGACCTCGAACGTGACCTCCGCGGAGGGAACGCCGACGCGCGCGAACTGCGTCTTGAGGTGTTCTTTCGCCGCCGCGACCGCCTGGTCTTTCGTCTCGAACCCGCGGGGCATGGGCGACTCGAACGCGACGTGGATCTGTCGGCCGTCGATGGTCGTCACCGAGCCACCGCTTTCGACCTCGTAGAACTCGTCGCAGACCCAGACGTAGGGCGCCTGTTCGTCCGGCGCTCCCCTGAACCTCGGCGACGTCTCACCACGCTCGTACAGCGTCCCCGTGAGACCGGTGCCGCCGCCGAGACCCTGAATCAGTAACATACGAGTGGTACGGGCTCCGGAGAGTAAAGGACCACGCTCGCGAAATCGGGGGAAAGGGATTTATTCGCGGCTCTCCCTGCGTGAGACATGTCCGACCTCGGTGATTTCACTGACTTCGGCGGTTCTTCTGACGCATCCGAGAACGAGGCAACCGAACCCGACACCGGGGACGACGAGGCGACGGCGACGACGCGAACGGCCGAGCCGACGAACGAACGCGAGAACGGCGACGACACGGCGACGTTCGAGGCGTACGACGTGACCCCCGTCGGGGAGGACCGCGGACTCGGCGTCGTCTCCGTCTCCCGCGGGCTTCGAGTCGCAGAGGACGGCGACGACACCACGATGGAGGCGTTCGTCACCGTCGGCAATCGGGAGTCGGTCCGCCTCGGAAAGTACCTCCTGGTTCCCTACCCCGACCGCGAACTGCTGTTCTGTCGCATCACCGCCCTCGAGTACGCCCAGGAGTTCCACGAGGACGACGCGACCGAAATCGCCGCCCGGCGGGCGATGCGCCGCGACGACTTCGAGGAGCGCGACTACAAGTTCGTCTCCGAACTCGACCCCGTGGCCGTCCTCTTCTACGACCACGACGCCGAGGAGTGGAAGCGCCGGATGACCGACCGGGTGCCGAAACCCGGGTCCGTCGTCCAGGAAGCCACCGACGCCGCCCAGATCAAGGCCGGGCTGAAGATTCCCCGCGAGGGCGTCTTCCTGGGTCACCTTTCGGTCGGTGGGGAGAAGGTCCGGACGGCGGCGTCGCCACCGACCATCGACTACCGGCTGAAGAATGACTACGCCGACGGCGACCCGCTCGTCTTCAGACACGTGCTGGTGGCGGGCGGAACGGGGTCGGGCAAGACCCACGCCTCGAAGAACGTCCTTCGGCAGTTCCTCGACACCCGATACCGGATGGACGACGGCCGGGAGGTGTCCCCCGCGGTGGTCCAGTTCGACCCCCAGGACGAGTACGCGCAGATGCACGACGACAACCCCGCGCTCTCGACCGACGACTCGCGGCGGTTCGACCGCGAGGGGGTTGCTCACGGCGGCTACGGCGACACCGTGGCGTTCGTCCCCGAAGTCGGCGGGTCGACGTACCCGGGGGAGGGACACCGCGCCGAACAGGCGACGTTCACCGTCCCCTTCTCGATGACGCGCTCGCGGCCCTGGCTCGTCGCCGGCGCGGCGCTCAACGACAACCAGTACAACGCGCTGGAGGAACTCATCTACCGGTTCTTCAGAAGCGCGGGCGACGAGGGAACGTACGAGCAGTTCAAGACGTACCTCGACGACCCCGGCCTCAAGGAGGAACTCCACGAGACCGGCCGCGTCCACGAGGCGACGTTCGACGCGGTGAAGCGCCGGGTTCGGTCGGCCACGTTCAGTAACGTGTTCGACCAAGCCGCCCGCCCCATCACCGAGCAGGTCCACGAGTTCGTCCGACCGGGCGGTCTCACCGTCGTGCCGACCTACCACATCAACGACTCGCGGGCTGCCGTCACGGTGGTGCTGGCCGTCGCGAGCCTCCTCGTCGACGAGAAACTCTCGAACGACCCCTCATACGACAGGATCAAACGGACCCCGCTCGTGCTGGGGATGGACGAAGCCCACAACTTCCTCGCGGACGCCGACTCGGTGCAGGCGCGGAAGGTCGTCCACAAGTTCACCGAGGCCGCAAAGCAGGGCCGAAAGGAGCGGCTGGGCCTGTTCCTCATCACGCAGGACCCACAGGACATCGCCGACCCGGTGTTCAAGCAGGTGAACACGAAGCTCGTGCTCAACCTCGGCGACGAGGACGCCATCAAGTCGGTGAACATTCCGTCGACGCTGGAGGACAAGGTCCCCTACATGGAGAAGGGCCAGATGGTCGTCTACTCGCCCGACAACTCCGAGCCGGTGGAACTGACGGGGCTGTCGACCTGTGTGACCCGGCACGGGGAGTGAATCGCAGGACAGTGGCCGCTGGTGCCGGGTTTCGACGTGAGGCGAGGTGCGGAGAGCGCGAGGGGACGTCCGTCCGCTCAAAACGGAACTGGACAGTCGACGTGTGCATCAGTGAGTACGTGAGGACTCGTCGTCGGGCAGAGGCAACAGCACACGGGCGGGGTGGACCACAGTCACGAGCGAAGCGAGCGGCGAGGACCGCAGTCGGCTGGGGAGACTCGTGGCTTCAACGCCCTGGCAACCGCACGGTTTCCGTGCTGGTACCGATGCCTTCGAGAACAATCAGAAAACCCAGACGCTCGGACACGTCTCTACCGACCGAACCCACCGGACACACCTCGACTTCTTGTAGGAGAAGGCGGCCCGCCCACACTATGCGCTGACTGACACCGCAGGGCGTCTCGCGGGAGTGTGGTGCACCGCCCTGTGTCGCGTCGCCGGCACCGCCTGTTCGCCACACATCGCTCGACAGAGGTAGCGGGAGCGGACGAGAACGACCGGTGGGAACGACAAACCCCACGCCTTCGTGAGAGTCTCAGCCTCGGGCTTCTTGTCGCTCGACCGCGTACGTTTCAGTATGGTGAAGCGTATCCTCGTCCCGGTCGACGGGTCGCCGAAGTCGGAGAAAGCGATACGGTTCGTCACCGAGGAGTGGCCCGACGCGGACATCGTCCTCCTGAGTGTCATCGATCCGGTCGAATCCGGATACAGCGGGAGCGCGCTCCCCTCGGGGGCCGAAGAGTGGTACGAGCGTGCGCGAAGCGAGGCGGAGGCGCATCTCGCCGACCTCACGGCCGAGCACGGCATCGATGCGGAGCAGGTCGTCGTCGCCGGCCGACCGGCGTCGAGCATCGTCGAAGTCGCGGAGGACGTCGACCACGTCGTCATGGGCAGTCACGGGCGGACGGGAGTCTCCCGCGTCGTGCTGGGAAGCGTCGCGGAAGCCGTCGTCCGCCGGTCGCCCGTCCCCGTCACGATCGTCCGGTGACGGTCGACGGAGTCAGAAGAGGTTCGCCTGCTGGTGGACGCTGATACCCTCGCTCGTTATCTCGTAGGGCTTCGGCTGTCGTGAGTGGTTGGCGTCGCGGATCTTCTGTATCTCGATGGCCAGTCGGGTCTCCTGGAAGTTGTTCGACCGGACGTACTGGAGGACCAAGACGGCGTCCGAGAGGTACTCGATGATGCCGTATCGAGAGGCGAAGGGGTCGGCGTTGCTCGCCTCGCTCGTGACGAGCGTCGTCACGCCGGCCCTCTTGAGCGTGCGAGTGAACTGGAACACCTCGCTGCGACGACGGGCCGGATGGTCGTACATCATCTCCAAGAGTGAGACCGAGTCGAGGACGAGCCGTTCGGCGTCGAAGTCGCTGATGAGCCTCGTGAGGTCGTTTCGGATGCTCGCCAGCGAGTTCGCCATCTCGACCGGGTCGAGGTCGACGACGGCCAGTGACCCCTCCTTCTCGTACCGGCGGAAGTCCCAGCCCTTCTCCTCGGCGGTGTCGAGGACGCGTTGTCGGCTCTCCTCCAACGAGATGTACACCGCGCGCTCGTCGTTCTCCAGGGCCGTGTTGAGGAACTGCATCCCGATAGTGGTCTTCCCCGTGCCGGCGCTCCCGATCGCGACGATGAGCGACCGCGTCGGGATCCCTCCGAGAATCATCTCGTCCAGTCCCTCGATACCGAACTTGATCCGGTCGAGCTGGGAGTCGAGCTCCGCCTCGTCGAATTCGCTCGCGGAGAACCCACTCAGCTCCGCACCGTCGTACGGACTGCCGTTCGGCGTCGTACCGCTCAGGGACGACCCGTCGGAATCCGTTCTCGGGTCCGGCGCGCTGTTGAACGCCTCGGAGAAGTCCTGTGAGAACGGGGAGTCGTCGGAATCGGCGTCGGCACCTGCACCGCCGACGAACGGCTCCGTCTCAGCGGACGCGTTCGCGTCCGACCGGTCGGTAGAGACCGACTCATCGTTCGCGTCCGACTCGTGCACGGGGTCGTCGTCACGCTCGACATCGGTTTCGTCGTCCGGGTCCGTCCCCTCGTCGTCGAACGCGCGCTCGAACCAATCGTCGTCACTGCTCACGGGGAGACTCTCCCGGGGTCGAACTCGACAGAGCCGGCTCGGGCCGCCATTGGCCCCAGGTTCAGGGTGGGTGTTGATATATCTTGCCGCCTCTTTCTCAGTATCGAGTCTGTGGTGACGGTGGGCTTTTCTCACCGGGGGGGTTACGCGGGGTATGGAAGTCGGCATCGTCGCCCAGCGGGACAACGACCGCGCCGTAGCACTGGCACGGACGTTAGGGACGCGACTCGACGAGAGCGACGTCCGGGTTCGTTTCGACGCGACGACGGCTGCGGCGTTGGGTCGTTCGGACGGGGGCAGGGCGGTGGACACCTTCGACGAGTGCGACCTCGTCGTGAGTATCGGCGGCGACGGGACGTTCCTCTTCGCGGCGCGCGGGGCGAACGGGACGCCGATGCTCGGTGTCAACCTCGGCGAAGTCGGATTTCTGAACGCGGTCGGGCCCGACGAGGCCGAACGCGCCGTCCAGCGAGAGGTCGACGCGTACCGTCGGGGCGAACTCGGCGTGCAGGAGGTGCCACGGGTCGCCGCTCACACCGAAGCGTGGGTCGGCGAACCGGCGATGAACGAGATCGTCGTCCAAGGACCACGCCGCGGACGAGGCGGCGGCGGGCACGTCGAGGTCCGGGTCGACGGCGTGCTGTACGACGCCGGCGCGGGCGACGGCGTCCTCGTCGCCACGCCGACCGGGTCGAGTGCCTACAACCTGAGCGAGCGCGGCCCGCTCGTCCACCCGGAGGTCGATGGCCTCATCGTCAACCAGATGGCGGCCCGCGAGGGGATGCCGCCGCTCGTCCTGTCGTCGGACCACGACGTGACAGTCACCGTCACCGACGTCGAGTACGCCGTCGTCGTGAGCGACGGACGAACGAGGCGGGAAGTCGACCCCGGCACGGAGGTCCACGTAGGGCTGGCCGACCAGCCCGTCCGACTAGCAGGGCCAGCGGTGAACTTCTTCGAGGCGCTCGGCAAGCTCGACTGAATCGACGAAACACGAAGCAGGCCGGGTCGTCACGGGTTCGTGTGTGTCGGGGTGAACAGGTCACCGTCCTCCCCGTGACGTCCGAGCCTGGAGGGACCAGTACTCACGGAGCGGAGATAAGGGTTCGTACGGGAGATCCGGCAGAGTCGCCGAAGAGGACTCACGGACCCGATCTGTGGTCGTTGGAAGACGGACGCGAGAGGACAGGAGGTCGCGTCTACTCGCTCTGGCCGCCCCACCGGGCGACCTGTGTGGGCCGGTCGGTCACGGCGACGACATCGATGTCCTCGTCGTGGTGGCGGCGGGCTTCGAGCGCGGCCGTCGCGGAGGCGTGCGTCGAGAAGTACGTCACCTTCTCCTCGACGGCTACCTCCAGCGGGTCGCGGTTCCGCGAGACGATGAGGTCGATCTTACCCTCACGGATCGCGTCGGCGAACGCCTCGTCGGAGTCGAAGTCGACGAGGTCGTAGAACTCGGCGAAGCCCGCGACGAGTTCCTCCCCCTCCTCGGTGTCGGCGTCGGGGAACTCCTCGGCGGAGAGGTCGACCACCGCCGTCCCCTCGGTCGGGATGGGCTTGCCCGTCGCGGACTGAGCCTTCTCGTAGGCCTTGCCGAACGTCGAGGCCGTCCCCATCACCTCGCCCGTCGACTTCATCTCGGGGCCGAGGCGCGGGTCGCTCCCCTCCAGCCGGTCGAACGGGAGGACGACCTCTTTCACCGAGGTCTGCTCGGGAATCTGCTCCTGCACGTCGAGGTCGTCGAGCGTCTCGCCGGCCATCACCTTCGCCGCGAGTTTCGCGATGGGGACGCCCGTCGCCTTCGAGACGAACGGGACCGTCCGCGACGAACGGGGGTTCGCCTCTAACACGTACACCTCGCCGTCCTTCACGGCGAGTTGGACGTTGAGCAGGCCCACGGTTTCGAGCGCGACGGCGATGTCCTCGGCGACGGCGCGGACGCGCCCCATCACGTCCTCGTCGAGCGAGCGCGGCGGGATGAGACACGCGGAGTCGCCGGAGTGGACGCCGGCGCTCTCGACGTGTTCCATCACCCCGCCAATCAGTACCCGGGAACCGTCGGAGACGGCGTCGACGTCGAGTTCGATGGCGTCGGCGAGGAACTCGTCGACGAGGATGGGCTTGTCGGGGGAGACGCGGACGGCCTCCTCGATGTACTCCTTCAGTTCGTCGTCGGAGTGGACCACCTGCATCGCACGGCCGCCCAGCACGTACGACGGGCGGACCAAGACCGGATAGCCGATGTCGCGTGCGAGTTCGAGCGCCTCCTCTTCGGAGGTGGCAGAGCCCCCCTCGGGCTGGGCGATGCCCAGCGTGTCCATCAGCCGGTTGAACCGGTCGCGGTCCTCCGCGAGGTCCATCGCGTCGACGGAGGTCCCCATCACCGAACAGTCGAGGCCGCGGCGGTCGATTTCGGCCTCCACTTCGTGTCCGATGTTGACCGAGGTCTGCCCGCCGAACTGGACCATCACGCCGTCGGCGCCAGTCGCCTCGATGACGTCCGCGACCTCTTCGGCCGTAATGGGCTCGAAGAAGAGGCCGTCGGAGGTGTCGTAGTCCGTCGAGACCGTCTCGGGGTTGTTGTTGACGACGTGGGCGTCGATTCCCATCTCACGGAGCGCCTGAATCGCGTGGACGGAACAGTAGTCGAACTCGACGCCCTGTCCGATACGGATGGGGCCGCCGCCGACCACGACCACCGATTCGACGTCGCGGTCGACGCGGAGTTCGCCCGCCGCGGCGTCACCCTTCAGCGGGCCGCTGAAGAACTCCGTCATCCGCGAGGAGTAGTAGTAGGGCGTCTGGGCGGCGAACTCGCCCGCACAGGTGTCGACCTGCTTGTACGTCCGGCCGGGCACCTGCGTCTCGACGGTGTCGACGTCCGACCCCGTCGCGGTGGCGATGGAGGCGTTCGTGTGCCCGGCGATGGCGGCGGCGGTGAAGTCGCCGTCCTGTGCGGCGGCAACCGAATCGGTCACGCGCTTGTACCGTTCGACGTACCACGTCTTGATCCCGGTCAGCGCGGCGACCTCCTCGACGGAGTAGCCCCGGTCGAACGCCTCGAACATGGCGTACGCGCGGTCGGGCGTCGGCTTCTCGAGGTACTCGGCTTCGAGTTCCTCGTCGCTCACGTCAGCCCAGTCCGCCGCGGGTTCGTACTCCGAGGAGCGGAGCGCTTTCAACAGCGACTCCTCGAACGTCCGGCCGATGGCCATCGCCTCGCCCGTCGACTTCATCGCCGTCCCGAGCGTGAAGTCGACGTCGCCGAACTTGTCCTTGGGCCACCGCGGCACTTTGGTGACGACGTAGTCGATAGCCGGCTCGAACGCGGCGGTCGTCTCGCCGGTGATCTCGTTCTCGATCTCGTGGAGCCGCTTCCCCAGCGCGACCTTCGCCGTCACGCGGGCGATGGGATACCCCGTGGCCTTCGACGCCAGCGCCGAGGAGCGCGAGACGCGGGGGTTCACCTCCACGACCCTGTACTCGCCGCCGGGGGTGCCATCGTCGCGCCAGGCGAACTGGATGTTACAGCCGCCCTGAATGCCGAGTTCCCTGATCACTTCGAGCGCGGCGTCGCGCATCTCCTGGTGGCCCTCGTCGGGAATCACCTGCGAGGGGGTGACGACGATGGACTCGCCCGTGTGGATGCCCATCGGATCGATGTTCTCCATGTTGCAGATGATGATACAGGAGTTGTCGGCGTCGCGCATCACCTCGTACTCCAGTTCGACCCACCCGGAGATGGACTCGGTGATGAGCACCTCCGAGTTCCGCGAGAGCCGCAGTCCCTTGCGGACGCGCTCGCGGAGTTCCTCGAAGTCGTCGACGACACCCGAACCCGACCCGCCCAGGGTGTAGGTGGTGCGGGCGATGACGGGGAGGCCGCCGACCTTCTCGACGGCGGCTTCGACCTTCGCATCCATCGCTTCTCTGTCGAAGTCCGTCACCGACTCGCCCTCGTCGAGCGAGATGGTCGTCGACCGGGGGACCGGCTGGCCGATCTTCTCCATTCTCTTGCGGAAGAGGTCGCGGTCCTCCGTCGCGTAGATCGTATCCAGGGGAGTCCCCATGACCTCGACGTCGTACTCGTCGAGGATGCCCTCCTCGGCGAGTTCGGCCGTGACGTTGAGTCCGGTCTGGCCGCCGAGGCCCGCGATGACGCCGTCGGGCTGTTCCTTCCGGATGACCTCCGCGATGGCCTCGGTCGTGATGGGTTCGATGTACACCCGGTCGGCCATCTCGGGGTCGGTCATGATGGTCGCAGGGTTGGAGTTGACGAGGACGACTCGTGCGCCCTCCTCCTGAAGGGCGCGGCAGGCCTGTGCGCCCGAGTAGTCGAACTCCGCCGCCTGCCCGATCTGGATCGGCCCACTCCCGATGAGGAGGATGGTTCTGTTCTCCGAAGCCGACTCCGTCCCTGACTCGTCGGTCATTACGTGGTCGAAGTCAGTTCATCGTAATAAGCGCGACGAATTTCTACGAGAAGCGCAAGGGAACTTCGAAATTCGTAAACCCGCGCGTGAAGCGTGCCAGACCGGCACGACCGGAGCGAACCGGTCCGATCGGTAGAGCGCTGTGAAATCGAACGGGCGAGACGGGGTCGAGCGGCGAGCGGTCTCTTCACCCGCCGGTGCGGGCGGGTCGCGGTCGCGGTCGGGACGTGAGTCTGTGGTGTGCTCGCCGTGCTAGGAGTACGATGACGAGGACGACGACGCGGAAGACGAGTGAGAGAGACGGTACCGGTACGGGCTCTCGCGGAGCACTTCGACCTCGCCCCGCTGGGCCCAGCGGCCGAGAACAGTTGCCACTCGGTGGGCGCTGTCGAACTGGTCGTGCTCGTCGAGGAGCGACAGGATCTCTCGCGCGGTCAACGGCTCGTCGGCCTCGGAGAGCACACCCCGAAGCGGTTCGAAGTCCGTCTGGGGGTGCATCTTCACGTCATACGTATACACGGAGACGACTTAGCGTTCAGTGAGACGGGAGTCAGACAACCGTCAGACGTAGGCGTCCTCCTCCGAGAGGTCGCGCTCGGCGCGGTACTGGTCTACGAACTCGCTAACGTCGAAATCCAGCATTTGCGTCTCGAACTCCGTGAGCAGCGAGTCGTCTTCCGCGTGACTGACAGCGTGTTCCATCAACTCGACGACGAGTTCGACGATGATCTCGTGCAGCCGTCGGGCGCGGAAGTCTGTCACCCAGACGATACCGGCGCCGACCTCCCCGTCGTCGCTGACGTCGGCGGAGACGACCGCTTCGGGGAACTCCTCTTTGACGAGCGCCATCAGGTGCGGCGTCCCGAACTCGGGCATCTCGTCGCTCGTCGTCTCGATAGCCTCTCTCAACACGTCGACGAGGAACTCCGGGAGGAAACGCTCGGGCGGGTGGACGTCCATCACCGTCGCGTGTGACTCGCCACACGGGCACTCGAACTCCCGCATGCCCAGGTCGATGCTCCGAACACGACGGGTCCGCCCACAGGGGAGGTCGAGTTCCGCCCCACGGCCGCCGGGGACGCGCGGTTCGCTCATACCCGCGATTGGGAGCGTCGTCGTTTAAACGTCGCGCTCTCGGGAGCGACCGAGCGACGAAAACGAGAGCGAGGGAGGTTCCGGCGAGAGCGTGGGGGAAGGGGCGCCGACGACCCGCGGTCAGGCTCGTGCGGTGACGTACAGCAGGGGTCCGACGACCACGAGCACGATACCGAGGAACAGGTAGTGCGTCGGGACCAGCGCCTGCGGCGTCAGGAGGAAGACGACGCCGAACGTGATGACGTGCAACGAGAGGAGCTTCTGTGACTTCAACGGGAGGAGCCCGACACCCCCGAGGACGAAGACGAGCAACAGCGCCTGCCCGACGTTGTACTCGAGCAGGAAACTGTCTACGAGCTGGAGCGGAACCATGTTCGAGATTCCGAACGAATCGGCAATTAAAGTTCCGTTCTGTCGGGAGGGTCAGCGGTCGACGGGGCCGGTGAGGTCCAGCGGACGAATCCAGCCGTACCACACGAGGAAGATCATCCCGGCGTAGCCGAGAACGAACACGATGGTTCCCACCCCGGCGTACCCCGCCTCCCCGAGGAACCGTCGGGCGAGTCCCGGGAGGACGATACCGGCCACGACGATGGCGAGCAGGAGCAGCTTGTCGCGGGTGAAAAAGCCCGCCCCGTTCGCGTCGTCGACGCTGTCTGCCATGTCGGGACGTTGGACCGGACGAACCTCAAGCTCTCGGTTCGCGAACGCGGGACCGTTTTGTCGTTCGGCGACCTCTCTGGGGTATGTCGCTGGCGTACCGCACCGTCCTCGACGACGACGAGTACCGCCCCGTCTATCGCTGCCTCCTCCGATACGCGTTCGCCCCCGAACGAGGTCCCGACCCGGACGACGAGCCGTTCGAACAGCCCGCCGAGGTCGAACCCAGAGGGCTGTACGAGACGGCCGGAGAGACGTCCGACGGCGACCCGCATCCGAAAGTCGACGCCGGCCGCCCGCGCGACGCGACGGACGTCCCACCGACGAACCTCGTCGTCGCCGGCGCGCTCGTCGACTTTCGGATGCGAGTCCGCGGCGCGTTCCGACCGGTCGGCGGCGTCACCGCCATCGCCTCGCCTCCCGAGCGCCGCCGCCGCGGCCACGTGGGGGCGCTCCTCGACCACATGCACGAGGAACTCCGCGGACGCGACGTGGCGGTGGCCGCCCTCTGGCCCTTCTCGCACGCCTTTTACGCTCGATTCGGCTACGGCCGAACGAACGACTATCTCATCTGCGAATTCCCGCCCGACGCGCTCGACGCGCCCGCGGCGACGCCCGAAACCGAAGGAACGTTCCGTCGGCTCTCCGCGGACGACCCGGACGACGTCGACGCGCTCGTGGCGCTCCACGAGCGGAGCACGCCGGAACCGCTCGCGGTCGCTCGCTCCCCGGACTGGTGGCGGCTCCGCGTCTTCCGCACCTGGACGACCGAACGGTTCGTCTACGGGTGGGGCGACGGTGGCGACGGTGGTAACGGCGGCCTCCGCTCGTACCTCGCGTACCGGGTGGAGGACGAGGGAGAGGGTCGGACCCTCGCGGTCGACTACTGGGGCGCGGCCGACGAGGAGGCGTACCGTCACCTCCTCGCGTTCCTCCGCAACCACGACTCACAGGTCGCACAGATCCGGTTCCTCGCGAGCGACGCGAGCCTCCTCGACCGACTCGCGGACCCCGACGAGGACGTGACCACGAAGGTAAAACCCGGCCCGATGGTCCGCGTTGTCGATGTGGAGGCGGCGCTGTCGGGGCTCGCGACCCCCGCGTCGGACGACCGGGTCGTCCTCTCGGTTCGCGACCCGCGGTACGAGTGGAACGACGGCCGGTTCGCGGTGGGAGTGGAGGGAGGGCTGACGACGTGCCGTGCGGTCGAGGCGGGGAGGGGAGAGGCCGAGCAGGCAGTCGACATCGACGTCGGCGCGCTCTCTCGGCTGGTCGTGGGGGCACGGTCCGCGACCGACCTCGCGACGCTGGGCGGCGTCGACGGCGACGCCGAGTCGGTCGCGCGGCTCGACGCCCTGTTGCCCGTCGAGACCCCGGCCCCGTACCTCCGGGAGTGGTTCTGAGGGTTCACGCGCGGTGGTGCGGGTCGGGGACGTCCCGTGTGACGGCGACGGGTCGTGTCTCCTCGCTCGTGACGAGAAACGGGGGTTTCGTTCCCGGACGGCGATATCACACCGGCCGAAGAACCCGAGGCGACGAGTAATCGATTGACAGCTCCGAGATGACTGGCTTTTTGACGCGCCCCTCCCTCCGGGGAACCGTGCTGGACGTGCTGTTGCTCGTCGTGTTCACGGTCGCCGGAACCGCGCTCGCGTGGAAGGGCGGCGACTACCTCGTCAGCGCCTCCGAACGACTCGGTGGCCACTACGGTTTACCGCCAGTGGTCCAGGGCGCGGTCATCGCCGCGGTCGGTTCGTCGTTCCCCGAACTGTCGAGCACGGTCATCGCGACCCTCAGGTACGACGCGTTCGAAATCGGCGTCGGCGCCGTCATCGGCTCGGCGGTGTACAACATCCTCGTCATCCCCTCGGTGTCGGCGCTCGCCGGCGAGGGCCGCCTCGCCTCGAACCGTGACCTCGTCTACAAGGAGGCGCAGTTCTACCTCCTCTCGCTGGCGGTGCTGCTCCTCGCGTTCACGCTCGCGGTGCTGTACTACCCGGTCGAGACGACCGCCGAGTCCCTGGACGGGCGGTTGACGTGGTTCCTCGCACTCCTCCCGATGGCGCTCTACGGGCTGTACGTGTTCATCCAGTACCACGACAGCGTCGACTACCGCCGGACGGCCGTTCGAAAGAGAGTCGACGTCCGGCGGCAGTGGGCGATTCTCGCGGGAGCGCTCGTCGCCATCCTCGTCGGCGCGGAGTTCCTCGTCCGCGCGGCGGTCGGCTTCGGCGAACTGTTCGACACCTCGGCGTTCCTCTGGGGCCTGACGGTCGTCGCCGCCGGGACGTCGATTCCGGACACGTTCGTCTCGGTGGCGGCCGCGCGCGTCGGCAACGCCTCGGTGAGCCTCGCGAACGTCTTCGGCTCGAACGTCTTCGCCCTCCTCGTCGCGCTCCCGGCCGGGGTGCTCGTCGCGGGCACGGTCACCGTCGACCTCGCAACCGTCGTCCCGATGATGACCTTCCTCGTCTTCGCCTCGGTCGCGTTCTTCGCCATCCTCCGCACCGACATGCTGTTGACGACCCGCGAGTCGTACGTCCTGCTCTTCTTGTACCTGGTGTTCATCCTGTGGCTCGTCGCCGAGAGTACCGGCGTGACGGGTTTTCTGCCGTGACGACCGTGGCTGCCGAACGCTCCGAACGACGATCAGTGACGTCACTCGACCTCGACCCAGATGGGCCCCGCCCACGCCATCCCCGCGTAGTCGTCCGGCCGGGCGGCCTGCGTCACGCGGACGTAGTAGACGTCGGCGTCGGTTCCTCGCTCCGAATCCCACCACATTCCCCGTACGGGGTCGGTGTCGGTCCACGTCTCCTCGACGGTGAACGTTTCGAGCGGCGCGTCGGGGTCGGCGGTCCCGTCGACGGTCCGCCAGGGCCGGTTGTTCTTGACGACGCGAACGCGCTGGAGGGGCGCCGTGCCCGCGACGGCGACCCTGACTTCGCGCGGGGAATCGCGTGACTCGACGGTGACGGTGCTGTCGCGTTCGCCGAACGCGACTCCGTCGATAGAGAAGTCGACGAGGATACGGTGGGGCTGGGTCGTCCCGTAGGTTCGCCGCGACCGCAACGCTGCGAATATCGCCTCCCGGGTGAGTTCCGGCGCGCGGAACGCCTGCAACCCGCCGGGGTACGACTGTTCGTTCCAGACCCGCCAGATGTGCGACCAGCCGACGCCGTCGGCGAGCCACTCGTCGAGCGAGGGGAGGTGCGGGTCGGCGTGGATGAGCGAGTGTCCCGGGTGGGGGCCGTGGTAGTCCGCCGACGCGACGAACCCGACGCGGTAGCCGAGGCGGAGGGCGTCCCGCGCGTAGTGACCCGCCCTTCCGACCTCGCCCTGCCCCATCGCCAGCGGGAACCGGTTCCCCTCGACTCCCGGGCGTTCGCTTGAGCCCCACTGTGAGTACACCTCCACGAGCGGCGCGAGTTCGTCGTCGTAGTCGACGGCGGAGAAGTCGAACGGGTACATCGCCTCCGCCGGGTGGTGCGGAACGGTGACGACGTCACCCGCGTGTTCGGCCCGCCACTCCCGAAGCCGCGACCACAGCGCCTCGTACGTGTTCGTCTCGCGCGCGAGCGAGTCGAACAGTTCCGCCTCGTCGACGCCGTCGAAGTAGACGTTGACGTGTCCGGCGACGTTCGGCTGTTTCGTCCACTCGTACCCGAAGAGGGTGACGAACTCACCGGGCGTGTAGAAGCGCTCCGTGGTCGCCTTCATCCGGTCGAAGTACCGGCGGTGCATCCGCCGCCGCTGCAACTGCGGCGGGATGAAAAAGCCCATCGTGTCGTGGTCGGTGTAGGCGACGACGTCGAGCGCCATGACGTCGCGGCCGAAGCGCATCCCCGTCTCGATGTCTCCCGTCCCGTCGGAGAGCCGCGAGTGCAGGTGCAGGTCGCCCCAGTAGATCCGCTCTTCGGGGGGCGAGGCGTGGACCCGAACCGGGTTGGAGACGAACCGCTGCCCCTCGTAGTGGAACACGAGATACTGCACGCCGGGCGTGCCGAACGAGACCGACGTCCGGGCGACGCCGTCGTGGCCGTCGGGGAACCGCACCGCCCCGGGAACAGAGGCCGCATCGTCGGTCGTGTCGAGTCGAACGGGACCGTCGACGCCGGGGAAGAGCCGTTCGTACTCGTCCCACGCCTGGAGCGTGAGCGTCACCTCTCTACCGACGACGGCGGTCGACGGGAGGACGGCGTGGAGGCGGTCGAACCGACCGCTCCGGCTGTCCCAGAGTTCGCGCAGCGACGGACGGCGCTCGCTGAACACGGCTGCCGTCTCAAGCGCCTTGTGGAGCGGCCCGGTGTCGAGGCGACTCATGCCTGAGGGTAGCACACCGGACGGGATGAACGTCTCGCCCGACAGATCACAGAAACCGCTGTCACTGTGTACCGCTCCGACCGCCCGGCAGTGTGCGGTCGATGGCGGACGGACTACCAGCCCCGGTCAGGGCTCGACGACGAATCCGAGGTCCGAGAGCGCCGCCCGGAGACGCTCGTCGTGCCGTCCCTGCAGTTCGATGCGCCCCTCGTCGACGCCCCACCGACGGCGAGTCGACGCTTCAGCGCGGACGCCGTCGCCTTGAGTTCGGTGGCGTCGAGGTCGAACCCGTCGACGACGGTGACGGGCTTCCCGTATCGGCGGGTGTCGTGGGTGACGACGAGTCGCTGCTGGGCGCGGCCGAAGTCGGCGTCGATACCGAGGTCAGCGGGGAGTCCCGAAATCGACCCGAGGTCCGTGGTGTCCTTCGCTTTCTTTGCCTTCTTTGCCACGGCGAGGGAACGACAGCGGACGCTAAATAGGCAGACGGTCGTCCGAGAAGCAAGGCGGTCGTCCGAGGCCCGCCAGTCGAGGACGGCGGTGGGTCGACAGTGTCGACGGACGGCGTCGTCACTCGGCGGGTACGATCAAGAGCGGGAACCGCAGAGGGGACAGCCCTACTCGCCCGGGCTGTTGCCGCGCTGGTACTTGTGTACCATCCGCCACATCGTGTTGTCGAGGTCTTCACCGGCAGCCGCGTCGACGAGTTGTCTGTAGAGACTGTCTGAGACGGTGATTTCGGGCATCACCACACCGTATGTCTCCGCTCCATATAATACTACTGTTATACGGAATTGAGTTAATTGACGGACAGTGAGACAGTCGCGCGGTGGAGAGTTACGCGGGGCGCCCGACGTGGGGCCCGGCGACGGGGCGACCGTTCTCGCGGACGACGAACCGGACCTCCGAGCCCGCGAGTCGCTCGGTCAGCGTGACGTCGACGGACGCGGTCCGGTCGGCTTCGACCGTCAACACGTACACCTGCAGGACGTTCGGGGCCGACTCCGAGGAGACGTGGAGGGTGAGTTCGGAACCGGGCGCGAGCGTCGTGGTCACCTCGACGGGGACGGTCGGCGCGTCGACGGCAAACGTCGACGCCGGACGGACGAGCGTGACCCGTCGTTCGACCACGGTGAACGTGGTCGTGAGCGTGCGCGCCGTGCTCACCCGGGGGTTCGCCGGCGTCAGGGACAGCGTCGCCGCGTACGTGCCGCGGTCGAGCAGCGTGGTGTCGAACACCACCGAGAGCGTGTCCCGGTCGCTGTCGGCGAACACCTCGTGGACCGCCGGCGAGACCGGGCGAGCGTCACCGACGCTTCCGTTCGCGTCGACCGGCGCGAGGCGGAGGTCGAGACCGTTCCCGAGCGCGCCGCTCCCGACGAGGCCGTACTCGACCGTCCCCACGGTGCGTCGGTCGTCGACGGTGACCGCGACGGCGTCCGCGCCGCTACGGTCCGGGTTCGTCACGGGGAGTCGAACCACGAGGACGTCGCCGGCGGTCGCGGGCGGCGCCTCGGCGAACGAGACGGTGACCCGACCCTCGCGGGGGAGGGTCACGTGTGAGACTGCGGGCACGAGGTCGACGTCGATATCGCCGTCCCCGTCGCGGTCGTAGCCCACTGCGAGCGTCTCGCGGGAGACGCCCGCGAGGTCGCTCGGCACGCCGCCGTCGCCGGCGTCGTAGTCGACCGTCAGGGTCGCGGGGGTGTCGTTCGTCGCGAGGGTGTGGCGGACGACGTGCGTCGACTCCGCGTTCGGGGCGCTCTCCGTCGCGTAGACGAGGTTCGCTGCAGGCGCGTCGTCGAGGCGCGCGACGCCGCCGATGCCGCTCGCGTGGAACGTCACGACCGCCCAGTCGCCGGCGGCGGCCGTCCCGTTCGACGGGAGGCTCGCGACGTCTGTCGGTCCTGCCGGATGGGCGTCGCGCGGAGCGACGGACGGTACTGCCGCGTCGAACGTGGCCGCCGTGAGGTCGAGGCGCGCGCGGTCCTCGACGGGCCCCTGGAGTGCGAGCGCGTACGGCCCCGTCGCCAGCGGCGCGGACCGCCTCGGAGACTCGCGGACGACGTGGGCGACACGGTCGGCGCCGACGGCGTCGTACGCGACGCGTTCCGTCGCCTGCCACCCGGCGGCGAACGTGTTCACGCGGACGACGACGAACCCGTCGTCGTTCACGTCGACGACCGTCGCTCGGGCGTGGTACCCGGGGCCACCGACGACGAGCGACACCGTCGACCCGCTCGGGACCGAGAGGTCGACAGCGACGACGTCGCCCGCCTGCTGTTCGTAGCTCTCGGCGCCGAACCCGCTTCCGGGCGCGGCCGAGACGGGCGGGACCGCCGCGAGGGACAGGACGCTCACGAGAACCGTGGCGCACACGGCGGCCACGAGCGCGCGGGAGGGGTGCATGTGACGTTCAGTCGAGCGGGAGCTAAGTCCTTTGTGGGCGGATTTTCGCGCGTGATTCTCGGGAGCGACGTCCCGAAACGAGCCCCCGAGAGGCACGTTCGCGCCGTCGAGTGTCGGCGTGCATCCTATCGCGTGATAACCACTAGATTTACGCCCGAACGGGGTCGTAGGGAACATATGCGACGGTCCCTCAGCACCCTCTGTGCCCTCCTCGTCGTCGTCGCCGCCCTCCCGATGTCGACACCCCTGGTCGGTGCCGCTGACGCCGACGGGGTGGACAGGCGTCCGGCGGCACAGGTCCAGCCCATCCCCGGACAGAACTCCACGAGCGTCCTCCTGCTCACCGGCGAGACCACGTCGGGGTACGCCCAGTCGTCGATGGACCTCGCGCCGGCGGTGACGGCGACCCGCGGAGCTGTGGGTATCCAGCTTCGTGAACGCATCGTCCGCGAGCGACTCCAGGACGCCTCGACGGTCGACCGTCGTCGCCAGGTGCTCAGACAGGAGACCGAGCGACTCGCCGTGGACGTCGAGGCGCTCGAACGGACGGAACGACAGGCGCTCGCCCGGTACGAGCGCGGCGAGAGTTCGGCCGAAGAGCTCCTCCGGACGCTCGCCGCGGTCGACGCCGAGGCTCGACAGGCCGACCAGCTCGTCTCGCTCCTCCAGGACGAGGTCTCACAGGTACAGTTCCTCTCCTCGACCGAGGACCGCCTGCAGTCGCTACAGGTCAGACTGGCGATGCTCCACGGCCCCGTCCGGGAACACGCGCGAGCGGTCTTCCGCGGCGAAGCCGCCTCGACACGCATCCACGTCTCGGTCGCCGACGAGGGGGTCGCACTCGCGGCCATCCGCGGAAACACCTACATCAGGGAGGCGAACGTCCCCGCGAACATCGACGTGACCGCTTCCGACGGGTTCAGTTCGGAGAGCGAGGTCATCGACCGCATCGGGACGCTGTACCCGTGGGCGTGGACGAGCGACACCTCCTCGGTTCGGACGTACACCAACTTCGAGAACGGCTTCTACCGGATCAACGTCGACCACACCCACGGTCGGCTGACGAGCTACCTCGACGGCAGCACCCAGAGCGTCTTCAGCGAGGTCCAGTACAAGTCACTGAGCCGCATGCCAACCGGCCAGCCCACCTCGGCCGAGGCGAACGGGACGACCCTACGGGTGAACCAGAGCTTCGGAGGCGGTCCGGTGCAGGTCACCGCGAGGGCGACGTCGACCGACCAGCCCGTCGACGGCACCGTCTACGTCGACGACGAGCGCGTCGGTCAGACGAGCGGCGGCCGACTCTGGCTGGTCGGCCCCACGAGCCAGTACGAGGTGACGCTCGAAACCGACGCGGGCAACGTCACCGTGACGGCCCAGCCCGTCTCGCAACCGCAACCACAACCGCAATCGTAACCGTCGGCGGCGCGGTCACTCGGTCTCGTTCTCCGTCCCTTTCGCGCCCGTGCGCCGACCCCGGCCGACGAGTCCGAGGACGACGAGCGCGAGCGCCCCCACGACGGGGACGGCACCGAGGCCGGGGAACCGCGTGGCCGTCGTCGACCCGTCGTCGGTCGCCGCGGACCCCGGACTGGTCCCCGCCGGTTCGCTCGACGACGTGTCAGTCGCGGTGGTCGTCGCAGTCGCGCGCGACTGTGCCTCGTTCGAGGAAGGCGTCGTACCGTCGCTCGACTGCTCCCCGTTCGACGTAGCCGTCCCCGACGCCGATGCCGGCGAACGGACGGTCACCTCCTGTGAGGCGCGGGTCGTGGCCGTCCCTGCCGACAGTCGGTACGTCCCCGGTTCGACCCCGGTGAGGTCGAGCGTCGCGTTCCAGGTCCCGTTCGTCACCGACGCCTCGGCGGTGCTCACGGTCTCTTCCCCCCGGCGGAGTTCGACGAACACCGTCGTCCCGTCCTCGTTCGTCGACCGCCCGGCGACCGACACCGTCTCGGCTGCGACCTGGGCCGCGGGCGTCGAAATCGAGAGCGTCTCGTCGACGGCTTCGACCTCGACGGCGGCGACTGTATCGTCCGACCCCGCCCCGGTGTAGGCGTCGCGGAGCTTCGCGATGGCGGCCGCCGACGTCTCGTCTCCGGAGAGCAACGTCCCGACCGCGGGACGCTCGGCCTCGGCGTGGGCGTACTCCCCGTCACGACCGGCCCCGACGAGCAGATACGTGTGCGTTCCCCGAATGTCGACGCCGTCTATCTCCTGCTCGAACGCGCCGTCGCGCTCGTCGACGAGCGTCAGGTCCGCGTCGCCTCGCGGTCCGACGTGGTAGAGGCGGAGTTCGTCGGACTGCCCGACCGCCGAACCGGAGAGGGTGAACTCGTCCCCGCCGGTGGCGGCGATGGTCGTCCGCGACGCCGAGAGCGAGAGCGCGCCCTCGACCGTCGTCAGCGAGGCCGAGTCACGGACGTCGAACATCCGGAGCGTCTCGCTGTCGATGTCGGCCGACGACCCGAGTTGTTCCGCCGGATCGGCGACAGCGACAATCCGGTACGTCCCCGGGATGTCGACCACGCGTGCGGTGTCGACGTCGACCTCCCACGTCCCGTCGCCCCCGACGTCGGTCTCGGCGAGGCCGCTCTCCGCGTACAGCGGGACGTACGACTCGCCGACGGCCGCGTACAGTTTGACCTGCTCGCTCTCGACGGCCGTGCCCGAGAGGGTGACGGATTCGCCGACGACCGTCGTTCGAGCCCCGCTGACGGTCACGGTGCGCTCTCGGACGTCGAGGGTGGCGTCGTCCTCGACCGCGCCGTCGAGGGACGCGGCGAGTTCGACGTCGACCGACCCCGTCCCGAATCGTTCCGTCTGGAGCCGCAGGTCCGCGAGGCCGTCGTCGTCGAGGGAGACGACGGCGTACACGACGCCCGCGTCCGCGTCGGCTCCGACGGTCTGGACCGCCGCCGTGTCGTCGAAGACCGCACGCGCCGTCGGGGTGTTGACCGCCGCCCCCTCGCCCAATGCATCGGCGGCGACGCGGACGTACCTGACCTCGCCCGGCGCGCCCGCGACCGAGACGACGCTGCTCTCGCCACGAGTGACGCGCGTCCGCGAGAGCGAGACGACCTTCTCGGCGTCACGAATCCGAACCGAGACCGTCCGGGAGGCGTTGTCGAGGTCGTCCGCACCCTCGACGGTCACGTCGTATCCCCCGCGTCGAGGTCCGAGACGTCGAGCGTGACGCTTTCGCCGGTCGCGATGGTCGGCGAGTCGGTGACCTGGGCGGTGACGTCCAAGCCGTCCGCGTCCTCGACGGTAACGGTGGCGTTCTCCGCGTCCGCGAAGTTGCGTTCGGCGGTGACGGTCAGCTGTGAGACGCTCTGGGGGACAGAGCCGTTCGCCACGTCGACGCTCGACGGGGTCGAACCCGGGGACAGTGTGACCTCGGTCACCCGCGGACGGACGACGCTCACCACCGTGTCGCCGGACGCCGTGGCGGCGTAGCCGCCGGTCACGAACCCGTTCGCGGCGGTCACGTCGGCCGCGAGCGTGTAGGCGACCCGAGCGGGACTGCCTTCAGCGTCGCCGCTGACGCCGTAGAGCCGCTGTGACTCTCCGGCAGGGTTCACGCCGTCGAGTCCCGTCAGGTCGACGCCGCGTTCGCCGAGATACAGCGTCGCGGGCGTCCCGGTGACGCTCCGGTCGCTCCCCGAGGCGACTGCGGTAACGGTGCCGACGGTAGTGGTCACCTCCGCACCGCCGGTGGCGTCGGCGTCGACCGCGGCGGTGACAGAGGAGTCACCCGTCCGAGTGACGACAGCGTCTTCGACGTCGACGGCGACGGAGAGGCGCTCATCGGCCGTACCCGCGTCGTCGTCCCAGGTGACGGTGACCGTCCCGGCGTCGGCGTCGACCGTGCCCGAGTCGCCCGAAGCGTTCGGTCCGACGGCGACGTTCGTCGCCCGTGCGTCCGTGAGGTCGACGGCGTCGGGGACCGATAGCGTGACCGACCCGCCCGTCGTGCCGTCGCTCGCGTCCACGCCCTCGACGGTCAGCGAAACCGACACCGTCGTCGTATCGCCGGTCGTCACCGTCGACGGCGTGACCGCCGCCCCGGTGACGCCGGTCGCCGCGCCGCTCGCCGGTGTGACGCCGAAGCCCCCGACAGCGGCCGCGACGAGGAGGACGAACACGGTGGTGGCTACCCGTCGCGCCGTCATCGTCGTGTCCGAGCCCACGTTTGCGTGGCGAGCGGCGAACGGCGGGCGATGCGTCGTGTCGAGCGACCTGAACGGAGATACAACATTGGTTGCTATAGGACAACTACAGTTGTATAAGTGGTGCGGAACCGGGCGGGCGGTCGCTCGGAGTCAGCGACGTCGGCCCGTTCGACGACACCAGCGTCCTCAGTCGGAGCGTCGCCACTCGCGGTGGGTGGCGTCGCGAAGAAATGAAACCGCACCGTGTGACCGGTTTCGCCGGTCAGTCGTGGTTAGTTAGTCGCGGCGGACTGCGAGCAGTGCCGCGGCGATGAGCGCGATGAGCGCGACGATGACACCGAAGCCGGGCGTCGACGTTTCCGTCGCCGGCTCCTCGGTCGCCGGCTCCTCGGTCGCCGGCTCCTCAGTCGCCGTGGGCTCCTCGGTCGCGGTCGGCTCGTCAGTCGGCTCCTCGGTCGGCTCTTCGGTCGGCGTCGGCTCCTCGGTCGGCGTGCTCACCGACTCGACGAGCTCGAACTCGAGCGAGGCCGAAGCCTCGTCGTCGTCAGCACGCAGCGTGTACGTGCCCGTCTCGACGTCCGACATGTCGATCGTGGTCGACCATTCGCCGGTCGAACCGTTGACCTCAGCCTCGTCCGAGGCGATCACGTTCTCGTTCTGGCCGAGGACCTCGACGAAGACGGTCGTGCCGTCCTCGCGGTTCGAGGTACCCGAGACGGTGACCTCACCCTGGGCAACCTGCCCGTTCGTGGTGAAGTCGTCGATCGAGAGCTGCGGGTTCTCCGCGGAGATCGTCAGCTCGACGATCTGGTCGTCAACGCCAGCACCCGTGTACTCGTCGTTGACGATCGCGACTGCCTGCTGCGGCGTGAGGTCCGACTGCAGGGCGTCGCCACCGAAGCCGTAGTCAGACGCGTAGTCACCGTCGCGGCCCTGGCCGACGACGATGAACGTGTACTGACCGCGGTTGCTGAACGCGTCGTAGTCCTCTTCGAACTCTTCCTCGTCGATGTCGATCTCCTCAGCGTCCTGGGAGTTGCCGGCAGCGTCGAGGAAGTTCCCGCGCGGACCGATCAGGTAGACGCGGACCGAGTCACCCTGGCCGAGCGCGGTGCCCGACAGCGTGACCTCGTCACCGACGTTCGCGGCGATCGTGTTCGAGGAGACCTGCGCCGTGAGGTCGCCCTCGACGGTGCGGATCGTGACGGTCTCCTTCGTGTCGAACTCGCTGTAGGTGTCCGTGTCTATCTCGTCGCCCTGGTTACCGGCGGCCAGGTAGTCCGTGCCGTCGTCGTCGACGGGGTCGGCGACGACCGCGATGCGGTACGAGTCGGGCAGGCTGATGTTGCTACCCGAGTCGATGTCGAGCGAGAACTCGCCGTTCGAGTCGACGTCGTCCTCGGAGAAGTCGCCGTCCTCGTCAACGAGCGGGACGTAGTTCTGGTCGATGCGCGCGTACGCCTTGACCGTGTCCGACTCGGGAGCAGTTCCCTCGACGGTGAACTCCTCACCGATGCGGACGACGCTCGGGGCGGACGAGATGTTGATCGACCGCTCCTGGACCGTCAGCTCCGCGGAGTCGTCAGCGCTCGCGTTGAACGCTGTCTGGAGCGTGCCGGTGTTGGTGTCCGCGCTGTCCATCTCGACGAACTCGACGTCGAGCGTCGTCGTGTCGAGGTCGGACGTCAGGATACGGACCTGCGCTTCACCCTCGTCGTCCATGTCGACGACAACGCCGACGTAGTCCTCGTCCTGGTCGCCAGCGAGGTCGTCAGTGCCGAAGCGGCCCTGGACGTCGCCGGTGTTGGCGAAGACCTGGCTCGCGTTCGCGTTGCCAGCCTCGAGGTCGTCGGTGTCACCCTGCTCGATGCGGAGGAGACCGTACGTTCCGGGCGTGCCGGTGACCGTGGCGACGACGTTGTCGCCCTGCGTGGCGGTCGATTCGCTCAGCGAGATGCTCTGCGATTCGTCGCGGATGGTGAACGTCGCGCTGCGCGACGCGCTGTCGAGGTCGTCCTCACCCTCGACCGTGACGGTGTACTCGCCCGTGTCGAGATCATCGACGTCCGAGAGTTCGACGTTGCCACCGGACTCACCGATCTCGAGGAGACCGGTGTTCGAGGTGAGCTGCGACTGGACCTCGAGGCCGTCCTCGTCCTCGATGGTGATCGAGACGTTCTCGGCCTCGTCGAAGTTCCAGTCGGCCTCGACGGTGATGGTGTCCGTGTCGGTGACGATCGAACCGTCCGTGACGTCCGCGCCACCCGTACCGGCGCCGGAGTAGATCGTCAGGTCAGTGACCTGCGGCTCGACGACGAAGAAGTCGGCGCGGCCGTCGGAGTTACCCGAGACGTTGTAGCCGCCGGTCTCGAAGTTGTTCGCGGCCGTGATGTCGGCGAAGGCACCGTCGTTGACGGATGCCGTCGAACCGTCGGCGTCGCCGCTGACGCCCGTGAAGGTAGACGAGCTACCGGCGGAGACGCCCGAGAAAGACGTCAGGTCGACGTCTTCCTCACCGAGGTAGACCGTACCACCAGAGGAGATGGAACGCTCGGTAGTGAGCGTGAGCGTCTCGAACTGCACGCCGTCACTCTCGAGAGTGCCGTCGTTGTTATTGTCGACATCGGCCCTTACGGCGAAGCTTCCCGTCGCGTCGGGCGCGCCGACGTCAGCGTCGAAGCTAACACGAACTGCCTCGGAGCCAGCACCACCATTGTCGTTGATGGTGAGGTTGATGTAATCCTGCGCGTCGTTCACCGAAACATCACTGTTGGTGAACGTGGCAGAAGCACCGTTATCAACACTCGCACCCGTAACACCGGGAGACGAGAGGTCGACGCCGCTGGGCATCGAGATGTTGACGACCGCAGGAGTGGTGTCACTCGTGTCTGCGTTGACTTCTACTGTAAATGTGTGTGTATTCGTCGTTCCACCTTCAACAGTAGCCGGTGAGATGCTACTGTTAGCAGGAACGAGAGTAGCACTTGCTGTACCCGCGAACGCGACGGTCCCCGCGAAGACGGAGAGGACCATCAGCGCTGCGAGTACAACAGCGCGGACTTTGTTATTGTTGTCTGTCATGGTTTGGTTTGAATTTGCAATCGGCGACAGCAACTTTCTCACCGACTCCCGTGTGGGAGAGCGACGATACTCGGTGTTGCCACCATGGGTAGGGGTACAAGGAATACGGCAGTTCGGTTCTGTAATAAGTTTTGTGTGATTGTCGCGGCGTGATATCGGGTGTCAGATGTATCGCTGTCTTTCGGTTTCGCTCATCGGGTATAGCTCTTGTGCCAGACATCGTTTTGCCCTCCGAACAGGTCGAGGAGCGAGTTCGGTCACGATTCGCAGCGCGTCCGGGTGGTTTCGGCCCGTTCGAGGAGGCGCTCGGCGCGCGCGACATCGCCAGCCGTGGCCGCGTCGACGGCGTCGAATCCAACTGCCGTCGCGTCGACGCCCGCCCGAGCGACACACGCCCACGTCTCGACGAGGTCGACGAACGAGCCGTCGACGTTCTCGGTGTTCTCGACGCCGTCGAGCGCATCGACGCCGGCGCGGTAGTGGACCCGGGCGTCGTCGAACGTCGTGCGGGCCGCCTCGAACGCGTCGCGCTCGAACGCGTCCATCGCGGTTCGCCAGTCCGTCCACCCCTCCAGAGCCTCCCCGCTCGCGTCGACCAGCCGTTCGGCGACCGTCGACTGCGTTTCGAGCGTCGACGCGAACGCGCGCATGCGCTCGACGGTGAGGAACACCGCAGCAGGGACGGTCGGGTTCCCATCGGCCACCTCGCGGAGCGCTGTCCCCGCGGCGACGAACGCCTCCCGCGCCGAACGGGCGGTGTCGAGCAGCGCCGCTGGGGAGTCGACGCTCTCGTCGAGCCGCGACAGGGCGGACCAGCACTCGACCGCTCCGGTCAACCCCTCGACCAAGTGCTCGTGGGCGGTCACGAGCGCCGGGAGCGACTGATACCGGGTGGGCGGGTTCGCGACCTCCCCCGAGAACGCACCGAGTGCCTCGCGAGCGCGTGCCAGCGACTCCTCGGTGTCGTCGAGTGTTTCAGGGGCGACGTCCCCGACGTCGAAGCCCCCGAGGGGGCCGCGGACGAGCCGGTACACCTCGTTGAGCGGGCGGATGACCGCCTGTGCGCGTGCCTCGACGGGATCGACGGAAGCGGACGGCGAAATCTCGGTTTCGGGTGCGAGCGGCGGGGTGCGCGGGCCGGTCGCACGGTAGCCCGTCGCCGTACAGCCAGCGAGTGCCGAGAACGACGCGATGAGGAACCGGCGACGACGCATCCGTTCGGATGGGCGACCGCCCATGGTAAAACCGTTCCCCAACCGTCGGTGCCGAGTCGTCCACGGACCGGCGTCGCGTCGGCATCTCTCGGGCCGATGCTAGGCCCGCCATCGCAATCTCATCAACACAGTCATATCATTCCCGTGTGCGTGTGCGCCGGACGAATATCGTCAGTGCGACGGCGACGACAGCAGCGACGATACCGAATCCGGGCGCGCTCGTGTCCGTCGTCGCCATCGACGTCGCCGTCGAGGGTGTCGTCGGCGTCGTGGTCTGCTCCGGCGTCGTCGTCGGTTCGGACACCGACACGGCCGTCGTCTGCTCGGGTGACGGTGTCGCGGTGACGGCCTGCGCCGCGTCGGTCTCGGGGACGCCGACGACGAACGTCGACGCGCCGGGCGACGTCGCCTCGAAGACGACGGTGTCGTTCGTCTCGTTCACGACGCGGGTGTCGAGGGCGCTCCAGGCGGTGCCGTTGTGTCGGTACAGCGTGACGTCTTCGGCGGCCGCGCTCCGGTCGGCCAGCGCCGAGCCGTTCACGCTGAACCGGAAGCGGAGCCTGTCGACGTCCTCCTCGGGAAGCCCGTTCGTCTCCAGCGAGAACCGCGAGAACGCGTACGTCCCGTTCAGTCCGGGCGGGCCCTCCGCCGGGTCGGGATACCGGAGGTCGACGGTGAACGAGGGGTTCAGCGCCGAGAGCGAGACGTTCAGCCGGTGCAGTCGCGCCGTGGCGTTCTCTCGGGCGGGAACGGCGAAGCTCACCTGCCGGTCGCGACCGAGGTTCCGCGCTTCGAGTCGGACGTTCCCGTCGGAGAGCGTCGTACTTCGGACCTGCTTCGCGCCGCCGAGTTCCTCGGAACGGTCGAGTCGGTCACGGATCTCTTCGTTGTAAGCGTCGGGATGGACGGCCTTGACGACGTCGAGGATGGCGTTCATCACGCGGGGCGCGGGCTGTGAGATCTCGTTCGCGTCGAGGACGACGGCGTTGCCCTCCTCGGCTGCCGTCGTCTCGGCGAACGCGCCGTTCGGTCCCGCGGGGACGCGCGCCTCGCTGTACTCGTCGCCGTTGAGCACGATCCACTCGGGGTTCTCGGCGATGACCGTCTCCGAGTTGATGACGAAGAAGCCGCTGTCGACGCCGGCGGCGACGTTTTCGACGCCGCCGATGGTCAGAATCTCGTCGATGAACGTGTCAGATCCGGCGGTGTAGCCGAAGAAATAGTACAGCGCCTTCGGCCGCTCCTCGTCGCGGAGGGCGTCGCGGACGATGTCGAGTTCGCGCTCCATCGTGTCCGCGGTGTCGGTCGCGCCGTTGCACTCGCCGACGAGCCGCCCGGTCAGCCGCGTCTTCTCGACGACGGTCGTGCTCCCCGACGGAGCGGTCCCGTCGATCGACGCCGCGTCGCGGAACTTGTAGACGGTCAGCCCCGCGCTGCGGAGTTGCTGGACGGTCGCGTCGGTGATCGTGTTCGGCGCGAGGACGAGGTCCGGGTCGAGCGCGATGGTCTGCTCGACGGTGGCGTCGGAACGGCCGTTCCCGACGACCGTCTTCCCCGACGCCCCGGGGAGGTACGTGCCGAACTGTGAGATACCGACGACGCGGTCCCAGGCGGGGTCGTCGGACGCCGATATCTCGTAGACGGTCTGTGCGGCGCTCGGGTTCAGCGTGACGATGCGGTCGGGGGCCTCCGAGAGCGAGACGGTCGTCCCGGTGTCGTCGGTCGCCGAAACCGGGAACGTACAACCGCCGGTCTCCGCGGCGACCGTCCCGACGCCGACGGGGGCGGCCACCGAGACGACGAGTACCACGATAGCGAAGACAGAGAGTCGCGTGGACATGTGGGAGGCCACGAACGAACACAATAAGAATTTACCTAATACAAGTGGAGTTTACGACGCGGGAGTCGCGCGTCGTGCATGGGTCGGGGAGAGGTCGCTCATCGCAACGGTCGAGGGGAACGACGGCGAGATGGAGACGGCGCCAACGAGTCCGCAGTTTCGGCTAAACCGATCGCTGGACGGCGTGGACCACCGTCGAAAACTCTGTTCGACGTACCATCGCAGAGGGGTGCCTCAGAAGCGTAGAAGCACCGAGATTAGGTGGCTGGGGAGTTGTTCCCCACCCATCCGGGACGGCCAGAGACCGTCCGTTTTGGAGGTGGGCCAACGCGGATTTGAACCGCGGACCTCCCGGTTATCAGCCGAGCGCTCAACCTGACTGAGCTATTGGCCCAGGTGAGCGCATTCTGTCGTTGCGCGCTGGTTTGTTTAAGGGTTTCCTTTCAACACCGCGCTGTCACCGGTTGTCGTCGTTCACGGTGCCGCCGTCGACGTCGACGAAGTCTCCAGATTGACCCGAACCGGACGACCCGCCCGGACCACCGGGCCCGCCGAACTCCTCCTGTGGGAAGCCGGCCGTCCAGACGTTCCCGGAGACGAATCCCTCCATCCGCTTGTCGAGGTACGGCTTGACGACGAACCGTTTGAGTACCTCTCTGATGGGGTAGCGCGTCACCGGCACGGCGAGGAGGAAGCCGATGGTGTCGGTGACGAGCCCCGGCGTGAGCAAGAACGCGCCGGCCGCGATGAGCAGCGCGCCGTCCATCAGTTCGTTCGTCGGGAGGTCGCCGGTCTGGACCTTCCGCTGGAGCGTTCGGAGAGTGTGTCGACCCTCGGCGCGGACCAAGAGCATCCCGACGAGACCCGTCAACACGACGAGCGCGACGGTGGCTTTCCACCCGATGAAGTCCGAGACGACCACGAGCAACAGCGCGTCTGACAGCGGAATGAGCAGGAGGGACGCGATGAGCCAGCGCGTACGCGGCATGCCCCGAGTTTGCTGGTGGGGACGCATAGCCTTTCTGCACTGCGCTCGGCGTCGGAGAGATCAAAGCGGGTCGCCCGGGAGGTCGAACGGCGCGGGCTGAGAACCGTCGACGTCGGTGAAGCCGTACTCGCGGGCGAGTTCGCCGACGCGGAAGACGCCGCCGGATTTCTCCGCCACCCTGGAGTCGGCCGCGAGTGCGACCACGGCCCGTCCCGTGTACAGCGGCGACTCGGTCTCGGCCAGCGCCTCGGGGTCGTCGCCGATAGCGTCGAGGACGCGTTCGGTCCGCGTGAATCCCGGCTGGACGGCGACGGTGGAGACAGGGGCGTCGCGGAGGTCGTACGCCATCGCCCTCGTGAGTCGTTCGGTCGCGGTCTTGGAGACGTCGTACGGGACGTTCCCCCGGTAGCGACCGCCGTGGCCCGAGGAGACAGTGACGACGAGCCCACCGTTCGACTCGACCGCATCGAGTAGTCGGGGGACGGCGAGCCGCGAGGCGGTGAAGTGCGCGCGGACGCCGGCGTCGAACATGCGGTCCCACGTCTCGACCGACTGCTCCCAGAACGGGTCGTCGAACGACTCGCCGTAGCCCTCGTAGCCGCCCCAGACGTTGTTGACGAGCAGGTCCAGCGCGCCAACCTCCCCGCGGTCGCGGTCCCGGTCGATGCGGTCGAACAGGGCTTCGACCTGCTGGTCGTCGGTGTGGTCGCACTGGACGGCGATACCGCGGCCGCCGCGTTCCGTGATCGCCTCGGCTGTCTCGTCGACGGTCCCGGGCAGGTCGTCGGTGCGGTCGGCGTCGACGCTGCGACCGGTGACGTACACCGTCGCGCCCGCGTCGCCGAGCGCGAGGGCGATGCCGCGGCCGACGCCGCGGGAGGCACCGGTGACGAGCGCGGTCGTGTTCGAGAGCGAGGGCATGAGGGGTGAATCACTCGCAGAGGGTGAGAGTGTTGTGGGTCACACCCGGTACAGTCGTCGTTGCGGTCGACGGGACGGTGGCACGCGGTGTCGCGCGACCCGGGCGCGAGTGCGGGTGACCGAGCGACCCCGAGCCACGGCGAATCCCGAGGGGCTTTACCGCTCCGTCACCCAGCCGCGAGCATGAACGACGAGGGCACGGAGACGCCACGGGTCGGCGTCGACTGGCGCGAGTGGGGTGAGGAGAGCTTCGCGGAGGCGCGCGAGCGCGACCTCCCCGTGCTCCTCTCGCTGACCGCCACGTGGTGCAGCGCCTGCCACGAGATGGACCGCGAGACGTACGCGGAACCGCGCGTCGCCGCGGTCATCAGGGACAGCTACGTGCCGGTTCGCGTCGACGTCGACCGGCATCCCCGCGTGCGCGAGCGGTACAACATGGGCGGCTTCCCGTCGACGGTGTTCTGCACCCCCGACGGACGGGTGCTCACGGGAACGACGTATCTCGGACCGGACGGGATGAAGCAGGTGCTGGACCGGATGCGCGAGACCTGGGACGAACGGGGCGCGGACGCCGGGAGCGTCCCGCGTGCGCTGGCCGGCGACCCCACGCCGGCGGGGGAGGTGACGACGGCCATCGAGGAGCACCTCGCCGGCCAACTGGAGGTCCAGTACGACCACGACTTCGGCGGGTGGGGTCGGGAGGCGAAGTTCCCCCTCCCCCACACAATCGAGTTCGCGCTCAAGCGCGAGCGACACCAGGCGCTGTCGACGCTCGACGTCCTCGAGCGCAACCTGTTCGACGAGGTCGACGGCGGCTTCTTCCGCTACGCGACGTCGAGGGACTGGAGCGACGTCGAGCGGGAGAAGCTACTGGCGACGAACGCGGCGCTGGTCCGCGCGTACGCGAACGGCTACCTCTACACCGGCGACGACTCCTACCGTGAGACGGCGCGGTCGACCGTCGACTTCCTGACCGACGACCTCTGGACGGGCCAGGCCGTCGGCGGCAGCCTCGGTCCGGCCGAGGAATCGGACTACTACGACCTCCCCGCGGGGGAACGAGCCACCGCGGCTCCGCCACGGCGCGACCTGACCGTCTACGCCGGTGAGAACGGCCTCGCGGCGGAGGCGTTCCTCACGCTCGCCGCGTACACGGACGACGAGACGGTGCGCGCGTCCGCCGAACGGGTCCTCGACCACCTCCGAACGACCCTCGTCGAGGACGGCATCGTGACACGCTACCGCGACGGCGACGAGACGGGCGAGCGCGGCCTCCTCTCCGACCAGGCGCGGGTCGCGGCCGCCTTCTGCCGGGCCGAACAGGTGCTGGGGGAGGGCGTCGAAACCGCACGGGCCGTCGTCGACCACGCCATCGACACCCTGCACGACGAAGGTTCGTTCCGCGACGGCCCCGCGAGGGGTGCCGGCCTCGTCGACCGCCCGCTCCGCCCCATCGACGACAACGTCGAACTCGCGGCGGTCTGTCTGGACCTCGCGGCGCTCACGGGCGAAGAGCGGTACCGGGAGGTGGCCCACGACACCGTCGCGGCGTTCGCCGGGGCGCGAGAGCGCATCGGCATCCAGGTCGCCGGCTACGGGTCGGTCGCGGCGCGACTCTGCCGGCCCGACCTCGTCGTCGAGGCCCCACCGGAGAGTGACCTCCACCGGGCGGCGCTCCGGGTCGCCGACCACGAGAAGGTGGTCGTCCCCTGTGCGGACGGCCACGCGACCGTTCGCGTCGGCGACGAACGGCGGACGGCGACAACGCCGGACGAGTTGATGTCGGCGGTTTCGGAGCTTCAGTGACCGGATAGACGGGTTTTTCGCCCATGTCTCGGTGATTTCCGAGCGAAGCGTCATGAACCGTCGACGCGTTTTTATCCGACGAAGCGCGTGTGCGAACATGGCGACGCTGCGCGACCTCGGGCTGTCCGAGTACGAGGCCCGGTCGTACAGAGCCCTGCTTCGTCTCGGTCCGGCGACGGCCAAAGAGCTCTCGCGGGCGAGCGACGTCCCGATGGGGCGGGTGTACGACGTCCTCAACGGCCTCGAACAACTCGGGCTCGTCCGGAGTCAGGCGTCGAGCCGACCGAAAAAGTACGTCGGCGTCGAGCCGGAGACGGGGCTCGAACGACTCCTCGACGACAAGAAGGCCGAACTGGACCGGAAGGCGCGGCAGTACGAGTCCATCGTCTCCGAACTGTCGACCGAACTCGACGCACACCGGCCGACCGACGAGCAGTTCTGGACCGCGGCGGTCGGACCCGAGGACAGCGCGGAACTCCTCGTCGAGCGGCTGGCGGCCGCCGATCAGCGGCTCGTCATGGTCATCGGGACGCCCTCGCCGCAGTTCGACATCGGACGGGTGAGTCAGCAGGTCGTCGACCGACTCGACCGGGCGCTCGCCCGCGGCGTCGAGGTGTCGTTGCTCCTCTCCCCGGACCTCGTGGACTACGTCCCGGAGACGGTCTGGGACGATTACCACGACCGGCTGGTGACGAGCGAGGCCTTCGAGGCGCGGGTCGACGACGCCATCTCGGGGTCGTTTCACCTCATCGACGACGTCGAGGTCTGTATCGACGTGCCAAACCCGCTCGATCCGACGCAGGCGTTCGCGCTCATCGCGCTCACGGACCCGGAGTTCGCCTCGAACCTGAAGCGGACGTTCGACGAACAGTGGGTCGACGCCGAGCCGTTGTCGCTGTGAACTGCGCGGAACCCTCGTCGCGGTGAGAGCCCCATGAAACCCTCGCACGGTAGCAGGAGTGGTCGCCGAACGTAGCCGAGGTATCGAAACGGGCACGGGAGGAGGAGATGCTGATAGACGAGACTTGAGACAACGGGCGCGGGGGAGCCACACCACCGGAGCGACTTCGTCGCCGCTGTGCGCCGGCTCCCAGCGGAACCGCCGGTTCCGCCCGGCTTGTGAAGACCTCGCGCGTTTTGGTCGCGGGCGGAGCCACAGCCGTCACGCGACACCGCCCCACGTCGTGGCGGTCGGCGCGCGACGAGCGAGCGAACGGATGTGAGTGAGTGAGCGCGCGAGGGCCTGCTCGCGCCTCCGGGCGCGAGCGACCGGGTGGGGAGGTCCGAGGCTGCGGTTCACCGCGCCCGTGTACGACCGGTCGTCTCGCATCTCACCACATCTGCACCGACGAATTCCCACTCGTCACATCTGCACCGACAAATCCCCACTCGCCGCTCAGTCCATCGATTAAACTACTTGCTACCGCGGCCCGTCACGGCAGCCTCACTCGTGACCGAGTCGTGCTCTGCTCACCGACGCTCTCCGCGAAACGCCCGGGAGAGCGGGCAAAAGCGAAGGAGCGGCGGAGCGACGAATCGACGTGTCTCGACGTCAGCCACCGAGGAGCGTCGCCTCCACCTTGTGGAGGTGTTCGTGTAGCGTCGACGCCGTGATGCCGAGTTCGGCTGCTAGCTCCTCCGCGGAGATCCGTCGGGGGACCGCGTAGTACCCGTTCTGACGAGCGAGTCGGAACACCTCGTGTTGCCGTCGGGTGAGTCGGTGGAGCGGCAGTCCTCCCAGTCCCGTCCCCCACGACGCCTCCCCGAACCCGAGTACGGTGATCTCGGCGCCGACGTTCGCACAGATCTCGTCGAGAAGCGGCTGGACCTCCGACCGGCCGTGATTGGTGAGGAGGGTCCAGTACTCGAACCCGTTGTTCCCGTCGACGGGTTCGGCGTGCACGAAGCCTCGGGAGGTGAACTCGTCGCTGATTTGCGTCGTCCCGTCGTGGTCGACGAGGAGACCTCTCGTCGCGTTTCCAGGGACCGCTCCCGACTCTCGACGGGGTGTCTGGTTCACCTCCGAGACGATGTACACCTGTGGATGGTCGCGGATCGCCGCGACTGCGGCCGAGAGCTGTTGCTCGGTGTTCGCGTAGATCGTATAGAGCGTCGTCGTCCGACCGTCCGGTCGGGTGCGCGTGCCGTACCCGATCAGTCCGAAATCGAGTCGGCCCGTCAGTTCGATGACCCAGCAGTCCGGATGCCACACCCGTAGCGAGAGGCGAAGCGCCCGGTCGAGACCCTGGAGTGGCTCCTGATTCGACATGTTGTGGCGGTGGTCAGTGACGACTCATTCGACGACGTGTGCTCGTTCGAGCTCCAACAGCCGTTCTTGGAGACCGGGATACATATACCCGCGCAGGGAGTCCGAGCCGACAACCCGGTGACAGGGGACGACGAGAGGGAGCGGGTTCCGCGCACACGCCTGTCCGACGGCGATCGGAGCCGTTCCCACCCGCTCGGCGACCTGCCCGTAGGTGCGAGTCTCGCCGTACGGAATCGCCTGGAGAGCCGTGTGTACCTCCCCGGTGAAACCGTCGGGGAGTGTGATCTCCAGATCGAACCGACGTCGGTCCCCACGCTCGTACGCTGCGAGTTGCTCCCGAACGGTCGACTGCGACTCGGCGATCCGCGTCTCCGCCAGTTCGACTTCGTAGCCGAAGATGTGGTACGTCATCGTGTGTTCGTCTTGTTCGTCTCTCCCGTGGATAGTGTATCCAGAGCCGTCTATATCAGGCTCTCCGCGGACGAGGGTGAAACGTCCGGCCGTCCGTCCGACGGGTCGGAACCGTCGGACCGAGTTATCGGTCCGGAGCGCAGCGCCGGCGACACCGTTTGGTTCGTTCCGAGTGGCACCGGTCACGCTGTACGGCGGGTGAGAACCCCGCCACATCGTCCGCAGACGTACATCGAGGTCCGTCCCATCTGACCGAGGTACGAGAGGTCGTCGTGGACACACTCGACCTCACCACCGATCCGGTAGCCGCGGTTTGATCCTCCCGACATCGACTGACTCGATGGGGGACGGAGTCGTAACGTAACACCCTGCTATAACCGGCCGAGAAGTCCCACAGACCCGACCGGATAGAACCGAACCGGACTCGGGTTACGCGTCGAGTTCCTCACGCAGTTGCGCCATCGTCAACTCGCGCTCGGCGTGGGCGTTGTGCTGGTGGATGGACTCGTCGTTCGACTGCTTCATGTGGACCACCGCGTCGTCCGGGAGGTGGTCGAACATCTCGACCGTCTGCTCGGCCAGCGACCGGACGCAGTCCTCGACGAACTTCGCGTTCGCGTGGGCGTGGTAGGTCATGTGGTCCTCGTCGGGACGCTTCGCGAGGTTGTAGATGCGCGCGCTCATCGAGTCCCGCGCGATGTCGACGATGTCGATGAGGTCGACGTCGGGCGACCCGTCGCTCGTCACGGTGAGCGTGGCGTGCCCGCGCTGTGAGTGACCGGGCTGAGGGACCGCGTCGAGGAACTCCTCGGTCGTCTCCTCGTCGACGCCGAGGTCGAGCAGAGTGTCGCGGGCGCGGGAGGCGGACATCCCCTGTGAGCAGGGACAGACCGTCATCCCCACGACCCGGGCACCGATCTCCTCGCGGGTCCCCTCCTCGGTCGCGGTGGCCGAGGCGATGATGTCGACGCTCGACTGCGTCGCGAGGCCGCTCTCGGGCGTGTCCTCCTTGAGGATGAGTTCGGCCTCCATGTGGACCTCCGCGGTGGAGGTGTAGTCGTGCTTCGCGAGGAGGCGTTCGGCGGCGTCGCCGCAGACGTCCTCGACCCGGTAGGCGGGCTCGGAGACGGCCTCTTCGAGGACTTCGTCGATGACCTGCATGTTCCGGCTCATGTCGATGCCCTTCCGCCCGCTCGGGAGGTCGACGAACACCTCGAACTCCGCCATCAGGACGAGCGGCCGCTTCCCGTTGCGGGCGATCTTCACGAGTTTCTCGACGCCGGTCACACCGACCTGACTCAACCCCACGGTGACGTCGGGCCGCGTCGCCTGCACGTCGGGCAGCTGGTGACTCATTACCGGAGCCAAGGACCGGGTTCGATTATGGCTTTCGATGAGCCGAATCCTCACCGTTCCGCCACAACACATCACTGGACCGACAATATTTTATCAGGCCGTCGTGAAATTCAGCGTGTATGTCCCTCCAACTCGGAACTGCCCTGAAACGCGGGGCCGGTCACGTCCTGAGTCGTGCCGGCCTCGTCGTCCTCGTCGCGTACGCGGCGGTGATGCTCGTCTACCAACTGAGCTTCAACACCCTGATTCAGCCGCTCTTCGCCGGACTGGTTCCGCCGGGTGCCGACCCCGCGACCGCCACGACGGGGCTCGTGACGCTCCCCATCCCGGGCGCCGTCGCGGGCGCGCTGGTCGTCGTCACGCTGCTCGCGGCGGCCGTCGTCACCGTGGTCGCCGTCCGGACGTTCGTCGCCGGCGTCCACGACCGGGTCCCCCGGCGGTTCCTGACCGACCGGATGGGCTTCGCGGTGGCGAACGTCGCCGTCGGCGGCGTCGTCTTCGGGCTCGCCGTCCTCCTCGGGACGCTCCTGCTCGTCGTCCCGGGGATCTTGGCGTACATCGGCTTCCTGTTCATGGTGCAGTACATCGCCGTCGAGAACGTGAACTTCCTCACGGCGATGCGCCGGAGCTGGCGGCTCACGAGGGGGAACCGGATTCGGGTGTTCCTCCTCGTGCTCGTCCTCCTCGCGGTGGTGTTCGTCGCGACGTTCGCCGTGAACTTCACGCTCGGATTCGCGCTCGGAGCCGTCCTCGGCACGGGCGTGAGCGGACTCGTGAGCCTCGCCGTCGGGATGGTGAACGTCGTCTCGACCATCTACCTGTTGGCCGTGCTCTCCGACGCGTTCGTTCAGTTACGCGACGGAACCGAGTCGGGGCCTGCGAACACGCGGCCGACGACCGACGCGCTCGGGGCGTGAGTTCAGACCGCCTCCGACCGCCACGCGCGCGACGCGCCTACGGCCAGTCGTCTCGGCCGTCGTCCTCGAACGGGTCTTCTTCCGGTTCCTCGTCGCCGAGCGGCCAGTCGGCGGCCGCGGCGGCCTGCTCGACCGGGAGGTACTCCCACCCCGTCTCCTCGGCGGCCGCACGGTCTTCCTCCCCGGTGCCGACGTAGACGTGCCGGTCGGTGTCGAACTGTCGTTTGACGTTCTCGAGGCTCTCGACGACCCCGCGCGGACCCGAGAAGAAGTCCTGCCTGATGCGGTGTTTCCGGGTGTAGTTCGTCACGACGTACGTCGGCTGTTCGCTCACGACGCCGACGTACTTGGTCCACTGGCGGGCGTCGGAGAACGCCGCCGTCGGGTCTGAGAGCGCTTTGAGCGCGTCCAACTCGAAGGCGAGCGTCATCGTCCCGCCCGAATCACCGCCATCCATACTCACTGAAACGCCCCCCGGCGAAAAACGGCTTCGCTTCCGGACAGGGAGCTACTCGACGCGGTAGTAGTCGGTGAAGACGACGACGTCGACCGCCGCGAGCGACGGGGCGGAGACGGCGCTCGGCCGGTCGTCAGCGGCGGCGATGACGGCCCGCTTCGCCCGCGCCGTCAACTGGTCGAAGTGGCGGACGTCGTCGCTTGCGGTTACTTGCGAGGTTGGGACGAGCGTGACTTGCCCGTCGAGCGTCGGCCCAGCAGAGCGTGACATATGTTATCACAAAACACGGTGTGTGATAAGTATTATCCCGGCAGTGACTGTCGGACGACACGGACGGGTCGGAGGCTGACGGGTCGTCGAGAACGGAAACGGTGACGACGGAACGAGGCGGCGGGAGGCGGCGAACGGTGTCGGCGGTTCGGACTTACTGCTGTGCCGGCGCGACCTTCTCGAGGTCGACGCGCTTCTCGAGGAGAACGTCTTTCTGGTCCGAGACGACGCGCTCTTCGCGCATCAGCTTCTTGTACGCCGACTGCGGGGAGAGGTCACCGACGAGGACGCCGCCGATGATCTTGCCGTCCTTGAACGTGATGCGGCGCCAGGTGTTGTCCTCGTACTTCATCTCGGCCTCGTCGTCGCCGAGTGTCGGGTGGCCGAACGAGAGGAACGGGAAGTCGAAGTGCGTGATGGAGTACGAAGAGACCCAGCGGAACTCCTCGGAGCCGGAGTCGACCATGTTCTTCGCGGCGATGGTGCCCTGCTCTTTGGCGGAGCCCCACGCGCCGTTCTGGGTTCGCTCGCCGAGGATGACGTCGTGGAACTGCGTGATGTCGCCGGCGGCGAAGATGTCCGGGTCGTTCGTCTGCATGAACTCGTCGACGACGATGCCGTCATCGCACTCCACCTCGGTGTTCTGGAGGAGTTCGGCGTTGAAGTCGAGGCCGATGGCGATGCCGACGAAGTCCGAGTCGTAGGTGTCGCCGTTGGGGTCGACCGTCGAGACGACGTGTCCCTCGTCGTCGGTCTCGAAGCGGTCGACGCCGGAGCCGAAGACGGGGGTGACGCCGCGCTCGTCGAGGGCGTCGTGGATGATCTCGGCACCGTCGGGCGACAGCGCGTAGCGCCACCAGCACTCGCCGCGCATCAGGTAGTGCGCGTCGATCCCCTGGGCGGCGCAGATGGCGGCGAGGTCGATGCCGAGGAGACCGGCACCGACGACGACGCCGGTATCGGAGTTCTCGGCGTGTTCGCGGATCGCGCGGGCGTCCTGAAACGTCCAGAAGTGGTGGATGCCCTCGGCGTCGGAGTTCTCGACCGGTAACTGGGTCGGCGTGCCGCCGGTGGCGACGAGGAGTTTGTCGTACTCGATCTCCTCCCCTTCGTGGGTCGAGAGGGTGTGCGCGTCGGGGTCGACGTTCGTGACGACCGTGTTCAGACGCAGGTCGATGTCGCGGTCCTCGTACCACGAGTCCGAGTGGATGGAGATGGGGGCCTCGGGGAGTTTGCCCTTCGCGAACTCCTTGATGAGGATCCGGTTGTACAGGGCCTCGCCCTCGTCTGTGATGACGGTGACATCGGCGTCTGGCGCCTCCTCACGGAGCGTCTCGGCCGCGGACGAGCCCGCGATGCCGTCGCCGATGATCACATACGACTGGGTCATATTCGGGACGTTGTAGTTCGGGGTTAATGTGGATTGCTATCCGCGCATCATCCGCGAGAATCAGTTCAACCGAACGGACGAGCCGTCCTCGTGGCGCGTCGACGCGAGCGGCGAGCGGTGAACCTCGTTCAGTAAGTTCAGTGATACAACGTGTTACGGCTAGTGTGACTACAGGTCACGACACTGGTAGCTATCGACCGGTACGCCCCAAACCGGGACCCGTTGCTTGACGAACCGGTCGCGCGCGACTTCGAGAACTTCTTCGGGGTTCGGTGAGCGCCTTTTCTCGACGGGGGCGGGGACAGAACGAGTGATTGGGGTGACGTTCCGCGACGAACGCGGCGAGGAGACGACCGGAGCGAAACCCCCGGAACCGACCTGTTCAACCGCTACTTCGAGCGCCTGACCCGGCAGGCACACACCGACCCGGTGCTGCGGGTCGCACCGGGGCGCGCCCTCTTCCTGGAGGAACCGCCGACGGCGCTGTTGCGACCCGGCGTCGTGTGGCGGAGCCTCCGGCCCGACGCTCCCCTGCGTTCGCTCGCCGTTCCGACGAGCGGACGAGGCGAATCCGGGCCGCAACCCTTACCCGAGTTCGCTCCAACCTCCGGACGAGATGAAGATCCGCCAGAACCTCCGTCACTGGGCGGCGAAGAAGGCACTCACCACGCCCGTCGTCGGCGACATCGCCCGCGACAAACTCGTCGACCTCCACGTCGACGTCTTCGGTCGGAAGGCCGACGAGGGCCGTCGCGAGGAGCGCGAGGCGCACATGGCCGCGTTCTTCCACTGCACGTTCGACACCTACGTCGCCGCGCTCGACGCCGGGTTCACCGAGGCCGAAGCGCGCGAGGTGACCCACGTCCAAGCCAACTTCGACTTCTACAACCACGGCTGGACCGAGATGATGGAGTTCCCCGCCGACGAACTCGAAGCGCACTACGAGCGCTACGAGGACTTCTTCGGCGCGTACTCGATTACCATCGACGACCCCCTCGGCGACTTCCGGACGCGGACCATCCCGAGCGCGCCCTCGACCCCCGAAAAGCTCGACGCGCCCGAACACCCCCACGCCGAGGGCGGCTTCGCCGACGACGTCTACGTCGAGGACGAGGAGGGGAACCTCCACGTCGGCGACGCCGTCACCCCCGACGACGACGAGGTGGACGTCACCGCCGCGCCGGGAATGCAGGACGTGGAGTCCGAGGACGCCGACGACGCGAAAGCGGACTGAGCCGGTTTTTCGATTGTCGAGACGGCCGCCCCTCGACTCACGACTCCGACCGGCGAGACGCCCGACCCTTATCGGTCGGTGCTCGTGTCCCCGTCCGTTTCGTCGTCGTCCGGGGCGTCCTCGACGGCGATCGACTGCGGCGACGTTCGGTGGACCTCGTCCGAACCGCCGCCTCTCGTCCGTCCGCGTCCCTCTCCCTGTCCGAGGCTGACCGGGAGCTTCTGACGGACCTCGTCCGCGATGGACTCCACGCGACGACGGATGCTCTTGATCTCCTCTTCGAACTCCTCGACGCTCCGCTCGACGTAGTGGACGCGCGTGTGCGGCACTCGTCGTACCAGGTCGTTTCCGTCGTCGTCCGTCCCCGAGGTGAACGCCCAGTGGTCCTGGACGTAGACGATCTGTTCGTTCGCGACCGTCTCCTCGACCGTCCCCTCCTCGGGGTGGTCGTAGACGATGGTCGCCGCTCCGGTCTCCCGGTCGACTTCGAGGTCGGTGTCGTCCTGGCCGTTCGACTCCGTCCGGTCGTGTTCGTGATCGCTCATGCAGCCCCCGGCTAACAGCCCGGGGCTTGTGTATTCTGTGACACCACAACCGGACTGTCAACGCCGCGTGACCGTCACCGCGAGGTGGTCGCCCCGGCGTCCCGGTGGCTACGTCTCCCCGCCGGTCACGACCCGGTCGCCCTCGCCCTCCCCAGCCACCTCGTCGACTGCGCGGCCGGACCGGTCCGCGTTCCCCTTCGTGTCGATGCGGTCGGCGCACTCGAAGCCGGCGACGATGCCGCCGTTCAACGAACGCTCGGGGTACTGCGCGCGCGAGGCCATCCCCGCGTAGTACAGCCCCTCGGCCACCTCGCTCAGGTCGTACGGGACGACCTTTTCGAGGTAGCCGCGCTCGTAGACGGGCGCGGCGCGGGGGTTGCGCGCGAGGCGGAACCGGGTCACCGAGTCGCGAGAGAAGTCGGGGAACATCTCTTCGAGGTGGGAGAGCCACTGCTCTTCGATTTCCTCGTCGGAGGCCTGCCACAGCGGTTCGTCGGACGACTGGATGTAGCTCGCGACGTAGAGGAGGTGCTGGCCGCCGTATCTGTCGGGAGACACGAAGTTGGTGTGCTCGATGAGCGCGCCGAACGGCGCGTCGTGAGCGATGTTCAGCCAGTAGGTGTCCGTCAGGGGAGCGTCCATCGTGACGACCGCACACACCGCCCCCTGAAAGTCGATGTCGCACTCGTAGCCGCAGAGCGCTTCGAGGACGTTCGGCATCGCCGCGACGACGACGCCCTCGGTGTCGTGCGTTTCGCTCGCGCCGCCGCGCTCGGCGGTCAGCGTGGAGACGGCCCCGTCGTCGAGCGCGAGGTCGGTGACGCGCGCGCCCGTCGTGATGTTCTCCCGGCCGACCGCGTCGACGAGGGCGTCGATGAACGGCGCGAACCCGCCGTCGAAGTAGCCCAGGATTTCGCCGCGGAGCAGGTCGCGCTCGCCGCGGAACTTGATCCGCCCTAGGAGCCAGGCCGCGCTCACCTCTTCCTTCCGCGAGCCGAACTTCGCGTCGAGCAGCGGCTCGAAGAAGTTCTCGTACACCCCCTCAGTCGTGTGGTCGACGACGAACTCGCGGATGGGGACGTCCTCGTACGCTTCGAGCGACTCGTAGGAGTCGAATCTGGGGGGAAGCTCCCGGAAGTCGGCTCCGAGCGTGAGCATTCCGAGCCTGAATTTGTCGTACAGCGACAGGTGAGGGTACGCGAGGATTTCCCAGGGAGTGTCGAGCGGGTGGACGACGCCGTCGACGTAGTAGGCGTTCTTCCCCACGAGCCACTCGAGGCGGTCGTCGACGCCGAGTTCCGCGGCGAGGTCGACGATAGTCTCCTCGGACTTGGAGAGGTGGTGGTAGAACTGTTCGATTCGGTCACCAGCGGTTTCGTACGTCGCGGCGAGGCCCCCCAGATCGTGGGAGGCCTCGAAGACGTGGACGTCGTGACCCTGTCGTTGCAGGCGATAGGCGGCGGCGAGACCGGCGATGCCCCCGCCGACGACGTGTTTCATTGCCCGGGCTTCGAGGTAGAGGTGTTAGGACTTTGTGGTTCCTACGGCCTGTTGTGCGTCGGTACCGACTGTCGCCGCCCCCGGCGACGACCGGGACACGGGCACAACGGACCGTACCGCGGTTCGAGCCAAGCGCGCTCTGCCCGGCCGAGCGTCCGTGAGACGGCTCGAATCGACCGCCCACGCGCCTCTCGGTCGGACCCTCGCTTCGCTACCTTTTTACTCGCTGTTCGTAAAAGTCGGGGCATGCTGTCGGTCAGGGCCCCCGCGACGAGCGCGAACCTCGGGAGTGGCTTCGACGTGTTCGGCGTCGCCCTCGACCGTCCCGCCGACGTCGTCCGCGTCGAGAAGGCCGACGAGACGGCCATCGAGGTGACCGGCGTCGGCGCGACGTACATCCCGACCGACCCCGACGGCAACACCGTCGGTGCCGTCGCCGAGGCGCTCGACGCCCCGGCGCACATTCACATCAACAAGGGCGTCCGTCCCTCGTCGGGGCTGGGGTCGTCGGCGGCCTCGGCGGCGGCGGCCGCCCTCGCGCTGAACGAACTGTACGACAGGGGACTCACGCGGGAGGAACTGGTCCCCGTCGCGGCCAAGGGCGAGGCGGTGGTCTCGGGCGAACCGCACGCCGACAACGTCGCGCCCTCGCTTCTGGGCGGGTTCACCATCGCCTCGGGCGGCGGCATCACGTCCGTCGACGCCGACATCCCGCTGGTGGCCTGTCTGCCGGAAATCGCCGTCTCGACGCGCGACGCGCGGCGGTCGTCCCCTCGACGGCCGACATGACCGACCTCGTCGACACCGTCGGCCACGCCGCCACGCTCACCGTGGGGATGTGCCGGTCGGACCCCGACCTGGTCGGCGAGGGGATGACCGACGAAATCGTCACGCCCGCCCGGGCGGGACTCATCTCGGGGTACACCCAGGTCCGGACCGCCGCGTTCGACGCCGGTGCGACCGGCGTGACCGTCTCGGGTGCCGGCCCCTCGGTCATCGCCGCCTGTCACGACGGGGACCGCCGGGCCGTGGCGGGGGCGATGGTCGACGCCTTCTCCGAGGTGGGCATCGACGCCCGCGCGTACCAGACGCGCATCGGTCGCGGTGCCGAGGTGCTGGAGTAGGTGTGGGACCGGGTGGGAGCGACGTGTGCCGTGCGTGGCTGTGGGTCTCGTGTCGGAGCCACCGGTGTGTGTTCGACAGGAGCTTCGAGCGGCACCAAGACCGCGCGGTGCACGGGCGCGATGAGGCCACGTCCTCCCCAGACGACTCGCTCACGCCGTTCGCTCGCCCCTCGCGCGCGGGTCGCGCCGACGAACCGGCGCGACGCCACGCGCCACCGCCCCGCTGTGTTGCGGTCGGCAGGTGACCACCTGCGTGTTCCGTCGTCTCTAACGGCGAACTCCCAGCCAGCCACCGAGAAGCGCACGTCGCGTACCGAGTCCCAACCATTATTGCCGACAAACCACAACCCCGAGGGTGCGGAGTGGCTCACGATGCCCATCGCACCGCACTACCCGTCGGACGAACCCACAGAGGACGAGGAGAAGCCGGACTTCGGCGAGATCGTCGACCGCATCCTCAACGGCGGTGACGACCCGACCCCGGTCGTCTCCGCCCCAGGCGCATAGTCCGTCAACTGCGCCGGTCCGCCTCTCCGACGTTTTTTCCCGTTACGGCCGGCCCCACTCGTAGAACCACCAGGCGATGCCGAGGAGCATGAGGCCGATTCCGAGGGTAGAGGTCGCCGGTTCGGGATGACGAAGAGGACGAAACCGACGATGATGAGCGCGGCCGGTTCGAGTTCGTCCCAGTAGTTCGCGAACGAGAGTCCCATAGCCGGGATTCGCCGGCCCGGATTATGTGTCTTGTCACCGCGCGGAGAGGGACCGCCCGTCGTCGACGTGACGGACCTCGGCCGTGCGGGGGAATAGAGAGACGAAGAGAGCGGAGAGCGGAGAGAGACGAAGAGAGCGGAGAGCGGCATCACACGTCGTCGAACGCGTCCTGCCAGTCGAGGACGGCCGAACCACCGACGTCCTCCTCGTCGAGCAGCGTGGCCGTCTCGCGGACGACCCGTTCGAAGAACGGTCTGTCGTCGTGTTCGACCGTCCGGACGCCGGTAACGATGCGCTCGAACAGGTCGTCGCCGGCCACGTCGAGCGCGTCCAGTTCGCGTCGACGGTGGTGAACCGCGAGCGCCGTGACCCGGGCGACGACGGCGACCTGTGCGTCGCGGTCGCCGAAGGGGGAGTCGACGGTTCGGACGGTGCGGGCGAGCGCGTCGCCGACGAGCCACGGGAGCCAGGCCGGGTCGCGGTCCGGGGCAGTCGTGATCGCCTCGGCGCACGCGAGATACCGAGCCACCGGGTCCACGTCGGCGTCGGAGAGCGTGTGTCCGAGCAGGCGCTCGGCGTGGGCGGCCCCCTCGGCAGGAGTCGTGGAGGCGACAGCCTCGCGGAGCAGAACGGACACGTCGCAGTCGGCGTCGTCCTCGGACAAAACGAGACGCGACTAGACGCCGCGGCCCTGTAGTTTCTCCTCGTCGGGCATGTCGACGTTCGATTCGCCCTTCATCCCCTTGCCGATGTTCGCGGATATCTCCGCGAGCGCCTCGGGGTCGTCCCAGTTGTTGACGGCCTCGACGACCGCTCGGCCCATCGCCTCGGGGTTCTCCGCGCCGAAGATGCCCGAACCGACGAAGATGCCGTCGCACTCGTGGTACATCATGAGCGCGGCGTCGGCGGGCGTCGCAATGCCGCCGGCGGCGAAGTTCACGACCGGGAGCCGTCCCATCTCGGACGTCTCGTGCACGAGGTCCGCGGGCGCCTCGTGCTCGCGGGCCCACTTCTCGCGCTCGTCGTGCTGCATCCCGATGAGCGAGCGGATCTGGTGTTTGATGGTCCGCTGGTGGGTGACCGCCTGGTTCACGTCGCCGGTGCCGGCCTCGCCCTTCGTGCGGATCATCGCCGCGCCCTCGTCGATACGGCGGAGCGCCTCGGGAAGGTCGCGCGCACCGCAGACGAACGGCGCGGTGAAGTCGCGCTTGTCGATGTGGTACTCGTTGTCCGCCGGCGTCAGGACCTCGCTCTCGTCGACCATGTCGACCCCGAGCGCTTCGAGGATCTGCGCCTCGGTGTAGTGGCCGATTCGGGCCTTGCCCATCACAGGGATGGAGACGGCGTCGATGATCTCCGACACCTTCTCCGGGTCGGGCATGCGCGAGACGCCGCCGCGCTTGCGGATGTCGGCGGGGACGGCCTCCAGCGCCATGACCGCGACGGCACCGGCCTCCTCGGCGATGCGGGCCTGCTCGGCGTTCACCACGTCCATGATGACGCCCCCTTTCTGCATCTGGGCGAACCCGCGCTTGACCAGATCGGTCCCGCGTCGAAGCTCCGTCAGATCGGTCTCATCAGCCATACCGGACGCTTGGACCGGACGCACTTAAGCCGTGCTTTCGGGGCTGTCGGTCGGGTGAGACGCCCGACGGCGGGAAACGACGCGGGGGAATCGCGACCGGACTCGACGCCGACTGGCGCGCCCCCTCGTCGTCTCGGGGTCACGGAGGGCACGACGACCGTATGGGACCGCCACCGCTTTGTCACCCCCCTCCTTTCGGTGGGTCATGGCTACGGCTCGACGTCGCCTCGCCGAACTGTTCGACGGCGACGGCCTCCCCGCCCCCGCGGACCTCCCCCGATGGCTCGCTCCCCTCCCTCGGCGCGTGGAGAACCTCGGACTCAACCTCGTTCCGCTCGTCGTCCTCACCAACCTCGTCGGGACGGCGTTCGGTTTCTGGTACTACCGCTACCAGTTCTCCATCGAACCGACGGTGATGTGGCCGTTCGTCCCCGACTCGCCCGTGGCGACGCTCTTCATCGCGCTCGCGTTCGGCTCGTGGTACCTCGGGCGGACGAACGAGTACCTCAACGCGCTGGCCTTCTTCGGCTGTCTCAAACTCGGCGCGTGGACGCCGTACGTCCTCCTCGTGTTCGCAGAGGACTTCTCGTACCTCCACCCGGCGATGTACAACTTCCTCTTCTGGAGCCACCTCGCCATGGTCGTCGAGGCGTTCGTCATCCACCGGTTCTCGGACTTCCCGATCAAGGCAGTCCTCGTCGCCGTCGTCTGGTACGGCTTCAACGACCTCGTCGACTACTTCGTTCCCCTGGTGGGGACCCCCCACCACACGCTCGTCCCGGCCGAACCCATCTCGAATCAGGTCGTCCAGCACGTCTCCCCGGCGCACGAACTCGCCGCCGCCGGTGCCGTGGTGCTGACGCTCGCGGCGACGTTCCTCGCGCTGTCGACGCGGGTGAAACTGCTCGAATCCGTGCGGTGAGCGTCCGAATCCGCGTAGTGAGCCTCGCTCTGGAGAGCCCACGTCGCTTCGATTCCGCGCAGTAACCCGACGGTTACCTGACGTTTTAAGCCCGCACCCGGGCTACGAGGGACATGGAGTTCTCACGCGTCGCCGACCTCTCACTCACCGTCGAGTCGGTCGACTACAGCCAGCAGGAGCGCGACACCTCCAGCGGGTTCGTCCGGAAGTCGACGACGTTCCACCTCTCGGGCGAGGGCGAGACGGGCCGCGGCGAGGACGTGACGTACGACACGGAGGACCACGACGCGCTCGCGGCGTCGTGGGAAGAGGGCGGATACGACCTCGCCGGCGAGTACACCTTCGAGTCGTTCTCCGACCGACTGGACGACGTCGACCTCTTCCCGACGAAAGAGCCCGAGCGCGACACGGCACACCACTACCGCCGGTGGGGGCTGGAATCCGCGGGACTCGACCTCGCGCTCAGACAGGCCGGCGAGAGCCTCGGCTCCCTCCTCGGCCGGAGCTACGACCCCGTTCGGTTCGTCGCCTCCACGCGCCTGGGCGAACCGCCGACGACCGACCGAGTCGACGCCGTCCTCGACCGCGTCCCCGACGCCGAGTTCAAACTCGACCCCACCTCCGAGTGGACGGCCGAACTCGTCGACGCGCTGGCCGCGACCGACGCGGTGCGAATCCTCGACATCAAGGGCCAGTACGAGGGGACAGAGGTCGACACCGAACCCGACGCCGACCTCTACCGACTCGTCTTCGAGGGGTTCCCCGACGCCGTCGTCGAGGACCCGGCGCTCGTTTCAGAGACCGAAGACATCGTCGAGTTGCACAGGGACCGCCTCTCGTGGGACTACCCCATCACGGGCGTCGACTCCGTGGAGGCGCTGCCGTACCCGCCGAACTGGCTGAACATCAAGCCCTCGCGGTTCGGCACCGTCGAGTCGCTGTTCGAGACGCTGGCGTACGCCGAGGAGCACGGAATACAGCTGTACGGCGGGGGGCAGTTCGAACTCGACGTCGGTCGGTCGCACATCCAGACGCTCGCGTCGCTGTGCTATCCGGGGGGACCGAACGACGTCGCCCCGGGCGTCTACAACGAACCTCAGATTCCGGACGACCTGCCGGCGAGTCCGCTCGAACCCGGCGACCCGGTCGGACTGGGCTTCTGAGGAGCGGACGGGAGAGAGAGGCGAGGGACGAGCGGAGAATCAGGCCCGGTCGGTGTGCGCGCGCACCCACAGTTCGCCGATGCGCGACAGTCGGGTTCGATAGGACTTCCCGTGTTCTTCCTGTTCGATGTAGCCCTTCCCGCCGGGACCGAGGCGGTCGACGTTGTAGATGACTTTCGACCGGAAGGAGTCGGTGTACTCCTCGTTCAGTTCCTTCGCCAGCGCTTCGGCCAACTCGGAGACGGACTCGAAGACGCCGCGCTCGCCGAGTTTGAACAGGATGACCTCCTCGAACGGCTTGACGTTCGAAAAGGACGCGACCGGGAGTTCGACGATGTGGTTCTCCCCGATGCGCTTCGCGCCGATGGTCGTGCCGCGCTCGTCGAACTCCTCTAACAGGTTCGACGCGGCGTCGAGTCGGGCTTCGAGTCGCTCGCGGTCGGCGCTGACGTCGACGCTCGTGGTCCCGTCGGCGTCGCTCGCGGTCGACGCGTCGGCTTCCTCGGCCGCGTCGAGCAGTTCGGCGAGGAGGTCCCGCCCCGCGCGGAGTTCCTCGGCGAGTTCGGTTTCGAGGTACTTCTCGGGGGCCGTGTAGTAGGTGTGGATTCTGTCGCGGTCCTCTTGCCGTTCGACCATGATGGAGTGGGCGGCGGTGGCGAAGGCGAAGGAGACGGGACGAGGCATGGCGCTGACGTTCACCCACACCTCCGCGCCGGTGTCGAGTTCGGCGTTGATGAGGTCGTACGCCTGCTCGAACGCCGCGTCGTAGTCGTAGACGTCGTCGACGATCACTCGGCTGGTTTCAGCACCGAGGAGGTTCTTGAAATCCTTCTCCAGTTTCTTCGAGAGGTGACGCGAGTACTCGACGTTCGCCTCGCTCCCGACGGCCCCTTCGAGGAGGACGACGCGGTCGACGTCGAACTGGTCCCGGATGAGCGGCGCGATGAGGCGGTCGTAGTCGAACCCCACCGGGACGATGTGCGTCTGCATGTGAGAGGAGTAGTTCCGAGGTGTCCTTAAGTGGCGTGCGTCGTTTCGGCGGGTTCGATACAGGAGGTGAAGAGTCGTGCGCTCGTCGGGGCAGAGAACCCTCATCGGACGTTCAGGCGTAGGCCGTGACCGCACACCGACCTCCGGTGTGAACGTATCATGTTATCTGAACAACACTTATACCCGGGATAGTCGTGTTAACATTTGACATATAATGACCGACGATCACGACCACGACCACGACGACCACGGGGAGAAAGACGACGACCGATACCGGCGGCCGCCACCGCGTACAGCCGAACCACCGCTCGACCAGAAGGAACTCCTCGACACGGTCGAGCCACGAGAGCCGCTGGTCGATCCCGATACGGTGTCTCTGGACCTGAGTGACCTGTTGTCCAGCATCGCCACACCACAGGTCGAAATCCGCGATGTGACAGCCCGACGGCTGGACGACGGCCGCCTCTCACCCGACAAGAAGGGTCGGTACGAGTTCGAGGTCGGACTTCGTCACGCTGGGTTGGGCGAGCACCGATTCGGACCGTCCCCCAAACTCGAGATGGTGGACTTCGAGCGCGAAGAACCGGTTCGCGGGTATCCCGGCTTCCTGCCGGACCACCGGCCGCTCCGTCTGGTTCCGAAGCGACTGCCGGAGAGACTCGAAGCGAAGCCACGGATTCACGTGCCGCTCGACGACCTCGACGAGGACGTCGCGGAACCGACGACCGTGTTCTCGCCCGAGGATCGGTACACGTTCAACGACACTGCCTTCCCGTGGTGTACCGTCGGGCGGATCGACACACCGGGAGGCTACGCGAGTGGGGTGATGATCGGGCCGCGACACGTCCTGACCGTCAGCCACGCGATCCAGTGGAACGCCGACGGAACCGCCGGATGGGTGAAGTTCACGCCCTCGTACTTCGACGGGAGCGAACCGTTCGGGGTCGCCTGGGGGACCTGGGTGTACTGGGAGGGCACGAAGGTGGACGGGAGCGACGGAATCTCTCACCCATCGGAGAGCAGACACGACTACGTCGTCGTCGTCCTCAACCAGCGGATGGGGAACCTGACGGGGTGGATGGGGTCGCGTCGGTACTCGACGTCGTGGGACGACGAGCCCTACTGGCGGCACATCGGCTATCCGGGCGACCTCGCGTCGGGCGAGCGCCCGTCGTACGAGCGCGACATCGCGCTGGACGGCGACAGCGAGACACATATGCGGGCGTTGCACCGTGGAGACGTCTGGCCGGGACAGTCCGGAGGACCGTTCTTCGCGTGGTGGAGCGGCGAGGACTGGCCCCGGGTCGTGAGCGTCCAGAGCGCACAGACGACCAGCGACAACTGGGCGAGCGGCGGCGACCACATGGTCGACCTCGTCGTCAGAGCACGGGACGACTTCCCGTAACCGTGGCGACGCGGCGGTCGCCAGGGCGCTGAAGCCACGCCACCGAAGCGGCTCCGCCGCTTCGAGCCGTTCGTTCGCTCGCATGCTCGCTCACGGAGACCTCACCGGCCGATTCGCGCCTTCACTCGCTTCGCTCGTTCGGCCGCTCGTCCCTCGCACGAGTTCGAACTGGCGAGACCTGCGGTCTCGCGGCTTCCCGCTCGCGTGGCTCACGGGGACGCGACAGAAGTCGCACCAGCGCGCACCACCGCTTCGGCTATCGAGTCACTCACCCGACGAAGCATTGACAACTGTTGGCAGAGTACTCGTACCGACCCCCATGCCACCCATCGACGAGCTAACCGTCCTCGTACCGGTCGACATCTCGGGCACGGAGACGCCACCACTGGGCATCATCGACCTGCTCGGCCCGAGTCGGGTGGTACTCTTGGGGTACTTCCCGGTTCCCCGGCAGGCCGAACCGGCGCTCATCAGAGACGAGTACGAGGCCGACGCGGAGGCGAAGCTCCGAGACATCGCGGAGGGACGACCGGACCTGACGGAGGTGCTCGTCTTCACGCACGACCGCGAGGCGACCATCGACCGCGTCGCCGACCAGTACGACTGCGACGCGGTGCTTTCGGCCGAACGCGTCGACACCATCGAGCGGGTGCTCGTCCCGCTCCGGGGCGACGTGAACCTCGAACGCATCGTCTCGGTCGTCGCCGGCCTACTCGACGCGAGCGGTGCGACGGCGACGCTCTTTCACTCGGTGGCCGAGGGTGCGGACCCGAGCCAGGGGGAGTTCCTCCTCCAGGGCGCCGTCGACCGCCTCGTCGACTACGGTGTCGACGAGGAACGGGTGGACTGGCGACTGGGTGAGACGGGCGACCCGTCGACCGAAATCGTCGCACTCGGGGGCGAGTACGACCTCGTCGTTCTCGGCGAGACGGAGCCGTCGCTGGCCGAGCGCATCATCGGCGACGTGCTCTCTCGCATCGTCGACGACGTCGACCGGCCGGCGCTCATCGTGAGGGACGTCACGTGAGTCTCACTCCGCACGCCGACAGCGGGGCGACCCGATGAGCGTCGACGGCGGTGAACTGGAGCGAACGCTGGGATTCCTCGAGGCGATGACCCTGGGAGGCGGAACGATGATCGGGGCGGGAATCTTCATCCTCCCCGGCATCGCGGCGCAGAACGCCGGGCCGGCGAGCGCTATTTCCTACGCGCTCGCGGGGCTCGTCGCGCTGTTCGCGGCGCTCTCGCTGTCGGAACTGGCGACCGGGATGCCCATCGCCGGGGGAGCTACCACTACGTCAACCGCGCACTGGGGAGCCTCTTCGGGAGCGTCGTCGGCTGGGGGATGTGGACGGGACTGATGTTCGCGAGCGCCTTCTACATGATCGGCTTCGGGCAGTACATCGTCGAGCCGATTCCGTTCCTCGACGGGCGCGCCTTCGTCGTCGGCCTGGGACTGGTGGGGCTCACGCTGCTCGTCGGGGTCAACTACTACGGGACCGAGGAGTCCAGTTCGCTCCAGAACGTCATGATCGGGGCGGAGACCGCGGTCATCCTCGTTTTCGTCGCCGTCGGCGTCTTCTTCATCGACCCGGCGAACCTCGAGCCGTTCGCCCCCACGGGGGCGAGGGGTGTCGTCGCGACGACCGGCATCGTGTTCATCTCCTTTCTCGGCTTCGAGATCATCGCGACCGTCGCCGGCGAGATCAAAAACCCCAGTCGCATCATCCCGCTGTCGATGATCCTCTCGGTGGTGCTGGTGACGCTCCTCTACGTGCTCGTCATGCTCGTCAGCACCGGCGTGCTCGCGGTCGACGTCCTGGCCGCCTCGCCGATTCCGGTCGCCGACGTCATCACGGTGTACCTGGGTCCGATCGGTGCGGTCGCCATCGTGTTCGCCGCCATCGTCGCCGCTATTTCGAGCTCGAACTCCTCCGTGCTCGCCGCCTCGCGCGTCGTCTACGCCATGGGACGCGACGGTATCGTGAGCGAGTGGCTGAACACGAGCCACCCGCGCTTTTTCACCCCCCACCGGGCGATTCTCGTCACCGGCGGGGTGATCGCGCTCCTCGTCTCGGTCGGCCTCGGCGTCGACGCCATCATCTCGTTGCTCGCCGAGGCGGCGAGCTTCAGCTTCCTCGTCGCCTACTCGCTCGTCCACGTCTCGCTCGTCGTGTTCCGCCGCGCCGACCCCGACGAGTACGACCCCTCCTTCACCCTCCCGCGCCCGCTGTACCCGCTGGTCCCCGTGCTGGGCGTCGTCTCGTCGCTCGTCGTCGTCTCGCAGATGGCGCCCGTCATCGTCCTCGTCGGGTCGGGCATCGTCCTCGTCGGGGTCGTCTGGTACGCCGTCTACGCCCGGAGCCGCGTCGTCGGTGAGGGCCTGCTCCGCGACGCGATTCGACCGAAGCCCGCGAACCCCTACCGGGTCGTCGTCCCCATCGCGAACCCCGAGACCCAGCGGGGGCTGATTCGACTCGCCGCGGCCAGCGCACGGGCGAACGCCGACGCCGGCGAACCCGAACTCGTCGCGGTCAACGTCGTCCACGTCGAACACCCCTCTCCCCTGCAGAACGTCGAGGCCGACCGACTGGACCACCAGCGCGACCTGCTCGCCGCGGCCCGGGAGATAGCCGAGGAGGTGGGCGTCCGACTCCGGACCCGCGCCGTCGTCGCGCCCGACACCGGAGCGGCCCTCCTGAATGCCCTCGACGAGGAGGCGGCCGCAGAGGTCGTGCTGGGGTGGAGCGGGGAGTTCGACGGCACGGGACCGGTTCTCGGCCCGACCATCGAGTCCGTGGTCGAGTCGGCGCCGTGCGACGTCGTCCTCGTCGCACTCAGGGAGGACGTCGGAACGCCGGTGGGACTCGCCGGGTCCGACTCGCAGGCCGTGGCGGTCGCACGTCGCGTCGCCGAGTTCGCGGCGGTCGACGGGACCACGCCGACGCTGCTGACCGTCAGGTCGACCGACGGCGGGGAGGCGAGAGTCGACGCGGCGGCCGTCACCGAACTCGTGGCCGCTGCTGGTGTCGACACCGACGACTTCGAGGTCACGGCGGTGTCGGCCGACGCGCTTCCGGAGACGCTGGCGCGGTACGGGACCGTCTGCGTCGCCCTGGACGACGGCGCGCTCGTCGAGGTGCTCAGGGACGTGTCGGGGAACGTCGCACTCGTGGCGGGGAGCGACCGCTGACGACGTCTGTTCGTCTGTTCGCTCGAAGCCGAGGCGCGCGTGATCCGACGGGTGGAGACGACCGACAGACCGGGCGGGGAGCACAGCGCCGCGCGGTCGCCGGGGCGCTGACGCCACGAGCCTCCCCAGCCGATTCGCGCCCTCGCTCGCTTCGCTCGTTCGGCCGCTTCATCCACCGAAGCGACTCCGTCGCTTCGAGCCTTCGCTCGTTTCACTCGCGAAGACCTCGCGTGTGCTCGCGGACGGAGCCGCGAGCGTCACGCCAACCGCTCCGGCTATCGCTGAGTCCTCACGTCTCACCGAGCGCCGCCAGCACCTCCTCGGTGGTCACCACGTCCGCGAACTCCCCCGACAGGTGCGCCAGCGCCGTCCTGTGCACCGTCTCGGCGTCGAACACCTCGTCCCCGAGTGTGCGGTCGTGCGTCGCCGTCGCGTCCGAGACGACGAGGGGAGAGAAACCCAGGTTCTCGGCCATCCGGGTCGTCGTCGACACGCAGTGGTCGGTGGTGAGGCCGACGACGACCACCGTCTCGTACTCGTGCTCGCGGAGCCACGCCTCCAGCCCGGTTCCGATGAAGGCGCTGTTGACGTTCTTGACGTACGCCTGCTCGCCTTCGCGGGGTTCGAACTCGGGCATCCACGCGAAGCCCGGGGCGTCACCTCTGAGGGGGGAGTCGGGTTCGGTGGAGTCGTGGCGGACGTGCGCGACGGGGAGGCCCTGCGAGCGCCACGCCGCTAAGAGTCGCGCGGCGTTTTCTTCCGCCAGGGGGTTGTTCCGCTCGCCCCACCCGGGTTCGTCGAAGCCCGTCTGGAGGTCGACGAGGAGCAGGACGGGATTGGAGGGAAGGTCGGGCGACATGGCTCAGTCCGCCGCCGTCTTCGGCCCCGAGTCGAGCGGCGTCGAGACGGCCTTCGGGTGCTCGCGGGAGACCGTCAGCGGGCACTCGTCGGGGAACTGCGACTCGTCTTCGGAGAGCATGTACTGGACCCACTCGCGGTCGCCCTCGACGCCCCAGTCGCCGAGGTCGGCGTGGGGGCAGACGCCGTCGTAGTCGGAGAGACGGCCCTGAATGACGTCTCTCGCTCGTGCACCGGCGTCGGTGTCGTGGGTGATGCCGTCGAACAGTCGACGGGGCTGGAACGTGATTTCGAGACCGACGGGACAGTACCGGCTCTTTCGTCGCTCGTAGAAGGGCGCGCGGCAGGTCGGGAACATCGGCTCGCCGCCGAAACAGAACTCCCAGTGGGGGTCTTCGGGTTCTACCGGCAGGTCGGCGGGCCACGGTTCGGGGTCGTGGACGTGGAGGAACTGCAGGACGTGCCAGAGGCGCTCGTGGTACTCCGCTTCCGACTCGGCCCCGTCGGGCTTGAAGAAGACGACGAACGACGCGCTGGGCGCGTGGTCGTCGTACGTGGACAGGTACTCCAGGAGGGTGTCGCGGAAGGTGAGAAGCGCGTCCTTGTCGGTGACCGACTCCACGGTCGAGTAGAGCGGCCACCCCCTCTCGACCGACTCGACGCCGAAGAAGCAGGGGAACGGCGACCCGTTCCGCTCCCCCAGAAGGCCGTCGCGGAACGAGGTCCAGTGGGCGGCGACCCAGTCGGGCGCGTCGCCGCCGTCGACGCGCGCCGCGAGCGTCTCTTGGTCGAGCAGGCCCGAGAAGCCCGATTCGTTCATATTCGATAGTTCGGCGCGAGCGACAAAGGCACTTCGAACCGAACCGCCGAAACGACCGACAGACGTTGTGTTCTGAGCGCTAAAACGACGGAGTTGGAAGCGCCACGGCCGGTGGTGACCGTACGGTCACGGTCCGCTGAAGACGCGCTTCGGGGCGATTCTGAGGATGACCCGCTCGGACTGGATGGGGTTCGGATACTCGTCTTCGCCCATGTACCGCTGGGCGAGGACGTCGATGTGCTCGCGGGCGCCCTCGGTCGTGATATCGTCGACGTCGCCGAAGACGGAGAGGAACCGATAGGGATTGTCGGGGTCGACCATGCTCGCGCCCACCTTCGGGTTACCCTCGACGTTCTTCGTCTTGCGCCGCTCGCGCTCGGTGTTGACCATGAGGTGGCCCGTCTCGTCGTCGTAGTCGACCCAGACGGGCGTGACGTGCGGATAGCCCGTCGGCGTCATCGTCGCGAAGTGCGCGAAGGTGGCTTTCTCGAACAGGTCGTGGACGTCCTCGGGAATCGACTCCATGGGGAAACCACTCTCGGTGACGGCATTTAGTTACCGGCCGAGGACGAGCGGAGCGGCGAGGGGAGAGCGGTCAGTCCGCCCGAAGCGCGTCGCTGTCGGTGAAGCGCGTCGCGTTCTCCTCGGGTGCGGCCGTCGTCACGAGCGAGACGCCCACCGTGAGGAGCAGGGAGAGGACCATCCCGTAGAGAGCGAAGTCCCACCCGAGGTAGGTGGTCGGGAGCGACACGAAGACGTGTGCGAGGTAGAACACCTGTCCGCCGAGGACGCCGGCGATCATCCCCAACCGGGTGGTCCGCGCCCAGTAGAGCGCGACCATGACGGGCAGGGCGAGTTGAGCGTAGCCGCCGAAGGCGGTGTCTCCGATGCTGACGAGGAGGTCGAATCCGCCGCCACCACCGCCGGCGACGAAGAGCGACGCGACGAACGATACGAGGGCGAAGGCGACGACGCCGAGGCGGGCGACCCAGCCCTCCCTCGTCTCCGAGGCCGTGGGGTTCACCAGCGGGCGGTAGAGGTCCCTGGTGAGGTACGACGACCCCGAGAGGAGCATCGAATCCGAAGAGGACATCATCGCGGCCATCGCGCCGGCGATGACGAGCGCCGCGAACCACGCGGGCGTGTACTCGTTCAGGAGCGCGGGGATGACGTTTCCTCCCTCCGGTACCGTCACGCCGAGGCCGGCGGCCCACGACCCCAGGAGGAAGGCGGGGACGAAGAGGAGAAGCACCAGAACGGGCCACAGCGCGAACGAACGCTTCAGCACGCGGTCGTCCTTCGCGACGAAGAAGCGCTGGTTGATCTGCGGGAACATCGTGACCCCGAACGCGATGGTGACGGCGCTCGAAATCATCCACTGCGCCGAGTACAGCCCACCGCCCAGAGCGATGAACTCGGGTCTCTCGGTCGCCAGTTGCGCGCCGACCGCCGAGAGGCCGCCGACGCTCGTGACGACCCACGCCGCGGCGACCCAGACGATGCCGAGCATGAACACGCCCTGAAGCGTGTCGGTCCACGCCACGCCCCGGAGGCCGGCGACGACGACGTAGACGATCATGAAGGCCGTGATGAGCGCCGCGCCGGCCCAGTAGGGGACCGCCCCGTCGGTGAGACCGACGAGCGCCTGCCCGCCACCGACCTGCTGGAGCATCACGTACGGGAAGAGCCAGAACAGCGAGACGCCCGCGACCAGCGCTCTGAGACTCGTGGACCCGAAGCGGTCGCCGAGCATCTCGCCGAGCGTGACGTAGCCGAACGCCTTGCCGACGAGCCACTGCTTGTAGCCGACGACGTACCACAGGATGGCGAAGAGGACGCCGTCCATGAGGCCCATCACGAGAATCCACTCGGGACCGGCCCCGTACGCCAGGTTCGGCCCGCCGAAGAAAGTGAAGGCCGAGAGGAGCGTCGCGAACGTCGTAAAGAGGAGGACGACGGTCCCCATCGAGCGCGAGGCGAGGTAGTAGTCCTCGGCCTCGTTGCCCGTCAGTCGGTACGCGAGCAGGCCGACGGCCAGCGCGAGGACGAGGTACGCCCCGACGATGCCGAGCGAGAGACCGAGGTCAGCCATGTCGCACCCCCATCCCGCGGTCCCACGCACCGCGGGTGAACAGCGCGAAGGCGCACGCGGCGAGCACCATCCAGCCGATGTGCCACCACAGCCACAGCGGGAGTCCGGCGACGACTGTCGCGTCGCCCCACAGGAACCACGGAATCGCCCCGACGACGAGCAGGGCGAAGACGGGTATCCAGAGGTAATCCGTTCTGGTTCGGCTCATACAGGGGAAGATAGCCGACAGTCGAACCTAAAGGTTGCTATTTGTGATTCGTAGTCGCATATCGAAGAGAAATTTCCTTCATAGTCCTCGTTTGGGTGGCGTGAATAGTTCATCGTGAGCGACGCCGGTCCGCCGGCGGTCGAGCGGGACGGCAGACCGGGCCGATGGCGACGCTTTTTGTCCCCCGTGGACGACCGGCGCGTATGCAGTACGCGACACAGCTGTACACCCTCCGGTCGCTCTCCCCGGTGGATCGGTGCCGGCCAGTCGTCGACGCGGGCTTCGACGGCGTCGAACTCGTCGGCGTGGACCCCCCGGACGGATTCGCCGACCTCGGTCTCGACGTCGCGGCGGCCCACGTGGACGTCGAGACGCTCGAAGCGGACGCGAGTACGGTGCTCGACCGGGTCCGTGGGGTCGGGACCGACACCCTCGTCGTCCCCATCGTCGAGGAGGAAGCGTTCGCACCGGCACGCGTCGGCGAGACCGCGGCGCGACTCGACGCGCTCGCCGCCCGGGTCGCGGACGCGGGCGGTCGACTGCTGTATCACAACCACGAGTTCGAGTTCGAGGCGGGGACGTTCGAGCGATGCGTCGGCGCGACCACGACACTCGGATTCGAACTGGACGTCGGCTGGGCGACGGCCGCCGGAGCCGACCCGGTCTCGCTCGTCGACCGGTTCGGCGAGCGGATGCCCGTCGTCCATCTGAAGGACGTCCGCGTCGACGACTCGGCTCCGCGGGGTGGCGTTCCCGTCGACCTCGGCGCCGGCGACGTCGACCTGGCGGGCGTCCTCGCGGCCGCCCGGAAGGCTGACGTCGAGTGGGTCGTCTTCGAGCACGACGACCCGAGGGACCCCGACCGAACGGTGCGTGCGGCGGGCGACTGGCTCGGGCTCTCGTAACCCGCGCTCGGGGCGTCGTCGGGACCACGATAGGTATTTCCACGCCGAGCGGCTAGTGGGAACTCAGTCGCGGAGACGCCCGCGACCTCATCACCATCATCGCCCTCACGCGGAGGGCACCTTCACCACGCGACAGTATCCATGGACGACACATCCAAATATCTCATTCACGCGGCCATCACGGCGGACGGTATCGTCGAGCGGAGCGACGTCGTCGGGGCCATCTTCGGACAGACGGAGGGCTTACTCGGCGACGAGTTGGACCTCAGAGACCTCCAGCAGGCGTCGAAGGTCGGCCGGATCGACGTCGAAATCGACAGCGAGGGCGGGCAGTCGTTCGGCCACATCACCATCGCGACGAGCCTCGACCGCGTCGAGACATCCATCCTCGCCGCCTCGCTCGAAACCATCACGAGGGTGGGCCCCTGTCGGTCGGAGGTCCGCGTCACCGACATCGAGGACGTCCGCGAGGCCAAACGGCGGGAGGTCGTCGAGCGGGCGAAAGAGCTCCTCGCGGAGTCGTTCAGCGAGTCGATCATGACCTCGACGGAAATTCTCGACGAGGTACGCGAGAGCGTCCGCGTCGAGGACATCACCGAGTACGAGGGGCTGCCCGCCGGTCCCAACGTCGTCGACTCCGACGCCATCGTCGTCGTCGAGGGGCGGTCGGACGTCATCACCCTCCTCAAGTACGGTATCAAGAACGCCATCGCCGTCGAGGGGACGAACGTCCCCGACGCCGTTGCGGACCTCACCCAGCGCCGCACCGTGACGGCCTTCCTCGACGGGGACCGCGGCGGCGAACTCATCCTGCGCGAACTCGTGCAGGTGGGCAACGTCGACTACGTCGCGTTCGCCCCGGAGTCGACGTCGGTCGAAGACCTCGACCGCGGGGCGGTGATGTCGGCGCTCCGCGACAAGGTCCCCTACGAGACTTTCGCGGCGGGAGGCGACGACGTGGCCGACGCGGTCGTCGACACCGCCGCGGACGACTCCACGACCGAGCAGACGGACGGTCAGGGGACGGAACCGTCCGGAGACGGAGAGGGAGAGGAAGACACCGAAACGCGAACCGGGACGGACACCGACTCCGACGACGGGTCGACGACGGCCGTCGCCGAGACCGACGGGGCCGGGACGGTCATGAGGTCGAACCCGGAGGAGCCGACAGCGTCGTCCGCCACTCCCGAACCGGTCGAGCCCGGATCGGACGACGAGGCGAGCGCCACGGACGACGAGCGGGCGTCGACCGCGGAAGACGACGCCGAGAGCGACGACGAGACGGCCGCGGAGGGAGCCGACGACGGCGACATCGGTACCCTCCGGGGCGTCGCGCGCGACGTCATCGCGGCCGAGAGCGGCCGGGTCTGCCTGACCGACGACGCGTTCCGGGATGTCGCGTCGGGGCCGGCGGCGGAGGCGTTCGACCTCCTGAAGGACGCCGAGGAGCCGCCTTACGCCGTCTTCGTCGACGGCGAGGTGACACAGCGCCTCCTCGACGTGGCCGCCCAGCGCGGGACGGAGCACGTCATCGGGCGCTCGCTCGGCGAGTTCGTCAAGCGCCCGGTGAGTGTCCGCATCCGGACCGCCGAGCAGCTACTCGGACCGCGACCGGCGAACGAGTAAGAGGCCGGGGCCGTCGTCGAAGAAGTCCGGAAGTTCTCTGGACACCTCGAACCCGAACCGCTCGTAGAGCGCCCGCGCCGCGTCGTTGTCCGGGGCGACGGTGAGCGTCACGGTCGCCCCGGGGTGCCGGGAGAGGAGCGTCGCGAGGAGCGCCGAGGCGTGACCCTGCCGGCGGGCGTCGGGCGCGACGACGAGTTCGGAGACGTGAACCGTGGGGGCGTCGCCGTCGAGCGTGTCGTCGGGGGCGACGCCGGAGGGAGGGACGCCGCCGTCGCCGGCGGCGGCGAGCAGGTATCCGACCGCCCGATCCGAAGTCGAGTTCGAATCGGCGTCCGAATCCGAGTCGTCGACGGCGACGAGACACTCCCCGAAGGTCCCCGAAATCGCCGCGTCGAGGAGCGTCGGGGCGCCCTCGTCGAGGTGGCTCTGCAGGTCGTGGAGACGGGACTCGTCGTCGGGCAGGGCGTGTCGAACCGCCGGAGATGAGGGTGGGGGGCGGACATCGGTTATCGAAGGGTCAGACGAGCAGGGCGAGCGCGGCGCCACCGCTGACGAGCGCGCCGGCGAGCGTCGCGAGGAGGTTGACGGCCTCGTTGCCGATGCGGTCGCCTTCGAGCGTCGCGCCGAGGAGGCTGTCGACGGTCATGCCCGCGACCCCGCCGGCGACGACCGTCGCGGTGACGAGCATCGCCGGGCCCGGAAGCGGCATGAGGAGGAGCGCGAGGCCGGCGACGAGCGCCGCACCGACGACGCCGGCGACCTCCCCCTGCCAGGTGACGCCGCCGTCGGTCCCGGGCGCGACCGGTTCGAGGGTCGTGATGAGCCGCGGGCGGTCGTAGAGGCCGCCGATCTCCGAGGAGAGGGTGTCGCTCATCGCGGCCGCGAGCGAGCCGGCGAAGGCGAAGCCGAACGCGGCGCTCACGGCGGTTCCGAGCGAGAACCGCGAGGCGGCGGCGAAGCCGACGACGGCGGCGAACGCGACGGCGGCGTTGCCGAGCACGTTCGACGAGCCGCGGGCACCGTCGTTGTCCTCGGCGACGCCGCGGTCGAGTTTCTCCTCGTAGCGGAACTTCGTCGAGAGACCGCCGACCGAGAAGAACGCGATGAGAACGACGAACCAGCCGAAACTGCCGAGAACGACGGTGAGCAACCCGAGGATGACACCCGTGAGCATCCCGGTCACCGAGGCGGTCCCGAGCGCGTAGGAGGCGTAGCCGAGCGCGACGGTGACGGCGAGCGCGAGCGCGATTTCGACGGCACCCACGCTCGGGACGAGCGCGCCGAAGACCCACGCGAGGATGCCCGTCGACAGGAGCACGACTGGGTCGTCGCGTTCGTACAGCGCCGAGCGGACGAGCGCCGCGACGAGCGTGACCACGGCGGCGACGAAGACGAAGTCGGGAGCGGCGTCGGCGAGTGCAGAGGGATCGGCCGCGTCAGCCACGACGGCGACGACGGCCTGTCCGGCGACGGCCGCGGGGAACCCGAGGGCGGCGAAGCCGGCGACGGTGACGAACGGACCCTCCCGTCGGGCGGTGACGAGTTGGCCGCCGAGGTTACCGTAGGTGACGCCCACGACGGTCGCGACGAAGACGGTGAGCGGCATCGGCTCGCGGGGGACGGTCGCGAGGAGCGCGAGGCCGGTCACGGCGAGAGAGACGCTCGCGAGCCCGTTGAGGCGTCCGTCCTCGCGGTCGCCGGGCCGGGCGAAGAGCTCGAACAGCGGCCCGTCGGTGATGACGAAGGCGGCGAGGAGCGCGATGGCCGCGAACGGGGCGGCCGCCGCCACGCCGAGGGCGGGTGCTGCGAGCGAGAGCGTGCCCACGGCGGCGAAGCCGCCTGCCCGCCGGAGCGTCGATGTCACACCGCTTGCTTCCCCGGACGCACACTTAACGGTCCCGACGTGGATTCGACGGACTGAACCGCAGCGAGAGAGCGGCAGCCGTGCGAGTCGAGCGCGTGTTGACCCCACGGAACGGCCCGACCGAATTTGCACGAACGGACCGGGGCGTGTGAGCGCCGCGACGGGCGGCCGACGGAGCCGTGAGTCAGCGAACGGGACGTCGTCGGGGGAGCGAGCGAAGCGAACGGACCCGACGGGATTTAGTTCCCGGATAGAGACACCCAGTCGTGGGCCTGTACGACCGGTATCTCGCCGTCCGCCACCGCCTCCACCCCGAGGACCCGCCGGCACACGTCGCGGTCATCATCACCGAGCGGGACCTGCTCGAACAGGGGGCGTACACGACCTTAGAGGAGTTCCTCTCGTGGGCGTTCGAGTACGGCGCCGAGCGCGTCACCATCTCGGTGAGCGTCCTCGACGAGGCCGTGGTGCCGACGCTCGAACGGGAACTCCTGGAGGTCGACGCCCCGCGCCCGCTCGCGGTGCGACAGCCCGGCGACACCGAGCCGGCGACCGAGCCCATCCAGGTGAGCGTCGGCCTCGGCGGGAAACACGAGTTCGCCGAGGCGGTCCGGGCGCTCGCGGAGGCGGTCGAGAGCCACGACGTCGACCCGGCGCTGATCGACGAGATAGACGAGACGGACATCGAGGACCGGCTGGTGTTCCGCGACGAACCCGACCTCGTCATCAAAACGGGGGCTGAGCGGCTCTCGGACTTCATGATCTGGCAGTCCGTCTACGCCGAACTGTACTTCACCGACGTCAACTGGCGCGACTTCCGGAGGAGGGACTACCTCCGGGCCGTGCTGGACTACCAGAACCGAAACAGGCGGTTCGGGCGCTGAGCGCCAGCGAAGCGCGGGAACGTTGGAAGACGAGCGTGAGCGAGTCTTCCGGAAGTTTGGCCGGTAGGCCGAAGCACGTCGGGCTGTGCCCGACGGAGGTTCGGGCGCTGAGCGCCGAGTGACCCGAGTGCGGATTTGCAAGCAGAGGTTCCTCACACTCGAAGCCGGAAGTGCCCGGCGAAGACCACTCCGACGACATCCATGTCACCATCAGAGAACTTTCACAATCGGCTCGAGAGGGTATCGAACGCGGAGGCCGACGGACAGCATCTCGTCTCGCTGACCGTCCCGCCAGAAACGCCGCTCGAAGACGCACTGGGACGAATCGAGGAGGTACACACCGACGCCGAGCAACTCGAACGCGACGAGGCCACCGTACACACCAGGGAGGCGCTCGAGGAGACCAGACGAGTCCTCAACGACTACGACGAAACACCGGAGAACGGGCTCGCGGTCTACGCGGGCGTCGTCGACGGCGACAGCGACGTACACACGTTCGACGACCTCTCCGAACCCGTGTCGACGTTCACGTTCGAGCGCGACAACGAGTTCGAGACCGAACCGCTCGAGGTCCCTCGCGACACCGCGACGTACGGCCTCCTGATCGTCGAGCACGGGGAGGCAGTCCTCGGTCGGACCTCGGGCGAGGGGACCGAGACCGTGACCACCGTACAGAGCGACACCGTCGAGGACAACCCGACGAGCGGTGAACTCGGCGACCGAGAAGCGGTGCAGCGGGACTTCTTCGAGGAGGTCGCCGAGCGGGCCGGCGTCGTCTTTCTGGACGAGGACCCCGACGAGGACTACCGCGAGGACGCCAACCCGGGCCGAGCCGACATCGATCCCGTCGAGGGGCTGTTCGTCGGCGGCTCCAGCGTCACCGCGACGGAGTTCCTCGAACAGGGATACCTCGACCACCGTCTGCAGAACCGCGTGCTGGCCGACGCCTTCTCGATAGCCGAGCCCTCCGACGGGGGCCTCGAACAACTCGCGGAGAAGGCCAGAGACCACCTCCAATCGGCCGAGCGAGAGGAACTCGAGAGCCGACTGGGCCGACTCTTCTCCGAACTCGAGTCGGGCGAGGAAGCCGTCGTCGGGCGGGATGCGACGGACGAGGCGCTCGAGTACGAGGCCGTCGAAACCCTGCTCGCCTCCGAGTCGCTGGCCGCGGAGACGCTCCGTGCGTTGGAGCGACGGACGGTCGAGCAAGGTGGCGAGTTCGTCGTCGTGCCGACGGACGTCGACTCGCATCAGCGTCTCGAAGAGGAGGGCGCTGTCGGGGCAATCCTCCGGTTCGCGATAGAGTAGCGGGCTCGTCTCGGACTCGGAGAGACAGACGAGAACGCGCGCGGCGAACGAACGCTCAGTCCGCGGAGGCCGGTTCGTCGCGCTGGCGTTCGAGTTCGGCGTTGAGTTCGCGGGCCGCGGTCGAAGAGAGCTGTTCGCGCAGTCGGGCGGAGACGGTCCGCGCTTCGACCAACTCCGTCTCGGCGACTGCCCGCACGAGGGCCACCGCACGCTCCGTCCGGGTGTGCCGCCACGACTCCTCGCGGGACTCGTACGTCCGAATCGCGCGGAGGAAGTCGGGTTTCGAGAACTCCGGCCAGTACGGCGCGCAGAAGAACACCGCCGCCTCGTTGCCGTTGGCGTGCCACGGCAGGAAGTTCGAGGTGCGCTCGTCGCCGCCGGTTCGAATAATGAGGTCGACGTCCCGCACGGGCTGGCCCGCGAGGCGCGCGTCGATGGCGTCGACGTTCACGTCGCTCGCCGAGAGGTCGCCGTCGGCGACCGACCGGAGGACGTCGCGGGCGGCCCCGAGGAGTTCGGCCCGTCCGCCGTAGGCGAGCGCGACGTTCAGGTTGAACGAGTCGTACTCCTTCGTGCGCGCCTCGGCGTAGTCGACGGCCTCGCGGAGCCGGTCGGGGAGCCGGTCGATCTCGCCGACGGCGCGGATTCGCATCCCGTTGTCGTGGACGCGGTCGGCGTCGGCCAACTCGTACAGTTTCGCCTCGATGAGATCGAACAGGGGCTCGCGCTCCGCGGGCGGGCGCGAGAAGTTCTCGGTCGAGAAGGCGTAGATGGTGAGCTCCTCGATACCGAGTTCCTGACACCAGTTGAGCACCTGCTCCGTGGTCTCGGCGCCGGCGCGGTGACCGTCGGGCGCGTCGCCGCCCTGTTGCCGCGCGTAGCGTCGGTTCCCGTCCTGAATGATGGCGACGTGGGTGGGTCCGTCCTCGATGGCCCGGTCGAGGTGGCGGACGTACGCCTGCTGTATCTGCCTCCGGACCCATCGCAACATTGGTCGCCCTTCTTTCCGCCGTCGATATGTGTCTTGTGTTCCAGAACGAACACGACGCGGGGCGGTATCGTCACCAGTAAATGCCCGTCTCACCGAGTCGAGCGTATGGCAGACGTCTACGACGAGGACCTCTATCGGCGGACGAGGGCGCTCATCGAACCCGGCGACATCGAACTCGTCGGGCTCATCGTCCACACGGCCCTGGGGGGAGACGAAGACCTCGAGATGCACGAACTCACCGTCGAACTCAACGAGATCATCGCCGACCACGCCGGCAAGGGCGAGTCGTACATCTACGCGGGCAACGACACCACGGAGTTCGCGTCGAACCAGTTCCAGGGCCTCACGCTCGAGGACGACGCGTTCGTCTGGGAGTGTCAGCAACTCCTTCGAGAGGGGACGTTCGACCTCGTCTTCTACTACGAGGCCGACATCGACCAGGCGGCGGTCGTCGACGCGGTCGAGACGCTCGAACACGTCGACCGGGCGACGACCGTCCGCGACGACGAGTGAGCGAGAGGGACCGGTTTCCGATCGGTGAGAATCGGGACGAGACGCTTAACTGCCCCTCGCCCTGAAGGTCGCACATGAAGACGGTGGACGCGGAGTTGACCCCGCTCGACCGCGCGATCGTGAACGCTTTTCAGGGGGGGTTCCCCGTGGCCGAGCGGCCGTTCGAACCGGCCGCCCTGGCGCTCCGCGAGCGCGGCGTCGAGGTCGACGCCGACGGACTGGTCGAGCGCGTCCGCCACCTCGACGAGACGGGCGTCTTGTCTAGATTCGGCCCGCTCGTCAACGCCGAAGCCATCGGCGGCACCGCGACGCTCGTCGCGATGCACGCGCCGCCCGAGCGCTTCGACGAGGTGGCAGAACAGGTGAACGGCCATCGAGAGGTCGCGCACAACTACGAGCGCGAGCACCCGCACCTGAACATGTGGTTCGTGGTGAGCGTCGCCGAGCAGGGGAACGTCGAGGAGGTGCTCGCCGCCATCGAGGAGGAGACGGGTCAGCCGACGTACAACCTGCCCAAGGAGAGAGAGTTCCGCGTCGAGGCGAAGTTCCTCGTCGACGGGCCGGTCCCTGAAGGTGATATCGACCTCTCTCACCTCGGACCGGCGGTCGAACCGGAGCACAGAGCGACGCTCACGCCGGCCGAGCGCGACCTCGTCCTCGAAGTCCAGGGCGGCCTCCCCGTCACCGCGACGCCCTATCGCGACATCGCCGAGGCGCTCGGCGTCGAGGTCGACTGGGTGCTCGCCACGCTGAAGCGGTTCGTCCTCGAAGGCAAGATCCGACGGGTCGGCGTCGTCCCGAACCACTACGCGCTCGGGTACACCGAGAACGGCATGACCGTCTGGAACGTCCCGGACGAGTTAGTCGACGAGGTGGGGCCGGCGGTCGCCTCGCTGGAGTTCGTCACCCACTGTTACCAGCGACCGCGCCACGAGGGCGTCTGGCCGTACAACTTCTTCGCGATGACGCACGGTCGGTCGGAGGAGGAGTCGGCGAAGCGGGTCGAACAGGTGCGCGAGCGGATGGCGGAGTACTGGGACGTCGGAGAGGCGGACTGGGACACGCTCTTTTCGACGCGCATCCTGAAGAAGACGGGTATCCGCCTCGACGAGCGCGCCGACGCGAACACGAGCGAGTCGGGCACCGGAGCCGAAGAGACCGAGTCGGCGACCGACACCGCCTGAGCCACGAACGCACCCATGACCGAGCACACGACATGATCCCACTCGTTCACGACTTCACCGACCAGACCGTCCTCGTCTTCGGGGGCGGCCGGGTCGGCGAGCGGAAGGCGCGGCGGTTCGCAAGGGAGGCACGCGTCGTGGTGGTGAGCCCCGACTTCACCGACGCGCTCGCCGGCGAGCGGACGGTCCGGGAGGCGACGGCCGAGACGTGGCAGCCGCGGTCCGCGGCAGCGGGTATCGAACTCGTTCGCGACGCGCCGACGGCCGAGGCCGTCCCCGAATGGATCGACAGCGTCGACCCGGCGCTGGTGGTCGCCGCGACGAACCGAGAGGAAGTGAACGCGGCGGCGGCCGAAGCGGCGCGGGCACGGAACGTCCTCGTCAACCGCACCGACCGGGCGGGCGAGCGCGACGTGGGAAGCGTCGTCGTCCCCGCGACGGTCGACGACGGGTCGGTCTCGGTCGCCATCACGACGGGCGGGGCCAGTCCGGCGCTGTCGAGGCACCTGCGCGAACGACTCGAAGCGGAACTGGACGGCGCGGGCGCGATGGCGGACCTGACGCGCGAACTACGCGCGGAACTGAAGGCGCGCGACGTCGCCCCCGCGGAGCGACGGGAGGCGATGCGTCGTGTGGTCCGGTCGTCGCGCGTTTGGAAGGCTTTACGTACGGGCACGACGAACGCCCGAAAAGTAGCAGAGGACGTGATTGGAATCGACTCTACCACCCTCGCAGAACAGGAGCCCGAGAGCCAATGAGCGGGAACCGGAACGTTATCGCCGGCGTGAGCGTCTCGCACGTCAACGCGAGCGTCGACGAGATCGAGCGCGTCGGCGGCGACTCCGTGCGCGAGACGGTGAGAGACCTCCTCGCGCGCGAAGGCGTCGACGAGGCGTTCGCGCTGCGGACGTGCAACCGCGCCGAGGCGTACGTCGTCACCGACGACGCGGCGACCGGACGGCGTGCGCTGGATGATTTCGCCCCCGACGTCCGCGCCGGGGCAGTCGTCGACCTCGACCACGAGGAGGCCATCCGCCACCTGATGCGGGTCGCCGCCGGACTGGAGTCGCTCGTCGTCGGCGAGGACCAGATCATCGGCCAGTTCCGGACCGCCTTAGAGGAAGCACGCTCGGTCGGCGGCGTCGGACCGACGCTCGACGAGGCGCTGACGAAGGCGCTGCGCGTCGGCGAGCGGGCCCGCTCGGAGACGGCCATCAACGAGGGCGTCGTCTCGCTCGGCTCGGCGGCGGTCCGTCTCGCGGAGCGACACCTCGACCTCACCGAGGCGACGGCGCTCGTCGTCGGCGCGGGCGAGATGGGGCTGTTGACCGCCCGCGCGCTGGACGCCGCCGGCGTCTCGCGCATCCTCGTCGCGAACCGGACGGTGCCGCACGCCGAACACGTCGCCCGGGACGTGACGTGTTCGGCGAGCGCGGTCGGTCTCGACGCCCTGCCTGCCGCGGTTTCGGCGGTAGACCTCGTCGTGAGCGCCACCGCCAGTCCCGACTACGTCATCGACGACGCGACGCTCGTCGACGCGGCCGAGACGCTCCTCATCGACATCGCCCAGCCGCGCGACATCGACCCGGTGACGACGACTATCGAAGGAGTGATCGTCCACGACATCGACGCGCTGGAGGCCGTGACCGATGAGACACACGAGAAGCGTCAGGCGGCCGCAGAACGCGTCGAGGAGATGATCGACGCGGAGTTCGCCCACCTGATGGAGCGGTTCAAGCGCAACCGTGCGGACGAGGCCATCGGCGCGATGTACGAGAGCGCCGAGCGGATGAAACAGTCCGAGGTCGAGACGGCGCTTCGGAAACTGGAGTCACAGGGTGAACTCACCGAAGAACAGCGCGAGACGGTGGGCGCGCTGGCGGACACCATCGTCAACCAGTTGCTCGCCGCGCCGACGAAGAGCCTCCGCGAGGCCGCCGCCGAGGACGACTGGAGCACCATCCAGACCGCGATGCAACTGTTCGACCCCGACTTCGGCGGCGAACCGCCGGCGCTTCCCGGAAGCGAGACACCCGATTCGATCCCCGAAGACGCCGACGTCCCACAGCACGTCGTCGACCGCCTGACGGACGACTAGGGGAGGGGAGTCCGAACAGTTAACCCATGCGACGACGACCCACGGGTATGGCCGACCTGCTCTCCGAAGACGAGGTCGAAGAGCGACTTCCAGACGGCTGGGAGCGTGACGGCGACGAGATCGCCCGGACGTACGAGTTCGACGACTACCTCAACGGCGTCACGTTCGCGACACACGTCGGCGAGGTCGCGGAGGAGGAGTTCCACCATCCCGAGATCATCATCGGGTACCAGACCGTCGAGGTCCGCCTCACCAGCCACGAGGAAGGCGGCATCACGGACAAGGACATCCGGCTAGCGAACCTGTTCAACGACGAGCGGTAGCCCGAGCGGAGGAAGTGTGAGCGAGGAACGTCGCGGTCACGGTCGAAATCGAGCGCGAGGGCGAGCGGACCCGGAGGCGTACTACGTGTTCCGCGTCCGGTTTCGGCTAGACGCGCCGGCGGTCGAGACCGACCCGGAGACGTTCGAGACGGTCGTCCGACACCCCGCCGCCGAACCGGGCGACGAGGAGGGTCGGTGGCGCTTCTTCGAGGAGTGGCTCTGGCGCGGCGAACTGACGGACGCACGCCGGTTCAGCGAGGTGATGGAGGGGTGGCTCTCCGTCCCGGTCGACCACGTCACGTTCAGCGAGTGTGTGATGAGCGAGCGGTACCGGGAAGCGTGGGAGGAGGCCGTCGCCGCCGAACTCGACCGGTACAACGCCGACTCGGTGCGGGAGGTGCGGCACAACCACCTCGGGTCGTCGATTCGGGTGCTGAGCTAGCCGTTCTCACGCGCGAGAGCCGGGACGCAAACGACTTACCACTTCGTCACCTCTCTCCCGGTAATGGTCGTCGGCGAGTACGACGTCTGGTTGTTCGATCTCGACGGGACGATCGTCGACGCCGAGTGGGCGTACACGCGCGAGGTGTTCGAGCGCGTCGGCGCCCGACTGGGTAGAGAGTTTTCCGACCAGGAGGCCGAGATCATCTGGCACGGCCTCAACGGCGCGCGCGACCCCCAACTCCGCGCCTGGGGCATCGACCCCGTCGAGTTCTGGCCCGTCTTCCACGACGAGGAGGACCCTCTCGCCCGTGCAGAGGCGACCTACCTCCACGACGACGCGGCCGCGCTCGTCCGCGACGTCCAGCGGGCGGGCCACCCAATCGGCCTCGTGACCCACTGTCAGCAGTTCCTCGCGGAACCCGTTCTCGATCACCTCGACATCGGCGACTGGTTCGACGCGGTGCTCTGCTGTACGTCGGAGGTCGGCTGGAAGCCCGATCCGGCACCGATCGAGTACACGCTGTCGCAACTCGACATCGAAGCGGGTGCACGCGGCGTCCTCGCCGGAGACGGCGCGAGCGACATCGGGGCGGCGTGGAACGCCGGCCTCGACGGGATTCACGTCGAGCGACACCCTCCCGAGCGGCGCGGACACTGCGTGCTCGCGGACTACCGTGTCTCCTCGTTCGACGAACTCGGGCGGACCTGAGCCGAAGTCCCGATGGACCGACGGGCTACGCAGAAGTGAGCGGACGGCTGGCGACGACGCCGTCGGCGGTGACGGCGACCTCGTGTGTGTCGAGACGGAGACGGACCTGGATGGTGACGTCGTCGGAGGGGGAGTCGAACACCCGCGCGAGCGCTTCGGCGTCGAACAGTTCGACCAGCGGACGCTCGTCGGCCCGGTCGCCGAGGACGTCGACGAGCGTCACGACCAGGTCGTCGACCGACGTCGGGTCACAACGGGCGAGTTCGGTCCACTCGGCCTCGGCGTCCGCCGCGTCGGGCGTGTCGACGGGGTCGGCCGAACCGGCGTCGCGGCCCGGAGGCGTGTACCGGAAGCGGTCGGCAGACGAGAGCGACCCGTCCCCGTCGACGAGCCGTTCGACGCGGCCGACGAGGTCACGCACCGCGGAGTCCGCGCGCTTCTGGACGTACTCCGTGACCCCTGCCCGCGTGATGACGGGGGCGGCGTCGGTGAACTCGCGCCCGGTGTAGAGAACGATCGGGAGGTCCGGATACGTGTTCCGAGCGGCCTCCACGAACGGCGTGCCGTCCGTCAGTTCGATCGAGTCCGAGACGACGGCGTCGACGGATTCGACGGCGAGCGTCGCGAGCGCCTCGTCCGCGTCGGTCCGCGTCACGACGTCCACGTTCGGGAGTGCCCCCTGAAGCGACGAGCGCGACAACTCGAGACAGCTCTCGTCGTCGTCGACGTGGAGGATTACGGTCGATTCGTTCATGGCATTATGTTCGAGGCCGGATTCGATAAAACATCAATTTCCTTGACTTTCCTTTGATACGTGAAAGATCGATCTCAGCGCTCGTGGGGGGTACAATTCGCAACGTTATAAAACCATACTGACACCATTTTGTCATTCCCCGGGTGTGCAACCGAGCGCCTGCAGCGCAGTCGGCCGATATCTCAGTTCGCGGCCGAGACGAGCGCGATGCTCCCGTCGCCGGTGACGGCCAGGTCGAGTCCGTGGTAGGTGAAGCGGACCTCGATCTGGTTCGCGTGGGAGGTGCCGCTGACGGGACCGAAGACCGCCTCGAGCGCGTCGGGGTCGACGACGTCGTACAGCGGATCGAACGCGTCGAGGTCCTCGTCGACGGCCGCCTCGACGGCGTGGACGATGGAGACGCCGAGTTCGGTGGGCGAGGAGAAGTCGTGGCGGCCGATGAGACGCCGGTTCGACGACGTCAGTGCATCGGGCTTGTCGGTGAGTCTGAGGACGTGCTTGAGGACCGCCTTGTAGTCCGAGACGTCGGCCTTGCGAACGTACTCGGCGACGTCAGCCGCGACGGCGTCGGGGGCGACCTCCTGCCACTCCTTCGCCGTGAAGAGGACGATGGGCGCGTCGGTCACGTGGCTCGCGGCCTCGACGAACGACTGGCCGTCGGGCATCCGGACGGAGTCGGAGACGACGCAGTCGACGTCGTGGGCCGCGAGCACGTCCATCCCTTCCGAACCGCTCCCGGCCGTGACGACCGACACGCGCGAGTCTCGGCGCTCGAACAGTTTCGTCGAGAGATCCAAGACATCGGGTTCGTCGTCGACGTGCAGGACGGAGATGGTTGCGGGCATACCAGAGTGATTGCGGACCGCCTACATAAACGAGTGGGTCAAAGTATCAAATATGATTTCTAGAGGAGGCTCTCGCGAGCGACAGCCACGTTCGAGGGCCGGTCAGGGCACGTCGTATCCCGGGAGCGCCGTCAGTTCGTCGGCGCTGTCGGCGAGCGCGTCGACGAGTTCGGAGACGGCCGGTTTGTCGCTTCGGTCGGGCGCCGCGTGGACGACGACCCGCTCGTGGCCGAGCGAGACGAAGTCGAGACCGAGCGACTCCGCCGTCGCCCGGAGTCCGAGACCGGCGTCGGCCTTCCCCGCGAGGACTGCGCGTGCGGGACTCTCGTGGGCCTTCACGGTCAGGTCGTAGCCGTCGATCCGGTCGGCGAGCGCCGCACGCGACTCGCCGCGTTCGGTCGCGAGTTCGTCGAGCGCCGCGTCGAACGTCGAACGGAGTCCGGCGGCGCGGTCGCGGTTCACGAACCGGACGTCGTCGTCGACGAGGGAGTCGAGACCGTCGAGCGGGTCGGAGACGACGAGCCCCCACTCGCGGGTCCACGCCCCGAGTTGCTCGGTCTCGACCTCGCGGCCGGTCGGTCCCGACACGACCGCCACGTCCGGAACCCCGTCGCGGAGTCGGCGGAGTCCCTCGCGGCTCCCCACGGGGAGGTACCGCGGGGCGTCGACGCGGTCGAGAAGCCGCGAGAGCAGCGGGTCGTCCTCGCCGACGCCGAGCAGGCGAGGGACGCGGACGTCGGGCGAGAACAGCGTGACCTCGACCCTCTCGCCGGCGGCGATGTACTCCGTGTCCGGATGGACCTCGACGACGCCGTCGGCCTCGACGAGACTCGTGGTCGCCCCGCTCCCCTTGTCGACGGGGTACACCAGCGGGAGGTCCGCGTCCTCGCGTTCGAGCACGCCGACCGGCATCAGCCGCAACCGACCCTCGCTGTACCGCTCCCGCACCGCGAACTCGCCCGTGAGCGTCGCCGTGCGTGGTTCGGGCAGCCCCGCGGCACGGCGGATAGCGGGCGCGACGAACGTCCGGAAGATGGTGAGCGCCGACACCGGGTAGCCGGGGAGGCCGACGTACGCCGACTGCCCCGTCCCCGTCGCGGCGCTGGAATCGAGCCGTCCGACGAGCATCGGCTTGCCCGGCTTCACCGCGACGCCGTGTAAGAGGAGGTCGCCGCGCTCCTCGATGACGCGGTAGATGACGTCCACGGCGGAGGCGGAGGTCGACCCCGAAGAGAGGACGAGGTCGCACTCGTCGGCCGCCTCCCGGAGGAGGCGCTCCATCTCCTCGTAGTCGTCGCCGGCGTGGGGGTACAGCACGGGTTCGCCGCCGGCCTCGGCGACGCCGGCGGCGATGGTCTGTGAGTTGACGTCGTAGATTTCGCCGCGCGAGGGGTCGAGGTCGTCGCCGGGACGGACGAGTTCGTCGCCGGTCGAGACGATTCCCACCGTCGGGGTGCCGCAGACGGGGACCTCGTCGACGCCGAGCGCCGAGAGGAGGCCGATTTCGCGGGGGGTGAGCCGCGTACCGGGACCGAGCGCACGCGACCCGGCGGCGATGTCCGCCCCCGCGAGCATCACGCTGTCGCCGGGTGCGACCGCCTTGCGGATCGCGATCTCCCCACCCAGGTCGTCGGTCCGTTCGACCATGACGACGGCGTCGGCACCGGGCGGGAGCACCGCCCCGGTCGATATCTCCGCGCAGGTGCCCGGTTCGACCTCGACGTCGGGGTCTTCGCCGGCGTGGACCGTGCCGACGAGGGTCAGGACTTCGGGGTCGGCCTCGTCGGCGCCGAAGGTGTCCCGCGCTCGGACGGCGTACCCGTCCATGCTCGCGCGGTCGAAGCCGGGGACGTCGATGGTCGCGTCGACCCGTTCGGCGAGGACTCTCCCTCGCGCGTCGTCGAGCGGGACCGACTCCGGCGGCGGGGTGAGCGAGAGAGAGGCGATGGCCTCGTGGGCCTCCTCGGGGGGTGCGAGGTCGCGGAACTCCTTGCGCTCGGTCACGCTGACCACTCCCAGTCCTCGACGGCGACCTGTTCACCTTCGGGGATCCCCTCACGGGACTCGGGGACGACCACCCAGCCGTCCGCGAGCGCCACCGACGAGAGGATGCCCGACCCCGAGGTGCGCGTGGGAAGGGCGATTCGCTCGCCTTCTTCTTCCTGGACCTCGACCCGGGCGAACGTCCGAGTACCGGGTTCGCTCGAAACCTTCCGGGCGAGGCGCGCCTCCTGTGTCGGGAGCGGCGGGCAGTCCGTTCCACCGACGTGCTTGAGGAGCGGTCGAAGGAACTGGACGGCGTTGACGATGCAGGCGACGGGGTATCCCGGGAGGGAGACGACGGGCGTCTCCTCGACGACGCCGAGCGCGACCGGATGGCCCGGCTTGAGCGCGACCCCGTGTACGAGAACCTCGCCGAGTTCGTCGATGACCTCGGGGAGGAGGTCGCGCTCGCCGACCGACGAGCCACCCGTGGTGACGACGACGTCCTTCGTGAGGTCGCGCTGGATGGCCGCCCGGAGCGCCTCGAAGTCGTCGGTGACGACGTCGCGGTAGGTCGCCACGCCGCCCCACCGGGAGACGAGCGACGAGACGGTGAGTCCGTTCGTCTCGATCACCTCCCCGGGCTGGGGGTCGAACTGGACGAGTTCCTCGCCCGTCGGAACCACGCCGACGGTCGGCTGTTCGAACACGGGGACGCGAGCGAGTCCCACCGACTTGAGGAGGCCGAGGTCCGACGGACGGAGGCGGTGACCGGCCTCGAACAGCGTCTGTCCGGCCGCGACGTCCTCGTCGGCGTCGCCGACGTTCTCCCGCTCGGTGACGGCGTCGAACACTTCGAGTTCGTCACCGACCTGCTCGGTCTCCTCGATCATGACGACGGCGTCCGCGCCCTCGGGGAGGGCGCTCCCCGTGTGGACCCGGACGGCGTCGCTCGGCCCCACGGGGTCGTCGTTCTCGGCCTCGCCGGCGACTCGGAGGACGGCGGGCGAGCGGGCGGAGGCTCCGAACGTGTCCGCCGCGCGGACCGCCCAGCCGTCCATCGCGGCGCGGTCGTACCCCGGGACGGGGTTCGGGGCCGTGACGCGCTCGGCGAGGGTTCTCGCGTCGGCCTGTGCGAGGTCGACGCGGGCGGTTCGCCCGTGGGGAGCCGCCGCCCCGAGGAGGCGCTCCCGGGCGTCGTCGACTCGGGTTCGCGTCTTGAACCCCGAGCGTTTCCGGTCGTGCATACCGTTAGCTCGGAGACGACGCGGTAAAAACCGTCGGCGAGCGTCGGCGACGATGGCGGGACGAGGCCGAGGGCCGACTTCGGGCACGACCGGTACCGCGGGCTTCTTACACCCCGACTCCTTATAGCCGTCCATGTCAGCACTGCGCGACGCGCTGCGTGAACTCCCCGAAGCAGTGTTCGCGGACCTCCTCGAATCGGAGGACCAGTATCTCCTCGTGCTCGACCTCCCGGGTGTCACCGCCGACACGGTCGACATCGCCGTCGAGAAGGGTCGACTCGTCGTCGAGGCACGCCGCGAGAAGAGCCTCCCGCCGGAGTTCCGTTACGTCCGCGAGAACCGCTCGCTCTTTCTCGACGCCGAACTCCCGCTGCCGCCGGACGCGACCGGTGCGGGCGCGGAGGCGACCGTCGACCGCGGCGTTCTCGAACTCCGCCTGCCGAAGCGCGATTCGGCCCCCCAACGAAGCATCCCGATCTCGGACAAGGACACGTAGTCGGGTGGGGTGGTCACGCTGGTCAATCTCCGCGCCTACTGGCGCTTCTTCGTCGTCCTCTACCAGTTCTTCCCGCTCATCGTCGCGTACGCCCGCGACAAACGGCGGTTCCTGCTGTTCGGCGGGTCGCGGCAGGTCGACACCGACACGCAGGTCCGCCGGGCGAACGTCCTCCTCGACTCGCTGCTCAAACTCGGACCGACGTTCATCAAGCTCGGACAGCTGTTGTCGACCCGGCCGGACGTCCTCCCGCCGGCGTACGTCGACGTGCTCTCGCGCCTCCAAGACGACGTCCCGCCCGCCGACTGGGAATCGGCCGAGGCGGTGCTCGAATCGGAGGTCGGTCCCGTCGACGAGGTGTACGGCGACTTCGACCGCGACCCCATCAGCGGCGCGTCCCTCGGGCAGGTGTACACCGCCACCTACGAGGGCGAAGAGGTCGCGGTCAAGGTCCGTCGACCGGGTATCGAGGAACTCGTCGAAGCCGACCTGCGGGTAATCCGCTGGTCGCTCCCGCTCGTCCAGCGGTTCATCGGCGAGGGACGGGCCTTCTCGCTGGAGAACCTCGCCGACGAGTTCGCGAAGACGATCCGTCAGGAGATGGACTACACCCGCGAGGGACGGGTGCTCTCGACCATTCGTGAGAACTTCGCCGGCGACGACGACATCAAGATCCCCGAACTCGTCGACGAGGTCTCCGGGCCGCGCGTGCTCACCATGGAGTACCTGCCGGGTGTGAAAATAAACGACCTGAGCACGCTCGACGAGCGGGGGGTCGACCGCACGAAACTCGCCGAGCGTCTCCAACGCATCTATCTCCAGATGATCATCGACGACGGCGACTTCCACGCCGACCCCCACCCGGGAAACCTCGCTGTCGACGACGACGGCGCCATCATCTTCTACGACTTCGGCATGAGCGGACAGGTCGACCCGTTCATCCAGGAGAAGATCGTGGACTTCTACATCGCGGTGGCGAACCAGGACATCGACGGCATCCTGGATACGCTCATCGAGATGGGGACGCTCTCGCCCGAGGCGGATAGGCAGGTGATGGGCGACGTGATGGAACTCGCCATCGCCGACGCCCGCGGCGAGGACATCGAGCAGTACCGCGTCCAGCAGATCATCGAGCAGGTCGAGTCGACCATCTACGAGTTCCCGCTTCGCCTCCCGCGCAACCTCGCCCTGGTGCTTCGGGTCGCGACCGTCGTCGAGGGCGTCTGCGTCACGCTCGACCCCGATTTCGACTTCATCGCCGTCGCGACCGACTACCTCACGGAGCAGGGGTACCGAGAGGAGACGCTCAAGCGCCTCGCAACCGAGGCGGGAGAGCAGGTCCAAGAGACGACGCGGTCGCTCTTTCGGGTGCCGCCGAAACTCGAACGCGTCCTCGACCAGGTCGAGCGCGACGATCTCACCGTGAACGTCCGCATCGAGGACAGGAACGACGTCCTCTCGAAGCTCGCCCGGCGCATCGTCTACGGCGTCCTCCTGGCGGTTGGCGTGCTCTCGACGGCGATCCTCTACGCCTTCGACGGCTTCGAACCCGCAATCGTCGCCGCCGCCGTCACGCTCCCCATCGTCTTCTTGCTCTACCGGTCGTTCAAGCGGAAGAAGGGGCTGAAAGCCCGCCCGCAGTTCACCCGACAGAACCTCCGACAGCGGCGAGGCGACTGATTGTCGGAGAGGAGCCGATTCGCTTTTGCCCACCGGCGTCGACTCTCTCTCGATGAGACTCTCCGCCCTCGGCTACGCGTTCGACCTCGACGAGACGCTCGTCGACGCCACGCCCCAGGAACTCCGCGACGCAATCGCGGCGTACGAGCACGGGGACAGCCGCGAACTCGCGCTCTCGGTCGCGTATCCGGACGACTTCACCGGCGAGGTGATGCGGGCGATGGCGGCGATCCCGTACGGGGAGACGCGGACCTACGGCGACCTCGCGGCGGAACTCGACACGAGCGCGGTCGCTGTCGGCGGCGCCTGTGGGCGCAACCCGCTCCCGCTCGTGGTCCCGTGTCACCGAGTGGTCGGCGCGTCGTCGCTCGGCGGCTTCTCCGCACACGGCGGCGTCGAAGCGAAACGCGCGCTTCTCGCCCACGAACGGGGCGAGCCGATTCAGCGGACGCTCGGCTGAGGCGCTCGAATATCAGTTCCGATACCTTCGGCAGCGAGTATTATGTACTCACGGGTGCGTACGTGAGCTAATGGCTCGCTGGCACGCGGTCATCGCCGGCCTCCTCGTCGCGTTCACGATGGAGGCGATCATCTGGGTCATCTCCGGTCGGCTGTCGCTCATCGGTGGACTCGTCGGGAGCGGCGTCGCCGGCTACGTCGCCAGCGAGGAGGTGACCGACGGCGCGTGGCACGGGCTCTTGACCGCACTCTCGTGGGGCATCGTGTTGATCCCCGTCGGCGTGCTCGTGACGCTCACACGGAGCAGTGGCCTGCCGTTCCCCCTGGAGTTCGTGCTCCCGTACACGCGGACGCCCGGCGACGTGACGACGGCCGTCTTACTCCTGGTGACGCTCCCGAACGTTCTCACCGGTGCCCTCGGGAGTCTCGTCCGGATCAGTCACGGGCGCGCGGCGTGGATGCCCGAGGACTGGGCGTGAGAGAGAAACGCGAGAAAGGGCGGACAGGTGGTGCCTTCGAGCGCGGACGAAGCGTTCACACAGGGCGGCGGCACCACACACCCGCGAGGCGCCCTGCGGCGATTCTCAGTGCACATCCGCGGTGGGCCGCGGCTTCGTACAAGAAGGCTCGGGACGGGTCGAGCACTCAGGACGGGTCGAGTGCCCAGGACGGGGAGTACACGTAGCGATGAGTGTCCGCGGTGACGATGTCAGCACGGTCAGGACGCACAGGACGACGCGTGGGACACGGACGCGGACACGGTGAACCGCACCCTCACACCTCCCCAGCCGGCGGCTCGCGCACGGAGCGCGAGCCGGCCCTCGCGCGCTCACTCGCTCACGCCCGTTCGCTCGCTCGTCGCGCGCCGACCGCGTTAAGACAGGTACACCTGACGCGGAACGGGGCGAACTCGGGTCCGCGCTCGGGTGTTGTGCGTCTTTCGCGCTCTTCCGGTCCGCCATTGACACGGAACCAACAGTTTTCCACCCCCCGCGCGACTCCGCGAGCATGGACATCGCCCCGTTCGCGCTCGAACGCTGGTTCGCCGAGGTCGAACACGACGCCGACATCATGCTCGCGGAGTCGGGCATCCGCTCGTTGTCCGCCGACCGCTTCGACACCGACCCCGGGGAACTGGGATACGTCGTCCCGACGAACGGCGACCCCGACCTCCGGGCGAACGTCGCTGGGCGGTACGACCGCGCGCCCGACGAGGTGCTCTGTACCTGCGGCGCACAGGAGGCGAACTTCCTCGCGTTCGTCTCGCTCATGGACGCCGACGCCCACGCGGTCTGTGTCACCCCGACGTACCAGTCGCTCCACGAGTTACCGCGGGCGTTCGGGTCGGTCACGACCGTCGACCTGACGCCGCCGCGGTGGACGCTCGACGTCGACGCCGTCGCCGACGCCATCCAGCCGAACACCCGCCTCGTCGTCCTCAACAACCCGAACAACCCGACCGGGCGGTACCACGCCGAGGAGACCGTCCAGGCGCTGTACGACCTCGCGGCGGACGCCGACGCGTACCTGCTCTGTGACGAGGTGTACCGCCAACTCGCCGAAGAGCGCCTCCCGCCGGTCGCGTCGATGGGACCGCACGGCCTGTCGACGACGTCGGTCACGAAGGCGTACGGACTCGCCGGGGCGCGGTTCGGCTGGCTCGTCGGGGAGAGAGGAGTCATCGAGCACGCCTGGCGGTGGAAGGACTACACGACCATCTCGCCGTCGAAGTTCGGACAGCACGTCGCCCGGCAGGCGCTCGGGCGGCGCGAGCAGACCATCCTGAAGGAGAACCGCGAACTCGTCCGTGACCACCACGCGCTCGTCGCCGACTGGGTCGAGGACAACGGGCTGTCGTGGCACGACCCCGTCGGCGTGAACGGCTTCGTCACCGTCCCCGCGGGGTTCCACGACGGCGAGGCGTTCTGCCGCGCCGTCGTGGAGCGCGAGTCGGTCGTGCTCGCGCCGGGGAACGCGTTCGGCTTCCCCGACTACTTCCGTATCGGCTTCGGCCTCCCCACGACGGAACTAGAGGAGGGGTTGCGCCGTATCGACCGGGTTCTCGGTGCCGCTCGATAGCGAGGAAGGGGAAACAAGGTGAACGACGGGAGGAACGCGGCGTGCATCCTCCGGTCCCATGACAGACAGTCGGAGGCACAAGCGCATCGTGCCCGGGAGCACTGCCGACAGCGCGGTGGGGGGTACGGAAAGGGAATGCCATACGACACCGCGTCGGCGCGGGACACGCATGCGCACTAGACACGACGACTCACTCGGGCATAGTTATAGACAACTTATACCCCAGACGGGGCGGGTATCGACCGTCGAGAAGTGTGAGCCGTCCAGCGCGTCACGCGAGGTCGCCCAGAAGTTCGCTCGTCGCTTGGATCCGCCGCACGAGGGGAGACGGGAGCACCGAGAGGAGCCATCCGGCCGCGTCGTCCCACGCGACGAACAGCGAGAGGAAGACGGGCTGGTCGAGGAAGAACGGACCCATGACGACGACGATGCCGACGTGCATCCCGAACAGGCCGAAGACGAACGGCCAGACGGGGAGGCGTCCCACGTCGGCGACGAGGAGTCCCAGTTCGAGGGCGATAGTCGCGACCGCAATCGCGGCGAGGACGAGCGGCGCGCCGAGCAACAGCGCGCGGAGCGGTGCGGTGAGCGGGTGGGCGGGCCTGAACGCGACGTCGGCGAGCAGGAGGTACGACCCGAGGCTCCGCGGTGCGACCCACGCGAGGAGCGGACCGTGAACGGCCTTGTCGACACCGGCACCGAAGTAGAGAATCGCGACGACGACGAGGGCGAACCGGAGCGCGTGCATCGGGACCGGCGTCGGTTCGAGAGACGACAAGCCATCGTCGTCCCCCGCTGCGTGGCCGAACCGCGCTCGTCTGTCGACGGGACCGGGTCGTGCCCGTTCGCCGGCGTAGAGGCCGAAGCCGACCAGCAGGACCGACGCGACGAACAGCGATTTGACCCCGCCGTTGGGTGAGAGCGAGAACAGCACCAGCCCGAGGTGTGCGACGAGGAGCGGTTCCACCGCCGTCCAGTGCGTGGACCGATGCCGTATCGGCCACGCCGAGACGACGACCCAGGGGAACGAGAGGAGCGTCCAGACCAGATAGCCACCCAGGAGGAACCGGGCGACGGTGAGGTTGAACGACGACGCCCTCGTGGGGTGACGGACGTAGTTGACGGCGGGGCTCATCGTCATCGAACGCCCTGTAGACGGGACGTCGCGTCGGGCGTGGCGGGCCGGCGTTCCACGGCACCGTGGCGTCGGAGCGGGGGAGCGTCGACCAGAAACACGACGCCCGTGACGACCAAGAAGTCCACGAAGCACGAGAGAAGGAGGGCGTGCCGGAGCGGAGCGGCGAAGAGCGACCCCGAGAGAACCGCGAGCAACCCCACCACCGCCAGGGCGAGAGAGACACCGAGGAGCCGCGACGGCACGAGACGCATCCCCCGTCGTGACGCCAACGGGAGCCGTTAGTTATCGCGTGGGTAGCGGACGGTCAGTCGAGCGTTAAGCCGCCGTCTCGCCGGGGGTTCGAACGGCACGCGAGGGGTCACGAGTGGGCCGACAACGAGCAACGACGGCGTCGGTGCGACGTCCGAAGCCCGACGAGACGGACACCGTGACCGGGGTCGGCTACCCGCACGTCAGGGGCGTCGCGCGAACGTTAACACCAGCTTATCCGAGCCAGCGAGCACCCTTCTCTCGCCACCGACGTTCCAAACGGTTTATACTGCCCTCGAAAGAACGCACACCTATGGCGAAAGAGCAGAAGCAGGTCCGGGAACTCCAAGAGGGTAGCTACGTCATGATGGAGGACTCACCCTGCAAGATCAACGCGTACTCGACCGCCAAGCCGGGTAAGCACGGAAGCGCCAAGGCGCGCATCGAAGGGAAGGGCGTCTTCGACAACAAGAAGCGCTCGCTCTCTCAGCCCGTCGACGCGAAGGTCTGGGTGCCGATCATCGAGCGCAAAGGCGGACAGGTCCTCTCCGTCTCGGACGGCGAGATGCAGGTCATGGACCTCGACTCCTACGAGACGTTCACCATGCGCATCCCCGACGGTATCAGTGCGAGTTCCGACGACGAGATCGAATTCCTCGAGTACGAGGGACAGCGTAAGATCGTCCGGTCCTAGCGGTCGAGCCGCATGTTCCCCGGGACGACCGCCGAGCGCGACGCCGCCGACTACGTCGTCGTGGGCGCGCCGCTCGACGTCTCGACGACGTTCCAGCCGGGAACGCGGTTCGGACCCGACGAGATTCGGAAGTTCGCCGAGCCGTACGACGACTACGACCACCGAACGGACCAGTTCTTCACCGAACTCGGCGTCGCCGACGCTGGCGACGTCCGCGCGTGGGACGACGCCGAGGCGTACCTCACCTTTCTCTCGGGGACCCTCCGCGACGTCGTCTGGGACGACGCGGTCCCGCTTCTCCTCGGCGGGGAGCACACGGTGAGCTACGCCGGCGTCGAGGCGACCGACCCGAAGACGTTCGTCTGTCTCGACGCTCACCTCGACCTTCGAACCGAGTACGACGGCAACGAGTGGAGCCACGCCTGCGTCACCCGGCGCGTTCTCGACGTCGTCGACGAGGCCGTCGTCGTCGGGGCGCGGACGGGGTCCCCCGAAGAGTGGGAGCGAGCGGAGGAGGAGGACGTGACCGTCGTGCCGCCCGAGTCGGTGCGCGAGTGGCTGGCGGGGTTCGACAGCGACGGGCCGGTGTACCTCAGCGTCGACATCGACGGCGCGGACCCGAGCGTCGCTCCCGGGACGGGGACGATGGAGCCGTTCGGCCTCTCGTCTACCCAGATGCGCGACGCCGTCCGGGCGGTGGCCCCCGCCTGTGTCGGCTTCGACGTGGTCGAGGTGAACGACCGCGACGACGGCCAGGCCGCCGCGCTCGGGGGAAAGCTCCTCCGCGAGTTCGTCTACGCCCACGCCGCGAGCAGCGGGTCGGCCCCCGACGACGGCGGGCGCGCGGACCGACCGGGTGACTGATGGCGAATCGTTGGCACGCGCGCTACGCGTCGCCGGGTGAGCATTGCTCGTGAGGTGACTCCCGCGCCGAACGGCCACGAACCGCAAGCAGAAGGTCTACCCCAATGGCGACGCTGTCTTCACCCGTGCGAACATCCACGCTAGTCCTCGCGCTCGGCGTACTGCTCTTCGCCCTCCCGCTCCCCGGGACGTTCATCGGCGGCGGACTCGTCCTGCTCGCCGGCGGACTCGCCCGCTGGCTCGGGGTCTGAGGGGTTCGAAACCAGCCGAGACGTACAGATACAAACGCCCTGAACCCGAGGGTCGACGCATGGAACTCGCCGAACTGGTCGACCGCTACGACGAGAAGCTCAGGACCGACGCGTACGCCGACATCGACGCGAGTGCGAACGGCCTGCAGGTCGGATCCGGAGGGAGAGAAGTCGAGCACGTCGCCGTCGCCGTCGACGCCGCGACGGCGACCATCGACGAGGCGACGGAGGCGGGCGCGGACGTCCTCGTCACCCACCACGGACTCTCGTGGGGCGGCATCGAACGGGTGACCGGCCGGGCGTACGACCGCATCGCCCGTCTGGTCGACGCCGAGACGGCGCTGTACGTCTCACACCTCCCGCTCGACGGTCACCAACAGCTAGGAAACGCCGCCGGTGTCGCGGAGTTCCTCGGTCTCACGGAGCGAGCGCCGTTCGCGACGCTGGGCGGCGAGCCCATCGGCCAGCGGGGGCAACTGTCGACGCCGCGGTCGCCGCGGTCGCTCAAGGAGGAACTCGACGAACTCCCACAGGGGGGCGAGGAGACCCGGCTGTTGTCGTTCGGCCCCGAGGAAGTCGAGGAGGTCGGAATCGTGACCGGGAGCGGCGCCGACTTCCTCGACGACGCCGTCGCGGCAGGCGTCGACACGCTCGTCACGGGCGAGGGAAAACAGCAGGTGTACCACCAGGCGCGGGAGTCGGGAGTGAACGTCCTCCTCGCGGGCCACTACGCGACGGAGACGTTCGGGGTGCGCGCGCTCGCGTCGCTCGCCGCGGACTGGGGGCTGGAGACGACGTACGTCGAGCACCCGACCGGGCTGTGAGCGCCGAAAGCGTCGTGGTCGACTGAACAGGACCGGGACGTTCAAACGCCGGCCCGCCACATCCCCACTCATGAGCGACCACGACGCCCCAGAAGCCGACGAGGAGGGCACAGGAGAACACGAGGGCGACGGAGTCGGACAGAGAGAGACGTTCCAGGAGAACCCCATCGGCCACACGCGGGTCCGCGCGGGGATGACGGTCGGCGAACTCGTCGACGAGTACGGGAAGGCGGGCATCGGCGCCGCGGGCGTCGAGCGGGCGGTCGACATCTACGCCGAGATGCTCGACGACGACGTGACGAACTTCTTCGGCCTCGCGGGCGCGATGGTGCCGACCGGGATGCGCCAGGTCGTGGTCGACCTCATCCGCGACGGCCACGTCGACGCGCTGGTGACGACTGGTGCGAACCTCACCCACGACGCCATCGAAGCCGTGGGCGGCAAGCACCACCACGGGAGCGTCGGGCCGCACGACCACCGCGTGGAGGAGCGGACTGACGCGCCGAGCGAGCGCGACCACGACGAGCGCCTCCGCGACGAGGGCGTCGACCGCATCTACAACGTCTACCTCCCCCAGGAACACTTCACGCTGTTCGAGAAACACCTCCGTGCGAACGTCTTTCCGAACGTCGAGCGGACCGTGACGATTCAGGAGTTCACCGAGGAACTGGGTCGGGCGAACCTTCAACAGAACCGCGAGCGCGACGTCGACGAGGACGCCGGCATCGCTGCGGCGGCGTACGACTGTGACGTTCCCATCTACGTGCCCGCCGTCCAGGACTCCGTGCTGGGTATCCAGGCGTGGATCTACGGCCAGACCTCCGACTTCGCGCTCGACGCCCTCGGCGACATGTCGCACCTCTCAGACCTGGCGTTCGCTGCCGACTCCGCGGGCGCGATGGTCGTCGGCGGGGGCGTTCCCAAGAACTACGTCCTCCAGACGATGTTGACCGTCCCCGACGCGTACGACTACGCGGTGCAGTTGACGATGGATTCGAGCGACACCGGGGGGCTGTCGGGCGCGACGCTCGACGAGGCGCGGTCGTGGGGGAAGTTGGAGAAAGACGCGCGGAACGTCACCGTCGTCGCCGACGCGACCATCACCCTCCCGCTGGTGGTGGCCGCCGCACGCGAGCGAGCGGGCGAGTGATCAGAGGGAGTCGCCGACGCGTTCGAGCGCGTCGAACCCCTGCGACTCGCCGTCGAGTTCGGGGACCCGCCGGACGGGGTGGTCGAAGCGGTCGTCTATCTCGTCGAGGCGTGCCGCGTGCCGTTCGGCGTCGCGCCGACACCGGGCGCAGGAACAGCCATCGGGATTCTCGAAGACGCGGTTCACCACCAGGGAGTCGACGGCGATGTCGGCCTCCGAGAGTCGTGCGATCAGCCGCTCGGCCTCCGCGATGGCCATCCGCTCGGGCGTGAGGACGACGCGGAACCGTGTGCGGGAGGGGTCGCGCAGGAGCGTGCCCACGTCGGCGACGCGCTCTTGGAGCGACGCCACCTCGTCGCTCGTTCCCCCCGACCCCCAGTACGCCGCCGGACCCATCACCATGCTCTTGGCCGCCCGTCCTGCTCGTCTGACCCGACGCTGGACGTCGCCGGCGACGCCGAGCGTCTCCGCGAGGACGTCGGGCAAGTCCAGAAGGCGAAGGGTGTGCCCGGTCGGGGCCGTATCGAGGACGACGTGGTCGTAGTCGCTCTGAGCGTAGCGAGCGACGTACTCCAGCGCCGCGACTTCGTCGCCGCCGGGGACGAGGCCGGCCTCGAACAGGCGTTCGAGGTCCTCGTCGGAGAGTCTGAGCCCCGCGTCCCTGAACTCGCCGGCGAGCGCCTCCACGACGCGGCGGTACGCCTCCTGTCCGGTCTCGGGGTCGACCTCGACGGCGAAGAGGCCGGGAGAGACTTCGACGGGGTCGCCGCCGAGGTCACGCTCGAAGACGTCGCCGAGCGAGTGCGCCGGGTCGGTCGAGACGACGAGCGTGCTGTCCGCCCGGGCCAGCGCGAGGGCGTGCGCGGCCGCACAGGTCGTCTTTCCGACCCCTCCTTTCCCGCCGTACAGCACGACGTCGCTCGCAGTCGCGGTCGCTGCCGGGTCAGTCATCACCGTCCATTCACACCGACGGACTACAAATCAGGGGGTCGGTGTCGGGTCTCGTCGCAGAAGCCGTGTCAGGTCGCGCCACGGCTACTCGTCGGGCGCGCGGTAGCCCTCTGCCGCCGGGCTGTAGTCGACGACTTCGACGGCGCCGAGCGTGAGCGCCTCGGGGTGGTACTGCCCGTCGGGCGAGTGGTAGCCGGCGGCCTCCAAGAGCGCGGAGACGACCGCCTGGTCGTCGGCCTCGACGCCGACCGCGTCAGCGACCCGGTCGACGCCGTGGTCGGGACAGTAGAGGTCCTGAATCTCCCAGGTGAACCCCTCGTACTCGCGGAGGGCGACACAGACCTCGTCTCCGACGGTGCGGTCGGCGGGGTCGCCGGCGGCGGCACAGACCGCACAGCGGACGCTTCGGTGAGAGAGGTCCTGACGGACGGCGAGGCTCTCGACGACCAGCCCGGTGAGTTCGCGTCTGAGGTCCGCCTCGGTCCGCGGCGGGAGCGCCATCGAGAGAGGGAGGGGCGCGGGCGGGAAAGAGCCTATCGGCCGACCTCGACAGAGGTGGTTCCCGGTCGCCGAGAACGGATGACAGCGTTCTTCCCGTCCGACCCCCTCTCCCCGAACGAGACTGATGTACGACGACATCCTGCTGCCGACGGACGGGACGGAGTCGATGGACGACGTCTACCGGCACACGCTCGACCTCGCGCGGCGACACGACGCGACCGTCCACGTGCTCTACGTGGTCGACGACCGCGCCTTTCTGACGCTCGCGCCCGACCTCGTCGACGACGTGGTCGACGAACTCGAAGGCGAGGGGAGCGAGGCGACCGCCGCCGCGCGAGCGGAACTGGAAGACGAAGTCGAGACGAAGGCGGTGCTCCGACGCGGCGACCCCGCCGAGGAGATACTCGCGTACATCGACGAGGCCGGCATCGACGTCGTCACGATGGGCACCCACGGCGCGAACTACCGGCAGAACATGGTCGGCAGCGTCTCCGCTCGCGTCGTCGCCAACGCCCCCGTCCCCGTGCTGACGGTCAACGTCAACGGCGACGGCAGCGACGAGGGGTGACGGCTCGGGCACGACGGCCCGAACGAGATGAGACCCCGGAAGCGGGACAGAACGGAACGGAACGAGGGCGAATAGGCTCCGAGACACACACGGGCGAGAGCGTTATCCGTGCTCTTGTCGTCCTTTCGAGATGAAATGGCGACGAATCCGGGGGTGAGCGTCGTCGGTGCGAGCGTACCGAGCGGTGCCGAGTCGGACGGACAGCCCACGACCGAGGCGCTCTGTTCTGTCGACGGCTTCGAACTCTGCCGAACGCGCCTGTCGCCGGGGGCGTCCTCGGGATGGCACCACCACGGGGAACACACCGTCTACGGCGTCGTCCTCGACGGTCGGGCACGACTGGAGTTCGGGCCAGGGGACGCCGACGGGTTCGAGGTGGGACCGGGGGATTTCTTCCGGATTCCCGCCACCGTCGTCCACCGGGAAGTGAGCGACGAGGAGGCACAGGTCGCGCTCGTCGGCTTCGCCGGCGCGGGACCGCTCGTCGTCGACGCCGATTCGCCGGAGGGACCGCCGGCGGCGCATCCGAGAGTCGCCGGCGACGCCGACCTCGTTCCGACGGGGATGCTGAAGGGCCTCACCCGACTGACCCCCTTCCCCGACGCGGCCGTCCAGCAGGTGCGCGGGCACGCCGCGGGGGCCGTCGAGTCGAACTGGCACCACCACGGCGACAACCACGTCTTCGGCTACGTCGTCGAGGGTGAGGGGTACATGGAGTGGGGGACCGGCCCGGACGACCGGGCGCTCGTCCGGGCGGGCGAGTGCTTCCACCTCTCTCCCGAGGTGGTCCACCGCGACGTCAATCCCAGAGACGCCGACCAGCGTTACCTGCTGTGGCTCACGGGGTCGGAGCCGCGGACCGTGCCGGCCGCGGTGCCGGAGGGATAGTCCCGTCCTCGACTCTGCCCCGAGAGCGAACCCGTTTTGTGGATAGCCTCGACACGTGAGAGTATGGACCGGACGTGTCCCGTCTGCGGAGGCGACGTCGTCGCGTTCGTCGACCTCCCGGACGATGTGCGCGAGCGACTCGAAGCCGACCCCGACAGACAGCGACAGTCCGTCTCCCACCGACGGAAGAAACACACCGCGTGCCCCGATTGTGAGCTAGAGGTTCACGGCTGCGGACAGCCGTATGCGGTGCCCGAGCAGGTGCAGGGAAGGCAGTGAAAGGGACGCGGGCGGACGGAGCAGAAAGTGGTTTGTTTCGGGCGGGTCGAGAGTCGACCGGCCGATGACGAACGTCCGCTCCGAACCGGGGTGGCACCCGGTCGTGACGAGCCCTATGAGTGCCGAGGCCACCCCGTCACACTCGCGAGAACGTGAAAACCGGTCGAGGACCGCGGTCGACACCTGCTGAAAGACTCACTGCCGACGCTACGACGGCGTCGTGTCGTCGACAGCGGTCTCCAGAAGGTCCAGAAACCCGCTCTCGTACCGCTCGCCGACGTGGTTCACGTTCCAGAGTCCAGCGTCCCGAATCTCACGACTCCGGCTGTACCGACCGAGCCACCCGTCCCCTCGTGAGTCGATCGACCGCTTCTCGAAGTTGCTGAGAAGGGCGATAGCGTTCCGTTCGAGGTACGCCCGGTCGCTGTCGGCACTCGGTTCGTCGTCGAGGTTCACCCAGAGGAACGGCTGCTCCCGGACGTAGGTACTCACACGCCGTTCGAGGATGTACTCCTCGTCGCGGACCACGGACCGCTCGCGCCCGATGCTCGACCAGCGCTCGTCCCAGTCCGGATAGTCGTCGGTCAGGTCGTGTTTCTCGATAATCGCCTCGCCGACGCGCTTGCGATACACGGAACCGCGGTGGTTGCCCCCGTGAGGGTGGTCGGAACTTCCGCTGCCCGTACCGTAGTGTTGTTTCAGTCTATCCCAGAGCGACGTGCTGCTCCCTTCGGACACGCCGTGTGTCCCGACGCGGGTGACACGCAACTGGCCCGTCGAGTCGCGTGTTTCGCCCGGTTCGAGGAAGAAGTAGACGCCGCGGTCGGGCCAGTCCATGTACCCGGTGCTGTTCTTGAGTTTCCGTGTACCGCCGACTCGATGCGCGAGGTCGTCGAGCAAGTCGTAGAAGCGGTCGAGGTCGTTTCGGCGGGCCATCTCTACTGGGGCCGTCTCAGTCGGGCATAAAGAGCTTCACCACTCGGTGTGGGTCACGTCGCGGGGGACGAGGCGCGAGAGCGCAAACAGGTGGTATCGGTACGAGAGGGAACCAACAGAACGAGGTGCCGTTGACAGCAGAGACCGGACTCTCCCCGTGCGACGCGAAACGGCCACAAAGAGTGAGCGGCGAAACGGGTGGGTCCGACGGGTCAGCGCCGTCGGAGGAGGCGGCGTCCCTTGCGAACGATACGTCGTCGGACGCGGCGCGGAAGCCGTCGCCACGTCCGCATCGCCTTGGAGAGTTTTCCCATCGAGTGGCACCTCCATCCGCGACCCGCATCGACTCTCGCTCGACACGGGCCCCCGCAGCTACCTCGCGGGGTGTCTTAACGCTGCGGCCTGCAAGCGTCGCTCGCCAGACTCACCCGCTGTCGGACCGTTCCTCGGGCGGGACGAACGGCCCGACCGAGACGGTGTGGCGGGCGATGGTGGCCGCCCGGAACACGTAGGCGATGAACACGGCGAGCGGCGCCACGATGACGCCGACGCCGAGACTGAAGACGAGCGGGAGCCACTCCACCGGGATGGTGACGGAGTCGGGACGGTAGATGAGCGCCATCGCGATGCTGGCGGCGAGGGAGACGAGGCCGCTGTAGGCGACCACGCGGGAGAGTCGGGCGAAGTCCTGCTGCAGCGAGAGCGTCTTGAAGAACTGGCGCGTGACGGCGATGGACTCCAGGAGGTCCTCGATGGCATCGAGTTCCGCTTCGGCCGCGTCCGAGAGACGGTCGCCGTACGCGTTCCGGAGGTGTTCCGTCGCGGTCATGTTCCGGGCGTATTCGGTCCCCAGAATGACCTCAAGCACGTTCACGATGGCCGTCTGGCTCTCGATCTGTTCGGCGATGCTCTCGCCGTAGGCGGCGATTCCCGACGCGTACTCTTCGACCGCCCGTGGCTGGTCGTGGTCGGCGTCTTCGAACGCCGAACCGAGGCGGGTCGCGCGCTCGGTGAGCGTCTCCGCCACGAGGTTGAGAAACTCCGCCGGGTCGTTCGGCACGGCCGGTTCTCCGGCGTGTTCGCGGATGCGACGGCGGAGGTCACGCGTGCCGCTCAGCTGGTCGAACAGCTCGTTCGGGGAGCCGAACACGCGGGAGAGGATGAGCTGATTGATCGACAGCGCGATGGTCACGAGCGTCACCGTCCCGGAGATGAGCCCGCTCGCGAAGGCCGACGCGGCGGCGCTCCCGGGTCCGATAGCCAGCACCCCGGCTCTGGTCAGCGTGAAGAAGAAGGCCACGACGGCCGCAACGAGAATCGCCGCGACGGCGATGCGGTTCCCCACGAGAACGAACCAGTGCGCCGCTCGGTCCCCGATACCGTCGATGTTCTGGACGGAACTCGCGGTCGTCACGTCGTCACTCATAGCGCTCTTGAGTGGAACCGCTCACCGTTGAAGAGACGGTCGGTCGAAACACGTGATCGTTCCCTCGAGACGTGGCCGCATAGACGTACCCCCTGCAGTCGCCGAGGGCGTGAGGTGGCCAGAGGCGTGTTCAGGGAGCGGGCCACACCGCTCACACGGCCATCGCGTTCGGCTCAGCGCGTCAGCGCGTGCGCCACGCTCCGCATCGCGCCCCGCACCTTGCCGATGAAGGCACTACGCGTATTCGACGACCGCGAGAACTGCCCAAGAGATGAGTAGCAGCTGTCGAGCGGTGCGACGTACGCGTATCGGCCGAGACTCCGGACGGCGACGGAGCGCAGAGACAACTGTCCCGCGGACGCCCGAGACGACGGGAGTGAGGGACCGATGAGCGCGCTCGACGACAGTTCCGCGGAGGTCGTCGTGGTCACGGGCGCGACGTCGGGTGTCGGACGGGCGGTCGCCCAGACGTTCGCGGGCCACGGCGCGAAGGTCGGACTGCTCGCTCGCGGACGGGACGGCCTCGACGCCGCCGTCGAGGACGTCGAAGCCGCCGGCGGGGAGGCGCTCGCCGTCGAGACCGACGTGACCGACTTCGACCAGGTCGAGGCGGCGGCCGACCGGGTCGAAGCCGAGTTCGGCCCGATCAACGTGTGGGTGAACAACGCGATGACGACCGTCTTCTCGCCGTTCGGCGACGTCGAGCCCGACGAGTACAGCCGGGTGACGGACGTCAACTACCACGGCACCGTCTACGGGACGCGGGTCGCCCTCGACCGGATGCGACCGCGGAACGCCGGCTCCATCGTCCAGGTCGGGTCGGCGCTCGCGTACCGCGGCATCCCGCTCCAGTCGGCGTACTGCGGGTCGAAACACGCCGTCCAGGGGTTCACCGAGTCCATCCGGACGGAGTTGCTCCACGACGAGTCGGCCGTCGACCTCACGATGGTCCAGCTCCCGGCGGTGAACACGCCGCAGTTCGAGCACAGCCGGTCACACGTCGACAAGCACCCCCAGCCGGTTCCCCCCATCTACCAGCCGGAGGTCGCCGCCGACGCCGTCCACTGGGCGGCCCACAACGACCGCCGGGAGGTGTACGTCGGCTACCCCGCGGTGAAGACCATCTGGGGGAACAAACTGCTCCCGTCGTTCGCCAACCACGTCCTGGCGAAGACCGGGTTCGACTCGCAGTTCACCGACCTGCCGTACGATCCGGACCGGCCCGACAACCTGTTCGATCCGGTTCCGGGCGACCCCGGTGCACACGGCCCGTTCGACGACAGGGCGGCCGACGACAGCCTCCAGTTGAAGCTCACGAAACGCCGTGACGAACTCGGTGCGGGGGTCGTCCTCGCGCTGGTCGCGGCCGCTATCGCGTGGGTGGCCCGCGAATGACGGACGAGGACCACACGCCGCCCGGGTGGGATCAGAACCCCTCGGCGTGGTCGGAGCGACTCCCGCTCGTCGCGCTCGCGCTCGTCGGCGTCGCCATCTCCGTGTACCTCTCGCTGTTCCAGTTCGGAATCACGAACAGCGTCTGGGAGCCGTTCTTCGGCGACGGGAGCCGGACCATCCTGACGTCGAAGACCTCCCACGTGCTGCCGATTCCCGACGCCGCCCTCGGTGCGCTGAGCTACCTCCTCGACGCCGTCACGGGCGTCATCGGCGGCACGGAGCGGTGGCGGACGCGCCCGTGGGTCGTCATCATCTTCGGGATGGCCGTCGGTCCACTCGGTGGGGTGAGCGTCCTCCTCGTCATCCTCCAGCCGGTCATGTACGACGCGTGGTGTACGCTGTGTCTGCTGTCGGCGCTCGTCTCGCTCGCGATGATCAGCCCGGCGCTGGACGAGATGCTGGCGAGCCTCCAGTATCTCCGTGCCGTCTACGAGAACGACGGCTCGCTCTGGGCGGCGCTCTGGAAGGGGACGCGCCGCGAGTCCACGACCGGAGGGAGCGCCTGAGGATGCTCGACACCCTCCGAAACGCGTGGGCGCAGGTGCTGAGCATGTTCCTCGGATTCTGGCTGATGGCCGCACCGGCGGTCCTCGCGTACGGCCCGCCGGCGGCCGACGTTCACCGCATTCTCGGCCCCATCGCGGCGGCGTTCAGCCTCATGGCCATCTGGGGGCACATGCGCCCGCTCCGCTGGACGAACGTCCTCTTCGGCGGCGCGCTCGTCGTCGTCCCGTTCGTCTTGGGCTTCCCGACGGTGGCGACCGCCAACAGCGTGTCCGTCGGCCTCATCGTCGCCGGTCTCGCGTTCGTCCGTGGCACGGTCACCGAGGAGTACGGCGGCGGCTGGTCGTCGCTCTGGACCGGGGACATCGCCGGTGGGAGGGACGCGTGGCTCGACCGGTCGCGATGACCGTCGGCCGGTGACCGCTGACGACCCGTCGGGGCCGCGAGCCGAGCGCCCGAAGGGTCAGTCTGACCGCTCTTCTTGGACGAGCGTCGGCGTCCCCAGCGGCCCGACCGTCGCCCAGTCGTACTCGGCCTCGTAGAGGTAGAGCGCGCTGTTGAGCAGGCCGAGGTGGCTGAACCCCTGCGGGAAGTTCCCCAGGAACTCGCCCGTCTCGGGGTCTATCTCCTCGGCGAACAGGCCGAGCGGACTCGCGTACTCCAGCAGGTTCTCGAAGAGGTCCCACGCCTCGTCGGTCCGTCCCGTGATCGTGAGCGCGTCGACCAGCCAGAACGAACAGAGGACGAACGCGCCCTCCTCGCCGGGGAGGTCGTCGTCCTCGTACCGGTAGACGAGTCCGTCGTCGGTCATGAGATGCTCCATCACGGCGTCTATCGTCCCCTCGATACGGGGGTCGTCCACCGGGAGGAACCCCATAACGGGGATCAACAGCGCCGTCGCGTCCATCGTCGACCCGTCGAACGCGCGCGTGAAGCTGTTCAACTCCTCGTCGAACCCGTGTTCGAGGACGGCCTCCTTGATCGCCGTCCGACAGTCGCGCCATTCGTCGAGCGGTGCCTCGCAGTCCTCACGCTCGGCTAACTTTATCGCGCGGTCGACCGCAGCCCAGCACATCAGCTTCGAGTGGACGAGGTGTCTCGGCTCCCCGCGGAGTTCCCAGATGCCGACGCCCGGGTCGTCCCAGTGGTCGCAGACGTACTCGGCGACCCCCCACATCGCCTCCCAGTCCTCGTCCGGCAGTTCGTCGAGCGACCAGAGCCGCTGGTAGATGCTGATGGCGAGTTCGCCGTACACGTCGAGTTGCTGCTGCTCGGCCGCCTCGTTACCGACCCGGACCGGCCGGGAGTCGCGGTAGCCGCGGAGGTGGTCGAGTTCCTCCTCTTCGAGGTCGGTGTCGCCCTCGACGCCGTACAGCGGCTGGACCGCCGCCGTGTCTCCCTCCAGGGTGCGTTCGAGGAAGCGGTGGATGTAATCTTCCGCCTCGGAGACGTGTTCGAGGTTGGTCAGCGCGCGGACGACCCACGCCCCGTCGCGGAGCCAGGTGAACCGGTAGTCCCAGTTCCGAACGCCGCCGACGTCCTCGGGGAGCGAGGTCGTCGGGGCGGCGACGATGCCGCCCGTCTCGCGGTACGTGAGCAGTTTGAGGAGGAGTTCGGAGCGAACCACCAGGTCGTGGGCCGGGCCGCCGAAGAGACACTCCGACTCCTCACAGGAGTGCACCCAGTCGCGCCAGTAGTCGACGGTCGTCTCCAGCAGGTCCTGACAGTCGTCGGGCTCCGACGGCGCGCGCATGCTGTACCGCAGGACGAACCAGCGCTCCTCGCCTTCGGAGAGGTCGAACTCGGCGTGCGCGGTGGCTCCGTTTCCGACCTCGGCCTCCGTCTCCGTCTCCGTCTCCCTCTCCGTCTCTGCCCCCCGATTCGTCGCGGTCGACCCGTCGGCCTCGCGCTGGCCGTCGGCGGTCACGTCGAGTTCGACGGGCGAGACGAGCGTCGCCTGTCTGCGGTCGTTCGTGGCCACGGCGCCCGCTTCGATCTCGTCCACGGCCGTCTCCGAGCGCGCGTAGTCGTACCGGGGTTCGAACGCCACGCCGAGTTCGACCGAGCCCTCGGTGCAGGCGACCTTGCGGTACAGTCCGCGCAACTGTGGCTCCTCGACGCGGTCGGCCTCGACGACGGGCATGAAGTCGGTCACCGTCGCGGTTCCCGACTCGGTCTCGAACGTCGTCTCCAGGACGTTCGTCCGGTCGAGGTACGCCTGGTCGGTCTCGAACGCGCCCGTCGGCGTGATGGCGAACCGCCCCCCGCGCTCGGGGTCGAGGATGCGCGCGAAGACGCTCGGCGAGTCGACGTACGGGAGACAGCACCAGTCGATGGAGCCCTCCCGGTTCACTAGCGCGCACGTTTCGAGGTTCCCGATGACGCCGTACTCCCGCAGGGGCGTGAACGCGTCGTCCATTCGTTCCTACCGAAGACGCCGGTATCGAAAGTAACCCATCCTTGCATGCTGTGCGGCCCCGACCGGGTCGGCCCGCCCCGCGCCGTCGTAGTCGTCCCGAGCCCCGACGGATTCAGTTCCGACGACGGAGACGCGACGCGACGAGTTCGAGCGGGGTCGGCAGCGGCCGGCGAGAACGGCGTCGCCGAACCGTTCACGACGCCGTTAAGTGACTGTCGTCCGACAGTTTAGCCGATGTCCGACAGTCCGAACGAATCCGACGGCGTCGAACGGACGACCGATCACACGCTGCTCCGGAGCGTCATCGAAGAGCACGGCGGCTATCCCGCTCACGCTCCCCACTCCGAGGGAGAGGGCGACCGGGGGCTCCTCCGCATCGGCTTCCGCGACGACGACGAGGACCTCAAACAGCTCTCGTGGGAGGAGTTCTTCGACGAGTTCGACGAGAAGGACCTCGTCGGCGTCTACTCGACGGACGGTTCCGGCGTCGAGGGCGACCGACCGGTCGTGCTGCGCGAGCGGGACCACGTCGACGCCGAGATGTGAGTGTGACGGGACTCGTATGCGCACGCAGGGCGGGGGGAGACGACGGCAACGCGGAGTCTCGGCCACGACACACCGCACGAGACGGGCGCACTGGGGTCGAGTGACGGGCGGAAAGCGAGGGAGGACCCTCGCTTCGTCTCTGCGCGCGCAGGCGTGCCGTACAGGGGATTCGGGCTCCGAACACCAGGCGGTCGCACCATGACCGACGCAACCAAGCAGCTCCTCGTCGAAGGGGTACAGGAACTCTACTACACCGAACAGCAGCTCGTCGACGCGCTCGAGACGCTCGCCGAGCAGACGTCCGACGAGAAGGCCCGTGAGGCGTTCTCCGAGCACCGGGACGAGACACAGCAGCAGGTCGAGCGACTGGAGCAGGTGTTCGAGGCCATCGGTGAAGAGCCACAGACGAAGACCGAGCGGGTCGTCGACGCGCTGATCGACGAGCACGAGGACTTCACCGAGGCAGACCACGACGACGACGTCCGAGACCGGTACCACATCGCCATCGGTCAGAAGACCGAGCACTACGAAATCGCCGCCTACGGCAACGTCACGTCCCTGGCCGGCAAGCTCGGCTACGACGAGGCCGCCGAACTCCTCGAGGAGACGCTTCGCGAGGAGGAGGAGGCGCTCGACGAACTCTCACAGATCGGCGAGCAGTTCGACCAGCGAGTCGTCGCCGAGTAACGACGCGTTCTCACCGTCTCACGCGATCACCGTTTTTTTTCGTTCGACCGAGGGAGTCGCGCATGTCGGCGGCGTACGGACGTGCCCGCTCTGCAAGGGCAAGCAGTAGAGATACCCCTCTCACTGAGAGAAGAGAACCCATGCAATCCCCAGGACATCTCGGGGTCGCGCTGCTGCTCGCAGCACCCGCCTGGCTCCTGTTCAGCCAGTTCAAGGCGGGGCTGGCCTTCTCGGCCCTCGCTGCGCTCACGGCGATGTTCCCCGACATCGACCTGTACGTGATGCGGTACGTCTTCATCGAACACCACGGGCTGTTCCACAGCCTCGTGTTTCTCGTTCCGGCGGCGCTCGTCTTGGGCGCCGTCGTGGCCGGCGGGTATCTCCTCGTCAGCGACGACGGCCATCCCGCCCTCTCCGTCTACGCGTTCGTGACGGTGGCGCTGTTCACGGGGATGTTGGCCCACCTGGTCGGCGACGTGCTGACGAGTCCCGACGTCGCCCCGCCGATCAAACCGCTCTACCCAGTCGTCGAGCAGCGGTTCGTCCTCGACGCGGCCTTCGTCAAGGCGAACCTGTGGAACCTCGGGCCGCTCGCGCTCGGGCTCGTGACGCAGGCGGGACTCGGAATCAGGAGGTACCTCCAGTGATGGACCGACGGACGTTCCTCACGACGGCGGCGCTGGCGACGGCCGGCCTCGCCGGCTGTTCCTCCTCGACGCCGTCGGGAGACAGCGGCGACAACAAGCCGGGCGGGCAGCCGACGAAGACGCTCACCGACCAGCCCGTGCCGGGCGAACAGCTCGCCTACGGCGAGACGCTCGACCTCCCGCGGGTGAGCGTCACGATGTCGAACCCGCGGACGATGAGTCGCTACCAGTGGCACCACGTGGACGAACCACAGCGGACGGAAGTCGCGGAGGCGGGCGAGGGGAAACAGTGGCTCAAGGTCGACCTCCGCGCCGAGAACACGGTCGACCGGGTGGTCCGCCTCCCGCTCACGCTCGACTTCAAAGGGGTCGTCGGGGAGACGGTCTACCACCCCGGGCGGAACAAGAGCCCGCAGGCGAAGTACATCGGCGGGAAGGTGCCGTCGGGAACCGTCCGCGAGGGCGCGATGACGTTCCTCGTACCGGAGCGGGTGACCACCGACCAGTTCCGCGTCCACTACAGCGAACACCGACCGAGCGGGAAGAAACAGGCGTGGTGGTCACAGCAGTCGTAACGCGCTCGGACTGACGTCGGTCTCACGGGGGAGTCCGAACTGGGAACGCGCGCCACGCAGGGGAGTGCTGCAGGGGCCGCCCGAGCGAGTAGCGAGCCGTTAGCCCGGATAGCCACACCCTACCTTTCCGGGCGGGCGACGAGGGGGAACCATGCGTTCACACCGCTTGCGGCGTCTCCGGCGACGACCCGGCACCCGCCCGAGGGTCGAGGCGGCCGTCGTCGGAACCGGCCCGAGCCCCCGGGACCCGTCCGTGTCGGGACGGGCGATGGGGTATCACCACGCCGCGGGCTATCGTCGACTGCGGGGCGTCGACCTCGTCGCGTGCGCGGACCTCGTGCCGGCGCACGCGCGCCGGTTCGCCGCGAACGTCGGCATCCCCCCGTCGGGCGTCTTCACCTCGACGGCCGAGATGCTCGCTCGGACCGAACCGGACGTGGTGAGCGTCTGCGTTCCGCCCGCGGCCCACGCGGACCTCGTGGTCCAGTGTGCGCGCGCAGCCTCGGTCCGAGCCGTCCACTGCGAGAAGCCGATGGCGACGACGTGGCGCGACTGCGTCCGGATGGTCGAGGTGTGCGAGGCAGAGGGCGTCCGGTTGACGTTCAACCACCAGCGGCGGTTCTCCGTGGTCACAGAGCGGGCGAAGCACCTGCTCGACGAGGGAGCCATCGGCCGACTCGTCCGGGTCGAGATGGGGGGCAGGAACCTCTTCGACTACGGCACCCACCTGTTCGACCTCTGTCGACTGTTCACCGACGGGGAGCCCGTCGAGCGGGTACACGCGAACGTCGACTACGCCCGGGAGAATCAGAGATACGGGGCACCGCAGGAGACGTGGGCGCTGGCGCAGTGGCGGTACCGCAACGGCGTGGTCGGCCTCGCGTCGACCGGAGACGGATCGCTCCTGAACTGTCAGCTCCGGCTGGTCGGCCGCGAGGGGACGCTGGAGGTCGGCCGCGACGGCGGACCGCCGCTGCGACACAGACGGCGCGACGAGGAGGAGTGGACCGTCGTCGACACGCGTCCGGACGCGGTCAACGGTCCCGTGAGCGGGTGGGGGCTCGTGACCGAAGTCGCCCGTCGGACCGGGGTGCTGCAGCCGGGAACGCCGACGCCGCGGTGGCTTCCGGGGACGCTCGTCGAGCGCGCCATCGCCGACGTCGTCGCGTCGGTCGACGACGGAGAGCCCTCGCCGCTGTCGGGAGCGAGCGCGCTCGCGTCGACGGAACTCGTCTTCGCGTGCTGGGAGTCGGCCCGTCGGGGGAAGGCGGTCACACTCCCGCTCGACATCGAAGAGAACCCGCTCGAAGCGATGATCGCTGCGGGACGGTTCGCGCTCGACGGAGCAGACGGAACCGACGGGGCGACCGGAGCGGGCTGACCGGGTGCGCGAACACGCAGGTGAAAGCAGTGGCGACAACGACCGGCGTGTCGACTAGGCGAATAGTACACCAATCGATGGACAACGCAGACTCCGGTCGCGCCGACGCGACGTCGTCCTCGGGAGCACCGTCGACGACGTCACGAATCAGGTCGACGCCGACGTGTTCGTCGATGAAGGTCGGCGGCACGGACGGCGATGCCGACGGCGCGTCGGTTCCATCCTCCTCCCGTGGGTCGACAGCGCCCACGCCGAACTCGCTGCGGAGACGGCTGCAGCGGTCGCCCGAACGACGGGCGGGGGGACCGATGTGGTCCGCGTCGTCGACGAAAACGACGACCGGGAGGCGGCACGGGTGTCGCTCGCCGATGCCGAGTCGATGCTGGCCGAACAGGACACGGCGTTCGAGGGTACCGACCTCGACGTTCGGATCCGACTGGTCGAGGGCGACGACGTCGAGGAGACGCTGGTCGCCGAGGTGGCCGACCACGACGTGACGACCATCGGCGCGTCGCGCGAGGGCGTCCTCCAGCGGCTCGTCTTCGGGGTGATTCCCCAGGGGGTCGCCGACCGCATCGACCACACCGCCATCATGTGCCGACGGAACGTCGGCGTCCCGTCGCGGCTCAAGCGGTTGTTCGGCTGAATCGACGGGGTTCTCGGGTGACCGAGCGCCCGTCCGACCACCGCGCAGGGGCGCACCGAACGTTCAAACGTCCTCACGACCGTTACCGAACGTGTCCATCTCCGTCGATCTGCACGCACACACACGGTTCTTCCACGGCTTCGACCCCCTCGCCCGCGTCTACGACCCGCTCGGGGCGCGGATGCTGGCGCGGGTCGCCCGGCGCCGCGGGCTGGACGCCGTCGCGACGACCAACCACGACTACTACCGCGACCTGAGCGGCGGGGCGGACAGCACATCGCTCCTCCCGGGGAACGAGGTGTCGACGTCGCACGGTCACGTCCTGGTCGTCGGACCGTCGCCGCCGAAACTGACCGAGGAGGGGGAACTCTCCCCGAGCAGGTCGTCGACATCGCCCACGCCCGCGGGTGTGCGGCGATCATCGCGCACCCGTTCCGGAACAGCACCGTCCGGGAGACGGACGCCGCGTTCGACGCCGTCGAAATCAACGGCAAGGGGACGGAGTCGCCCTCCCGCGTCCGTCGCTTCGCCGAGGAGCGCGGCCTGCCGCTCGTCGGGGGGAGCGACGCACACCTCCCCATCGAGGTCGGCCGCGCGTACACCGAGGTGTACGACGCCGAACCCACGGCCGAGGGAATCGTCGACGCCATCCGCGACGGGCGGGTGGAAGCGCGCGTCGAACACAGCCCGTCACAGCGGTTGCTCCGGGCGATGTACCGCGTCCTCCACAGCCAGAAGGGCTGGCTCGACGACGAGGGGGAACGACCGCCCGGCGTCGGCGAACCGCCGGGCGAACGGGAGAACCGTGGCGGGTCGCTCCCGGCCGACGGGGAGCGGGGGGGACACGCCGACACGACGTCGTCCGGGTCGTTCTGACGGGCGGTTCCGGTTCGGAGCCGTGACGGTCGGGCGACTGGCCGTGACGACGGCCGACGCAGCGGACTCGGCGGTCGAAAAAAGCGGTAGCGGTTCGGCGGCGCTTCAGTCGTTCTGAAGGTAGTTGGCGAACGCGAGCAGCGTCGGGGCCCACAGGCCGGTGAACAGGCCGTACGCCTCGTTCTCTTGGACGTAGAAGTGGTACCACGAGTACAGCACCGACCCGATGGCGGCTAGCACGATGGGTTGGGCAGCCACGTCTCCGGACCCCGAGTCGACCGGAGTGCTCGTCTCGACGCTTCCGTCGGCAGACTGTGGCGTCTGGTCTTGGTTGGAGAACATCCGTGTCGTCCGTAGGAACCGACAGGACTGAACCCGTTGCTTTCGTGTGCCGGCTGACGCCTCCTCGGGACGAACCGCCGGGTACTGGGTGGAGGGAGGCGCCCGCCAGCCAGCCATCTCCCCGGGCGCGAGCGCTCTCGTCGGCGTCCCAGCCGGGGGCGCGCGTGTACAAGCACCGTGCCAAAGAGCGCTACCTGCGTCTCTCCTCCCGTAGTCATGAGCGACAAATCAGAGACGGACCGCGACGTGTTCGTCGACCCGAACGCGATCAAGATGTGGAGCGCGGAACGGGGAGTGATCCCTGTCTACTACGAGAAGGAGGACCGCTACGAACTGGTCCCCGAGGGGGAGGTGACGAGAGAGCGCCACGCGTGGGACGAGTTCTCCGACCGGTTCGCCGACCGCAACGAGGCGCTCGTCCACCGCAAGGGCAACGACGGTGCCGGGTCGGCGGAGTTCGTCGACCGCGGGCGTATCGACCCGAACGCGGCCGTCGCCGGCACGGGCGACCCGCACACGGACGGCACGGCGACGACCGACCCGGGGGGACGTCCAGCCGCCGACGCCGACAACCGGGCCGAACGCGACGAACTGACCGAAGGCGACGACGCCGCAGCGGTCGACGCGAGCGACGAGGGCAACCCGGTCTTCGACCGGGACGGGAACGAGATCGGTATCGTCGAGGCCGTCGACGAGGACGGGACGCTCTACGTCGACCCCGACCCCGGGGTGCTGGACGAGGTCAAGGCCGAACTCGGCTGGGGGAGCGAGGACGCGGACAACTACGTGATCAGCCCCGACCAGGTCGCCAGCCGCGAGGGGCACCAGATCGTCGTCCGCGGCGCCTGAGCGCCGGAGTCACGGGCGAATCCGGGTCGACCGCACGAGCGACGGCCGCGTCGCTCGACGGCGGGCGCTGTCGGGTCGGGACGAAACGAGAGAACGTGCGGGGCGCAGGGCGGACCGAACGAACGTCAGGTGTTCAGTCGATGTGGCCTTCGCGGCGGAGCTGGTCGGCGTCCTGGCCGGAGTAGCGCCACTCGATGTTGGCCTTCTCGTCCTGCCAGTCCCAGGGTTCGACGAGGACGACGTCGCCCTCGTTGATCCAGGTGCGGTACTTCATGCGGCCGGGAATGCGGCCCATGCGGTTCTTGCCGTCTTCGCAGCGGACGCGGACGTGGTTTCCGCCGTTGTGTTCTGTGACGACCGCGAACAGCTCGCTGCCGTTCGGCATTCGGAGGTTCTTCCGTTCGACTTCTTCACTCATTGTTATCGATAAGAGTCCCCGACGGTTAAGTCATTGGAGACGCGCGATAGCGTGTGACACGACCCCACGACGCGGTCCGGAACGCTTAGTCGGCCGTACCCGGTAGGGAGGGTATGGACGGCGGGCGAGGCCACGGCGCGACCCGAACCTACCGCGACACGGTCCGTTTTTACCTCATCGACCATCGGACGACGGTCGGGAAGGGGCTCGACATCGCGCTGCTCGGGTTGAACCTCCTGTTCATCGCGCTGTTCGTCGCCGACACCTACCCGCTCGCTCCGGCGCAGCAGGCGGCCCTCTGGGCCGCGGAAGTCGCCATCGCCACCGTGTTTCTCGTCGAGTATCTGCTTCGCGTGTACGGTGCGCGGAGCCGACTCGCCGAGGTCACGAACCCGTACACGGTCGTCGACCTGCTCGCGATTCTCCCGACGTTCGCCGTTCTCGCGGGGGCGACGCTGCTGACGGGGGCGGCCGGGCTGGGCGTCCTCCGGTTGCTCCGCGTCGTCCGCGTCCTCCGGTTCTTTCGGTTCACCCGCGACGAGGAGTTCTTCTTCGGGAGCGTCTCGGTCGAGACGCTCCGGGTGATGAAGCTCCTCATGACCGTGGTCGCCATCTTCTTCGTCGCCGCGGGGCTGTTCTACGAGTTCGAATACGGCGTCAACGAGCGTGTGAGCACGTTCGGCGACGCGTTCTACTTCACCGTCGTCACGCTCACGACGGTCGGTTTCGGCGACATCACCCCGACGACGCGGGCCGGTCGGCTCGTGACCATCGCGGCCATCCTCGCGGGCGTCATCCTCATCCCGTGGCAGGCGTCGAAAATCGTCCGCGAGTGGGCCCACCGCGACATGCGGAACGTCACCTGTCCGGAGTGCGGGCTGGAGTACCACGACGCCGACGCCTCCCACTGCAAGGCCTGCGGGCACGTCATCTACCAGCGACACGACTCCCGGGAGTGAACGGCCCGTCACTCGAAGACGACGTCGGCGACGACGAAGACGAGGGTGCCGACGACGACGCTCACGAGGGAGGTAGCGACAGGGAGGCCGACCGGTCGGGAGGCGACGAGGAACGCGCCGACGACACAGGCGACGAGGAAGACGGCGGTCGCGACCGTACAGAGCGACCAGACGGCGGTCTCGACGCGACGGAGCGTCTCGGTGAGCGAGCGACCGGCGGGTATCGGAATCGAGGATGCCATACCACTCGCTCGCCCGTGGGACACATCGTCCTGTCGGTGGTTGGCGAAGGGGGTTCGGCCGTGAACCCGGAACGAGCGCAACAGGCGATGTGTGAGCGAGTGTGAGTGAGTCCCCGATTGCCAACGCCTATTTGTCTCCGGCGTCTCCTCACCCCATGGACTACGAATCTTCTCTCGACCGTGCGATCGACTCGCTCCCGGAGCGAACGACGGGCGAGGACAGCCGTCTTCGCGTTCCCGACCCCGCCGGGGAGACCGACGGCGCGTTCACACGGCTGACGAACCTCGGCGCCATCGCCGACGCGCTCTCGCGCGACCCCGAACACGTCCACCGGGCCATCCAGCGCGAACTGGGGACCGCGGGACAGTTCGACGGCGACCGCGCCCGCTACAACGGCTCCTTCAGCGTCGCCGACTTCGACACGGCCATCGAGAGCTACATCGAGGAGTTCGTCCTCTGTAGCGAGTGCGGCCTGCCGGACACGCGGCTCACCACCGAGGACGGCGTCGACATGCTCCGCTGTACGGCGTGTGGGGCGTTCCGTCCCGTCCAGAAGCAGAAGCGACAGACCAGCACACAGACCGCACCCAACGCCCTCGAAGAGGGCAAGACCTACGAGGTCGAGATCACCGGCACCGGTCGGAAGGGCGACGGCGTCGCCGAGCGCGGCAAGTACACCATCTTCGTCCCCGGCGCCCGCGAGGGCGAGACCGTCACCGCGAAGATCGAGAACATCAGCGGCTCCCTGGCGTTCGCGCGGAAGGTGTAGGCGACCCCGCGGGAATGTACGCTTCCGTTGTTCCCCCATCCGACGAGCGGAGTGGACATCATCGCAGCCGTCGACGCTCGAAAATTTACAATGTCCACCATCTGAACCATCAGCAACAGACATAACCGTTCGACGCCTAGGAAACCGTATGGGAGTACGGGGAGCGCGAGTCGCGGGAGAGGCACCGGGGGACGGGCGAGCGGGCCGACTGTCGAGCCGATGAGTGCGTTCGACGTGTTCGTCATCGCCCTCGTCGCGCTCGGCGGGGCGGCGGTCCTCGTCATCGGGCGGTACGCGTCCCACTTCACCTCGGGGACGGCGTCGGCACCGGACGACGAGACCAGTGCCGTCGAGACGCCCGAGAGCGTCGTCTTCCCGTCGAACGACACCACGGGCGGCCGCTACCTCGACGACCCGGCCAGAGCGGGCTGGGAGGAGCCCCCGGCGTCGGGGGAGACGAAGACGCGAGCGACACCCGGTCGTCGAGCGTGCCGCCGGGTGCGGCGGGACTGGTCACCGTCCCGCCGGAGACTGTCGCCCCCGCACGGAACTCGCTCGACGCGGGTGACGTCGAGCGGGCCGTCGACCGCGCGTACCACGCGGTTCGAGACGAACTCACGGCGCGAGCGGACCTCGACGCACACCGAACGCCGGCGGAGTTCCGCGACGCCTGTCGGGCGGCGTTCGAAGCGCGTGACCTCGACGCGGTGGAGTCGCTCGTCGGGCTCTACGAACGGGTGGCCGACGGCTCGACGGTCAGTCGAGGGGTGGTCGAAGCGGTCCTCGACCGCCTGACCGGACGCGAGGAACGCCTCGACCGGTACGAGTGGTGGGAACTGCGCCAGGACGGGTAGCGGCGTAGCTTTATCGGCCCGTTCGACGAAGCCGGGACATGGAGTACACCACGTTCGGCCCCACGGGGATGACCGTCTCGCGCATCTGTCTCGGCTGTATGAGCTTCGGGACGAACTGGGACGAGTGGACCCTCGACCGCGAGGAGAGCCGGGAGGTCATCGAACGCGCCCTGGAGTTGGGTATCACCTTCTTCGACACGGCGAACGTCTACTCGTACGGCGAAAGCGAGGAGATTCTGGGCGAGGTCTTGGGAGAGTACGACCGCGACGAGTTCGTCGTCGCCACCAAGGAATACGCGCGGATGCGCGAGGACGACCCGAACTCGGGTGGGCTCTCGCGGAAGGCGCTGGAGCAGGAACTGGACGCCTCCCTGTCGAGGCTCGGCATGGACACCGTCGACCTCTACCAGATCCACCGCTGGGACTACGACACGCCCATCGAGACCACGCTGCGCGCGCTCGACGACGCGGTCCGACGGGGGCAGGTGCGACACGTCGGGGCGTCGTCGATGTGGGCCCACCAGTTCGCCGAGGCGCTGTATCTCTCCGAGCGCGAGGGCCTCGAACGCTTCGTCTCCATGCAGAACCTCTACAACCTCGCCTACCGGGAAGAAGAGCGCGAGATGCTCCCGCTGTGTGCGAACGAGGACGTCGCCGTGATGCCGTGGTCGCCGCTCGCCGCGGGGTACCTCACCCGCCCGCACGAGGAGTTCGACGCCACGACCAGGGGCGAACACGAGGCCGAGTTGGGCCGCCCGTACGAGGAGGGCGGCGGCGTCGAGGTGAACGAGCGGGTGCAGGAGTTGGCGGACGAGAAGGGCGTGAAGATGGCACAGCTCTCCCTGGCGTGGCTGTTCCACAAGGAGTGGGTCACCACGCCCATCCTCGGGACGTCGAGCGTCGAACACCTCGAAGACGCCGTCGAGGCGCTCGACGTCTCGCTTTCGGAGTCCGACATCGAGTGGTTGGAGGAGCCGTACGAGCCGGTACGGGTGTCGGGGCACGAGTAGCTGGCGCGACGGCTCACTGACGGACTGGAGTGACCCGGTGGAGGAACGCCTCGACAGCCTCGCGATGCTCGTCGGGCTGTTCCCAGAACGGCGTGTGACTGCTCGCCTCGAACTCGACGAGTTCGGCGTCGGGAAGCGCCGACGCGAGGTCTCTGGCGAGTTCCGGCGTGAGTTCGTCGTACGTTCCCGTGAGGACGAGCGTCGGCACGTCGATCTCGTCGAGTCGGTCGGTGACGCTGCGGCCGCGGAGTCGGGCAGTCTCGGCGAGGACGAACTCCGTCGGCCCCCACATCAGCCCGTAGATATCGTGGTTCATCTCCTCGAACGCCCGCGAAACCGGGTCCGGGAACGGGTCGGCCCGACAGACGTGTTCGCCGATGAGTTCCATGACCGCCGCCTGGAACTCGGGCGCATCGAACGTTCGGCTCGCTTCGTGCGTCGCAATCGCCTCGCGCGACTCCTCCGAGAGCGTCTCCACGGTGGCACGGATGCCCGCGTGGGCGGCGTTCGCGTCCGCGAACGCGTTGGCCAACACGAGACTCGCCACGCGGTCCGGATACGCGAGCGCGTACTCCAGCGCGAGCATCCCGCCCCACGAGTGTCCGTACAGGTGGAGACGGTCCACACCGAGGGCGACCCGAAAGGCTTCGAGTTCGTCGCGGTAGTGCTCCGCTGTGTAGCGGTCGAAGTCTCCCGTTGCGGGACCGTCAGAGCGCCCGACGCCGAACTGGTCGTAGAGGTACACCGACCGCCTGTCGGTGCCGTGTGCGGCCAGCGGGGCGAGGTAATCGTGAGGGACGCCCGGCCCACCGTGGAGGCCGACGAGCGTCTCGTCACCGCTCCCGAACCGTCGGTAGAACAGTTCGTATCCACCGACGTCCAGGTACTCTTCGTCGTGGTCCCGCCCGAAGTAGTCGTCTGTCGTTGTCATGTCTAACACCGAAGTTAATCAACGGTGTGACAGGAGATAACTGTGCACGAACTGCCGCAGTGTCTGATATATCACAGGAATCGGGCGGAGATGTGCCTTATTCCTCGGGGGCGGCCCGTCCCTGCTCACGGAGGTCGCGGTCACGGTCGGTTTCGATAGCGACGTCGGGAACCTCCAGCGGGACTCCCTCGGTGTCGACGGCGACGAACGTGAACGTCGAGTCGCTCGTGCGCTCGGACTCGCCCGTTCGGGGGTCCTCGCGGTCGACACGGAGACGGACCTTCACGCTCGTCCGACCGGCCTCGTACACCCACGCCTCGACGACGGCGATGTCACCGCGAGGAATGGGCCTTCGAAAGTCGAGGCTCTCGACGCGCGCCGTGACGCAGGTCTCTCCGGCGAAGCGCATCGCGCTCATCGCGCCGATTTCGTCCATCAGGTGCATGACGATGCCGCCGTGGGCCGTGTCGTAGTTGTTCGTCTGGTTCGGCTGGATGCGCTCGCGGTTCTGGATGTACGTGTCCGAGGGCGTCGGCATACTCGGTGAGCGTGCGCGAGGATATTACGTCTGGGGTAAGGGGCGCCCGAGGTTGGGTCGACCAGCGAGAGTCGCCCGTGGTGAGTGTGTCTGCTCGCGTCGCTCGTCGCGTCGTATCGAAAGTGGGAGCCGAAGGGGAGAGGAGTGAGTCCTTCTGTGGGGGAGTGACTCCCACTAGACGTGTCACACCCCAAGGTATATTATTCTTTATCAAGCGAAATCATAGCACACACTAAGAATCGTCGCCTATCGGCGTCTATCGCCACCCGACGAAGAGCCGACTGGGAAACGACACCTGTTCGCGGTGGGTCACTACTCGTGAGTCGGGTCACGCCGAGCAGCCGACAGAACCAGATGGGCGGCACGAGACGGACCCGCGTGAACAGTGAGGAGACCCCGGTTCGAGAACGGGTGGGGGAGGTCCTCGGCGAGGGGGTCGCGCGACTCGAAGAACTCGACGGCGGCATGGTCGGCACCGTCCACCGCGTCGTCCTCGAGTCGGGGGAGACACTGGTCGCGAAGACCGGCGACACCCCGCTCGACGTCGAGGCACGGATGCTCCGGTATCTGGCACGACACACCTCGTTTCCGGTTCCCGCCGTCGAGTACGCCGACGCCGAGGTGCTCGTCCTCGCGCACGTCCCGGGCGACACCGAACACTCCCCGAGCGTCGAGCGCGACGCGGCCGACCACCTCGCCGCGCTGCACGGCCACACGGCGGGCGCGTTCGGCTTCCCGTTCGATACGCTGTCCGGTCCGCTGCGACAGCCGAACCGCTGGTGCACCTCGTGGGTCGCGTTCTTCGGCGAGCGCCGACTCGGCCACGTCGCCGACGTCGCACACGAAGCGGGAACCGTCGGCGACGGGACGCGTGAGCGCCTCGCCCGCGTCGTCTCGGACCTCGGCGCGCTCCTCGACGAACCCGCTCGGCCCGCACTCGTCCACGGCGACGTCTGGACCGAGAACGTCCTCTCGGAGGGAGGGGCGGTCACGGCGTTTCTCGACCCGGCGTGTTACTACGGCCACCCGGAGGTCGAACTCGCGTACGTCGCGTGGACGGAGACGTTCGGCGACGCGTTCGTCGAGCGCTACCGCGAGCGACGCCCGGTCGCTCCCGGCTTCGAAGAGCGGCGACGGGTGTACGAACTCCTCCCGCTGCTCGAACACGTCCACCTGTTCGGCGGGCGCTATCGGGGACTGCTCGACGACGCGCTGACGCGGCTCGGATACTGAGTGCCGGGTCGGAAGTCGGTCAGTCGTACGTCCGCGACGACGCTGTTCCCACACGCACCCGAACGAGGCGGTTCTCGTCCCACGCGTCCTCGCTGGCGCCGTACTTGGCGTTGATGCGTCGGGTCGCCTCGCGGGTCGCCTCCTCGTCGTCGACCACCGTCGCCGTGCCGAGGAGGGCGACCGCCCACCGGGCGTGGCCGCCCTCGTCCTTCTGAATCGAGAGGGCGACCCGGGGGTTCTCGCGGACGTTCGCGAGCTTTCGGCCGGTGGTGACGAGTTCGACGGTTTCCGTGCGCTCGTCGTACACGTACCAGACGGGAGCGACGTGCGGGCGGCCGTCGCGGCAGGTCGCGAGGTGGGCCATCAGCGGTTCGCTCGTGAGCAGGCGTGCGACCTCCGAAGGAACGGACATACCGCGGGGAGGGACGCGGAGCTGAAAAGGGTCGTGTCGCGGGCGGAGAGGGTATCGAGGGAACCGAGCGCGTCGAGTGCGTCGCGGGGTGGCGAAAACGCCAACGACTCAGAGTCGGAGGAACAGCACCAACACCCCGAGCGTCGTCGCGGAGGCGGAGATGACGAGGAGGCCGGCGACGACCACGAACGTCTCCGCGGGGATGACCAGGACGCCTCCGGAGATCATCCCGGAGACCGACGCCTGCGCCGCGAGTTGCTGCAGCGGGTAGAGCACCGCCAGACAGAGCGCCGTGAGGCCAACGAGGAGCAGGGCGAGCGCCGGGATGGGGTCGCTCGCGGACCGGGCGTGGTCGAGCCGCCTGCTCATGTGTACGCTCAACGCGTGCGTCGATGATATAGCTTTTCTTGAATTATACGTTCTGAGAATAGACGTCGGGCCGGATACGGCGGTTCGAGCGTCGGTCCGGCCGGCCGAACGGTGGCAGCAGCCAACGCGTCCGAACGTCGCGTTCGGAGCGAAGCTCGTGTCAGTCCGAGTCGGGTTCGAAGTCGAGGGCGACGGAGTTGATGCAGTAGCGCTTCCCGGTCGGGTCCGGACCGTCCTCGAAGACGTGTCCGAGGTGGCCGTCACAGGTCGCACACAGCACTTCGATGCGGCGCATGCCGTGACTGGTGTCGACGCGCGTCTCGACGTTGCCCGAGAGGACGTCGTAGAAGCTGGGCCACCCGCTGTTCGAGTCGAACTTCGTGTCGGAGTCGAACAGTGGCGTGCCGCACCCGGCACAGACGTACGTCCCGTCGTCGGACTTCCCGAGGAAGTCGCCGCTGAACTTCGGCTCGGTGCCGTGCTCGCGGAGGATGCGGTACGCCTCGGGCGAGAGCCGTTCTCGCCACTCGGCGTCGGAGTCGGGCAGGTCGCTGCGGTCTGTGGTCGACGAGTCCATACGGGAAGGAGGCGCCGGAGACGCATGAGGGTTTGGCGTGGGAGAGGAGCGGTGCAGGGATCCCCCCGTTTCGATTGTAGTGGATAGGTTCGTCATCAGTTAGTCGGTGAGGACGAAGGCCGCACGACACCGGCCGCGGTGAGGTCACGTCCTCCCCCAGTCGATTCGCTCGTTCCCTCGTTCAGCCCTCGCGTGCGCGTCATCGCTTGGCGAGACCGCTGGTCTCACTGGCTCCCGTTTCACTCACGGGAACGGCCACGGAGGCCGCGGGCGTCACGCGCTACCGTTCGTACTGTTGGCGGTCGGCGCGCGGGACGGAGCGAGCGGAGGGAGCGACGGACTCGTGCGAGGGGACGCTCGCGCCTCCGTGCGCGAGCACCCGGCTGGGGAGGTCAGAGGCTCCGGTCTCACCGCGCCCGTGCTCCGTGCGGTTGCCGTGTTGTTTGCGGCTCCTGTCGAACACGTCTCGACAACAGAACAGTATCTCACTTGTCGAATACGTCCCGACAACAGCAACGCGAGAGACATCCGCCCACGAGCGAAGAGAACCGACTACGAGTCGCGGCGGAGGAGTTTGGGCAGTCTGACCCGTTCGAGGTCGTCGACGTCGTATTCGAGGAGGCCCGCGCGGGTGACGGCGTCGGGAACGCTCCCTTTCGGCTTGCGGTCGTCGACGTCGTCGCGTGGGGACGGCGGGGGCGTCGCCCCCTCGGTGTCGACGAGCGCGTCCCAGACCTCCTGGGAGCCGTCGAACTCACGGCGGTTGTTCTTCGCGCGCTGTTGGCCCTCCTTGAACGAGAGTTCGAGGACGCTGCGCCGGTAGGCCGTCGACGCCTGCCGCATGATGCGTGTGTACTCGTCGGGGTGGCGCTCGCCGAGCACCGCGGCGACGCCGAGGGCGTACATCCGCTTGAGCGCCTCCTCCTCGGAGAGTCGCTTCCAGTCGAAGCCGAACGCCTCCTCGTACATGTCGGTCACGTCTCGACTGTGGTCGAGGGGTCGACCACGAGTCCACCCTCGGTGAACTCGACGGAGCGGATGTCACAGTCGATGTTGGTCCCCCGCATCTTGATCACCTGAACGCCGCGCGTCATGCCGCCGGCCTCCAGGTAGTTGTGGAAGAACACCACCCCGTGGGCGAGGTAGTGCTCGTCCGAGTAGGAGGACGGGTCGGTCATCTCCGAGATGAGAAGTGTCGTCGCGTCGCCCTGCTTCAGGGCGGTGAGAAAGCGCGTCATCTCCTCGGAGCCGTTGGCGAAGAAGAGCCGAAGGAGCATCGTCGAGTCGATGATGAGTCGGTCGACGTTGCGGGAGTTGACGAACGCGACGATCTTGTCGGTGAGCGACTTGACGCTCGAGGAGCCGCCGCCCTGCGAGAACTGGTTGAGCACGTGTTTCCCCTTCGGGCTCACCAGGTTGAGGAAGCGGAAGTTGTCCGAGTCGGTGAGCGTCTCGAAGCCGAACGTGTAGCTCGACATGTCGTTCACCAACTCCTCGCGCGTCTCGTGCATCGTGATGTACATGCACTGTTCGCCGTTGCGAAGGCCCTCGGCCACGAACTGCGCAGTAAAGGTCGTCTTGCCGCTGCCAGGCGGTCCGCTCAACACGTACAGTCGTTCGGGGAGGAAGCCGCCTCCGATGAGGTCGTCGAACCCGCTCACGCCACTCCGGATTCTCATAAGAGAACTCACACGACAGTCGTTCATAACGGTTGTCCACCAGATATCATCGTCGATAACAGAAGAAGAGGCGTAAAACCGACAGACTACAGCCGAATACGAAACGGACCGTACCGTCGAATATCCGAATTGGTCACTCTGGATACAGTTCTTCTTCGACCTCGATGGCGTCGATGCGGGCCACCTCCCGCTCGTCGAGTGTGAGGTCGGCCGCAGCGAGGTTCGCGCGGAGGTGCTCGCGTGAGGACGCTTTCGGGACGACGGCGAGTCCCTTCGCGCGGAGCCACGCGATGCTCACGGCGGCGGGCGAGACGTCGCGTGCTTCGGCGATTGCGACGACGGGGTCGAGGTCGAACACCCGGCCGCCGGCCAGCGGCGAGTACCCCACGACAGCGTAGTCGTGTTCGCGGGCGTCGTCGAGGAGCGCGGGCCGGCGGAACAGCGGGTGGTACTCCGTCTGGTGGGCGACGAGAGGGGCGGCGAGGTGCCGTCGAGCGACTTCCAGTTGGTCGACCGTGAAGTTGCTCACGCCGACGTGGTCGACGAGGCCGTCGTCGCGAACCCCGTCGAAGAGGGGCAGCGTCGTCTCGGGACGGTACGGGCCGCGCGGTCGGTGGAGATAGAGGAGGTCGATGGTGTCGACGCCGAGCTTCTCGCGGGAGGTCTCGACAGACTCTCTGAACCGTTCGGCGCGAAGTTCGTCGACCCACACCTTCGTCGCCACCAGCACCTCGTCGCGGTCGACGACGCCCCGGTCGAGCGCGTCCCGGAGTCCGTCGCCGACGACGGCCTCGTTCTCGTATATCTGGGCCGTGTCGAGGTGGCGGTAGCCGAGTTCGAGCGCCGTCGCGACCGTTTCGCGCCCCGAACCGCCCGCGAGCCCCATCGTCCCGAGCCCCACCGGGGGGACGACGTCGGAGAACGTCACCGCGCCGCCTCCGAGCGCGTTGGCACCCGGTCGAGCGCCAGGAGTTCGTCGAGCGTCTCGACCTCGTAGGTCGGCGGCGTCTCGACGGTGTGGTCCCGTCGATGAGGGCGGCGAACGAACGCCGTGTCGCAGCCGGCCCGGTCGCCGGCGACCACGTCGACCCAGGTGTCGCCGACGAACAGCGTTCGGTCGGCGTCGACGGCCAGGTCGTCGAGCGCGCGTTCGACGTAGTGGGTGGCGGGCTTCTTCAACTCGATGCTCTCCGGTACCGGCTCTCGCCCGAGAACCGTCCGGAACCACGAGTCGACGGAGAAGTGTTCGAAGAGGAAGTCGAGCGTCGCCTGCTGGTTCGAACTCACGACGCCCCGGGGGAGGTCGATGGCCTCGACGGCGGCGACGTCGTCGTAGAGGCGCTTCTCGCCCCGATGGACCGCGTCGATCTGTGCCCGCGAGGACAGTTCGTCGCGGGTTCGCCAGAACTCGGCGGGGGAGAGGTCGTAGCGGTCACAGACGGCCGCGAGGTCCTCGGGCGAGACGCCGACGGTCATCCGGTCGACGTCCGCGGGGGAGGCGTCGACGTCGAAGGCGGCGAACGCCTCCTCGGCGGCGCCGCGGAGCACGGACCGGTCGACGAGCGTCGTCAGGACGCCGTCGTTGTCGAACACCACCGCGTCGTAGGTGTCGGAGGTCACGTGTGAGGAGGGGAGCGCGCGGGTAAAGAGCGTGCCGGCGGGGGGAGGAGAGCGGTGGACCCCCGGGTCGTGGGATGGGCTCGGAGGGTCGCAGGGGAGCGGCACAGCGGACCGAAAGACCGCGCGGTCGCCAGGGCGCTGACGCCACACCCTCCCCAGCCGATTCCTTCGCTCGTTCGCTCCGCTCACGTCGCTCAGTCATCCACTGAATCGACTCCGTCGCTTCAATCCGTCGCGTACTGCGTTCGTGATAGACCTCGCGCGCGGGCCGCGCTCACGGGTAGCGCGACGCCACGCACTACCCGCACCACGAGCGTCGGGCGGAACTACTGACAGTCTCCACTGACGAGGTCTCGGAACCGGTATCCACGACACATTTCACCACCCCATCCTAACGCCCGTACATGACCTCTCTGTGCATCGTCGGCGCGGGCGTCGCCGGGGCCGGCGCGGCCGACGCGCTCTCCGACACCGACATCGACGTGACCGTCCTCGAGAAGTCCCGCGGCGTCTGCGGGCGCGCGGCCACGCGGCGAAAGAACGGCTGTCGGTACGACCACGGCGCCAACTACGTCAAGGACCCCGACGACCGGACGACCGAGTTCGTTCGGGGACTGGGCGAGGAGGGCCTCCTCGACGTCACAGAGCCGGTCTGGACGTTCGACGCGGCCGGGAGAATCACCGAGGGCGACTCCCGCGACGACCACAAGTTCACCTGGACGGAGGGGATGACACAACTGGCGAAGCGGCTCTTCGCCCGGACCGACGCCGAGGTGAAAAACCAGACGCGCGTCGCCGCCATCGACCGCGAGGGGGAGCGCTGGTCCGTCGTCGACACCGACGGGAACGGCTACGGCCCGTTCGACGCGCTGTTGCTCACGCCGCCGGCCCCGCAGACGGCAGCGCTCCTCTCCGACACGCGGTGGGACGACGAGCGCATCCCGCGGCTTCGGGAGGCGGTCGGGGCGGTCGACTACCGAACCATCCGAACGTACGTGCTCCACTACCCGTTCGAGCAGCAACAGCCCTGGTACGGCCTCGTCAACGTCGACAAAGAACACGACGTCGGCTGGCTCTCCCGCGAGGAGTGCAAGGAGGGGCGCGTCCCCGACGGCGAATCGCTGCTCGTCGTACAGATGTCGCCCGAGTGGTCGACGGCCCACTACGACGACCCGCTGGACGAGTCGGTGGACGTCGTCGCCGAAAAGGTCTCGACGCTGCTCGACGACCCCGCGTTCTCGGAGCCGGACTGGTACGACGACCAGGGCTGGCGGTACGCCCTCCCCGACGAGGGAGTCTCCGACATCGTCCACGAGGCCGAAGAGGAGGGACTCTTCTTCGCGGGCGACTGGGTCGCCGGCGAGGCACGGGTCCACGCGGCGCTGTGGAACGGCATCGAGCAGGGCGAACGGGTCGGCGAGTACCTCGCAGCGTCACGGCTGTAACTGTACGAGACCGACCTCAACGCCGGATTACTCCTCGTGAATTGCCTCGCCGCGGTGGAGTCGGGCGGCGATGGTGAACGTCTGTTCGCGCTCGCGGCGGGTGGGCGCGTGCGCGGCGAGGTAGCGCGCGACGGCGACGAGACAGGTCCGCCGCTCCGTCCCCTCGCGCCTGTCGGCCTGTGCGAACCCCGCTTCGAGCGCCTGGAACGTGTGAAAGCCCGCGTCCTCGCGGACGAGCGCGGCCCCGAGTCGGCGTTTCAGTCGGTCGGCACCGCCCGAATCGAAGACGTGCGCCGCGAGGCGGCCTGCCTCGTCGACGCGCCCCTCCCGGTCCATCGTCTCGTCCAGCGCGTCGAGGAGGTCGTCGACGTCTCTCTCGCCCCCGCGTTCGGGAATCGCCGCCGGCGGACTGTTGAGGAACCGGTCGAGGTAGACGTTGACCGCGCCGTCGAAGACGGCCCTGTAGGCGGCGTGGTCCGCACCGGAGACCCGTTCGGCGAGCGCGTGGACCGCGTTCGAGTAGGTATAGGTGTGGTGAACCGTGTTCCAGTCGGAGAACTCGTTCGCCGTCGAGAACTGCGCGACGCGCGTCGCGGCGGCCATCGCCACCGCGTCGGCGAGGTCGACCGGGGACGCGCCCGCCGCGATGGCGTCTTCGAGCACGCCGACGACCCGCTCGTGGTCGTCGGCCAGGAGCGTCTGGACGAAGTCGTCGGGTTCGACCCACTCCTGGCCGGCCCCTTCCGCGACCAGGTCGTCGAGTCGGTCGAACGCCTCGTCCAGTCGCGCCGCGAGGTCGACGGGCTGGCGCCACGAGGAGAGTTCCTCGCTGCGTGTCGCGTCCGTGAGGCTCGTCACCAGCGAGGGGAGCACCTCGTCGGCGTGCTCCCAGCCGACGTGGTCGAGCGCCTCGCACGCCTTGTTGACGAAGTCCATCGTGTGTCCGCCGTCGAGGTAGCGGTGGTCGGTGGCGGCGGTGAGGAGCAGGCCGGCGAGCGCGTCGTCGTCGTAGCCGGCCTCGACGGCCGTCCGGAGACAGCGCTCGGTCCCGTCGTTGTCGCGGACTTCGACGGTGTCGCGGAGCCAATGGGCGAGCCGAGTTGGAGAGAGGTCCCGGTCGTCGAAGGCGTCCTGGTCGAACCGCGGCGGTTCGCCCGCGCAGTCGGCGGCGACTTCGACCAGCCCCTGATACAGCGCTCGTTTTCGATCCTCGGCCGAGAAGTCGGGCAGGACGTTCGCCATGGCCGTGAGAATCGTAAGCCCGGGACCCCAGCCGTCGGCGCGGTAGCGCGTGCCGAACCGGACGCCCGTTCGCAGCGGGTCGGTCGGCGCGACTCCGGCATCGAGGAGGCCGATGACCGACTTGGCGACGACGAGACGGAGGTTCCGTTCGAGGCCGTCGTCGAGTCGCTCGCTCCACCGCTCGGCCGGCGGACGCTCTTCTCGGGAGTGGGGGTCGACGTAGACGACGCCGTCGTCAACGGTCACCGGGTAGGAAGGAACGTCGTCCGCCCACGGGTCGAACGTGTCGCCGCAGGAGAGCGCGAAGCGCGCGTGGTGCCAGTGACAGGTGAGGACGCCGTCGTCGACGGTCCCTCGGGCGAGCGGGAAGCCCATGTGCGGGCAGCGGTTGTCGACGGCGAACACCTCGCCCTCGTGGGCGACGACGAGGATGGCCCGGCCGTCGACACGGACGACGGCGTGCCCCGCCTCGCGGAGTTCGTCGAGCGGACCGACCTCGTGTGCGGTGGATGGGGGACTCGTACTCATGGAACTCGATAGCACGCCACACGACCAAAGCGTTCTGGTGTCGAAGGGGTCCGAGAGAGTGAAAGACACGCAGACAGGAGGCTTATCACAGTTGACGACAACTGTAAGGCGTGTCACTCACCGTCCGCATCGACCCGCACGTCCACTCCGAGGCCTCGTACGACGGGCACGACCCCGTCGAACTCATCCTCGAACACGCGGCGGACATCGGGCTGGACGCGGTCGTTATCACCGATCACGACGTCATCCACGCGTCGCTCGACGCGGCCGAGCGCGCGTCGGAGTACGGACTCGTGGGGATTCCGGGCGTCGAAGTCTCGACGAAGCACGGACACCTGCTCGCGCTCGGCGTCCGAGAGCTTCCGCCCCGACGCCGACCGCTCGACGAAACTGTCGAGTGGGTCCGTGCACACGGCGGTGTCGCCATCGTTCCCCACCCCTTCCAGCGCTCCAGACACGGCGTCCGCAAGCGACACTTCACCGACGCCGACGCGGTCGAAGTGTACAACTCCTGGCTGTTCACGGGATACAAGAACCGTCGTGCCCGGCGGTTCGCCGACAAGCAGGGCTACCCGCGCGTGGCCGGCAGCGACGCACACCACGTCGGATTCGTCGGGCGCGCGTACACCGAAATCGGACTCGACGGCCTGACGCGCGAGGAACTCACCGCCGACCACGTCCTGGACGCCATCAGAGACGGGTCGACCCGAGTCGAAGGACGACGGACGCCCGTCCGCGTCAGTACCAAACACTACACTATCGCCGCCGGGCGCAAGAGCGGGTACTACGCCAAGCGCGGCGCGGTCGCCGGTGGCCGGACCGCCGCCCGCAGTGCGCTGACGGCCGGAAGACTCCTCTACCGGCTCTCACCGCTGTCGCGGTGAACGAACGGACGGCCTCGTTGGACGGGTCCGTGCGTGCGGGCCGGACAGCGAACGTGTAGCGACGCAGCGAGGCGAGCGTTCATATACGAAGACGCGACCAGCGTGGCTGTGCGCTGAGAACTGCGTGGCGCGACCAGCGGAGCGCGACACGACGCGTCACGGCCGGGAGTGTCGTCAGTTCGCTATCGGACAGTCGGCAGGAGGCTCTCGTCTACTCGTCCGTCTCCGCGGACGCCACCAGTTCGTCGTACCGCGCCCCGGTCTGCTTCAGCGTCTCCGTCGAGTAGAGCCGCTCGTGCGTGAAGGGGAGGTACTCGGCCGCGAGTTCGTCGATCTTCTCGTCCACGGCGTCGGGGTCGCGCCCGTGGATCATCGTGAAGAGGTTGTACGGCCACTCCTGTTCGGGACGACGGGGCCGGTGATAACAGAGGGTGACGTACGGGAGGCTTCCAACCGAGGTCCCACGGTCGTCGAGTTCGTCGTCCGGGACGTCCCAGACGACCATGCAGTTGGCGTCGAATCCGGTGACGACGTGGTTGACGACGCAGCCGATGCGCTTGATACAGCCGTCGGCGAGGAGGCGGTCGACGGCGGCGATGACCTCGTCGACCGGGGCGTCGATGGCGTCGGCGACGTCGCGGTACGGCGTCGAAGAGAGGGGAAAGCCGTCCTGTATCTCGACCAGTAGCGCCGCCTCCAGCGCGGTGAGGTCGCCGGTCGCGTCCTCGGAGATTCTGGTCGCAGAGACCGTCGTCTCGGCGAGTGACTCCCGTGCTCGCGGTTCCCCCGCTCGCTCCTCCGGAGACGCGTCCGTTGGTTGCGTCTCCCGTGCGAACCGGTCGTCGTTCACCACGGGGAACTCCAGATCGATGTAGTAGTCGGTGAGCATCGGGAGGACGAGCACCTCACACCCCGTCCGGGCCTCGATGTCGGCGATGATCTCGTCGCGCTTCTCTTGTGAGCCGGCGGTGACGACGAACCACATGTTCCAGGGGTGGTCACGCCGGTAGTTGTGGTTCACCTGCCGGTACTCGTTGATGACGGCGGCGACCTCGTCGAATCGGTCCTCGGGCGCCCGAACGGCCGCGAGCGTCGACGAGCCGATGACCGGCGGGTTGAGGACGGCTCCGAACCGACGGAAGACGCCGCGCTCACGGAGAGCCCGGACGCGTTCGAGAGCCTCGTCTTCGCTCACACCGAGGACGTCGCCGACGGCGCGGAACGGCCGTTCCTCGACCGGGAAGCCGCTCTGATACTCGTCGATGAGCGTCGCGTCCACCGCGTCGAGGCCGCTCCGCCAGTCGTCGTCCAGTGCGCTCATTGGGCCGGCTTAGGAGGCGGGAAGCCTATCGCTTTCGCTCCTCGCCCTCGTCGGACCGCCTCGCTCGCCCCCGCCGCGTCACCGGAATGGACGGGTATCTCGGACACCCCCCACCAACCCATTGACTTTAGTACCATGGAACACAGTCACACACGAGAATCGATGCTCGACTCCATATGGTCCGTCCTCCGTCGGGTGGCGACGTCCTACGTCCTGTTCGTCGTCATCGGCGTCGTGGTCGGACTCACGGTAGCCCCGCTGGCGTACGACGCCGCGACAGCGTCCGGCGGTACCGTCGCTATCGTCCCGATCGACGGCAGTATCACCGGCGACACCGCGACCGCGTACACCGACATGATGCAGCAAGCACGGCAGGACCCCGACATCAAGGCCGTCGTGCTGGTCTCCAACAGCGGCGGCGGTTCGGCCGCCGCGTCGGAGCGGATGTACCTCCAGACGAAGCGGACGGCACAGCAGATGCCCGTCGTCGCTAGCGTCGACGCCACCTCGGCGTCCGGCGCGTACTACACCATCGCACCGTCCGATGTCATCTACGCGAAGCCCGCGTCGGTCGTCGGGAGCGTCGGCGTCCTCGGGACCCTCCCGCAGGACCTCGAACCGAACGACATCGTCGGGACGACCGGACCGAACAAGCTCTCCGGCGGCGACAGCCGCGAGTTCTTCTCCGTGCTGGAGTCGCTCAGGCGTGCGTTCGTCGGTGCCGTCTTCGAGAGCCGCGGCGACCGACTCCAGTTGACGCCCGCGGAGCTGTCACAGGCACAGATCTACTCCGGATCGCAGGCCGTTCAGAACGGTCTCGTCGACGAGATCGGTGACCGACAGGCCGCCATCGACCGGGCGGCAGCGGAGGCGAACCTCGACTCGTACGAGGTGCGCACCCTCCGGCCCGACGGCCAGACGTTCCGCTTCGTCTCGCGGAGCAACTACCTCGCGTCGGACGCCCCGAACAAGGAGATGGTCGACTTCGAGTACTTCGCCGGCGAACCCGGGACGGGACCGACGTTCCTCATGATGCCCGGGTCGTACGTGGGTTCGTCGTGGGACCTCACGACCTCGGGCACCGTCGACACCAACGCCACGGCGAGCGAGTCGGTCGACACGGAGGCCGACACGCTCCGGGAAGCCGCGAGGGGGCCGCCGGTGCAGGCTGCGACCGCGAGAGCGGGAGGTCGGCCATGACGTCGGAGAGTCTCGGCACCGCGCTGGCGAAGCGGCTGGCGGTCGCGGCGGTCGTCGTCGTCCTCATCGTGGCGGCGGCGTTCGCGATTCCCGCCGCGACGAACCAGCCGGCAGAACGAGAGTCGCTCGACACGCCGGAGTACGACCCGGCGGAACTGGCGACCACGGCGGTGCCCGCCGAGGGTGAGATCGAAGCCGACGGGAGCCTCGGGAACCGAAACGGGGTCGTCGTCATCGACGACACCCACTCGAACCGCTTCGACCGGGCCGACCTCGCGCCGCTCGTCCGGGAACTGGCCTCCATCGGCTACGGGGTCCGATTCTACGAAGGAGAGCAGACGCTCGACCAGGCCCTCTCGAACGCCAACGCGTATCTCGTCATCGACCCCGGTGAGGAGTACGAAGCCAACGAGATCACCACGATTCGGACGTACACGAACGAGGGAGGGCATCTCCTCCTCGTGGGCGAGCCGAACCGAAAGCGCGTCTCGTCGAGCCTCTTCGGGACGTCGGTCACGAGCCAGGAGAGCGCGCTCACCAGCCTCGCCGGACGCTACGACATGAGCCTCGGCACGTCGTACCTCTACAACCTCGAAACGAACGGCGGGAACTACAAACACGTCGTCGCGTCGCCGACTCCCGAGTCGGGTCTCGAACTCGACAGCGTCACCATGTACACCGCCGCGTCGATCCACTCGCGCGGCGGGACGGTCCTCCTGCGAGCGGCCCCGAACACCCACGAGTCCGGAATCGACGGGACGGACCGGCACGCGGTCGCGGTCCACAAGGAGAACGACAACGTGATCCTCCTCGGCGACAGCTCGTTCCTCCGCTCGGACCGGTTCAACGTCGGTGACAACGAGCAGTTCGTCGCCTACCTCGTCGAGTTCCTCATCAGCGGGGAACACGACCCCGGATCGGCTGACGAGGAGGAAGAAGAGGAAACGGAAACGGAGACCGAAACCGAGACCGACGGGGAGGAGACTGAAACCGGCAACGAGACGGAGGCGGTCAACAACACGACGACCCCCGAACCCGCGACGCCGGCCGCGTCGCTCCGGGCGCCCGTCGCAGACGGGACGACGACGCAGTCGGTCGAGATGGAGCCGTCACTCACCGTCGCGCGCGTCGGCGAGCGAGCGAGAACCGTCGGCTGAAGCGAGGTCGGCGGCCGTCTCGATCCGGCCGGAAGCACACGCTTCGGCGGAGACGACTTTGACGGAGACGAACTCCTTTTGCCGCACGCGTCCGAACGCGCGCACATGGCACAAGCTCCGGAACACGAACGCGAGTTCGGCGCGTGGCCCCTCAAGCGTCTGATGACCGAGGTCGTCGGCACGGGCGTCAAATCCGCCGAGGACATGAGCCGCGAGCAGGCGACCGAGGCGATGCGGCGCATCGTCGCGGGCGAGCCGGATCCGACGACGCTCGGCGCGTTCTGGCTGGCGAACCGCTGGAAACACAACAACGCGGAGGAGCTAGCGGCGTACACGGACGTCATGTGCGAGCGCGTCGAGTACGCCGCGCCGCGGGCGGACCCGGTCGACTGCGGCGCGAACTACGACGGCAAGGGCGAGACCGCGATACTGGGCGTCGGTGCGGGGCTCGTCGCTGCCGCGGCCGGCACGCCCGTCGTGGTCCACTCCGGTGACCGCGTCCCCACGCAGAAGCAGGACGCGTACAAGCACGTCCTCGACGCGCTCGGGATTCGGACCGAACTCCCGCCGGCTGAGTCGGCGGACATGGTCGACGAGACCGGCTTCGGCTTCTACTACCAGCCGGCGTTCAACCCCGCCATCCACGAGCTCTGTGACCGCCGCGACCAGATGGGCGTGCGGACGTTCGTGAACACCATCGAGACCCTCGCGAACCCCGCCGAGGCCGATGTCCACCTCGGCTCCTTCTACCACCTCGCCTTCGCGAAGAAGGTCGTCGAGACGTTCGAACGCTCCGAGCACCACGACATTTCGCGCGTCATCATGTTCCAGGGGATGGAGGGGTACGACGACATCCGTCCCGGCTACACGAAGGTCGCGGAGTGGACCGAGGGCGAGTTCACCGACTACGAGATAGAGACCGCCGAGTACGGCATGGACTTCGAGTACGACGACCTCGGCGTTGACCCCGACGACGTCGCCGGGCAGTCGGCGACGATCACCCGGGAGGTCATCGCTGGGGAGCGCGACGGCGACTTCGCCGACGCGGTCGCGCTGAACGCCGCGTTCCGCATCTACGCCCGCGACGACGTCGACTCGCTGGACGCGGGTCTCGAACGCGCCCGCGACGTCATCGAGAGCGGTGACGCGGTCGCCGTCCTCGAAGACCTGCAGGCGTTCTGAACGCGAGTACAAACAGATGGGAACGACGACGGGAGAAGGCGAGACGGGTCCGAGCCTCGTCGACGAACTCCGTGCCGTCGTCGACCGGTATCTGGGACGGCTCCGTGTCGACCTCGCGGGGCCGCCGGCCCGACCGGACCCCGACGTGATTGCGCTCCTCGCGGACCCCTTTTCGAGTGTCGACGACGTCCACGACCGTCTGTCGGCGGCGGAGAGCCACCTCAGGGGACGTGGCGACAGGCGAGCCGTGTTCCTCACGGTGTACGTCGCGATGACCGCTCGCGTCCGGGCCGGCATCGAAGGGGAGACGTTCGACGACCCCGCGTGGGTGCGACGGTACCTCGTCGCGTTCGCCGAACACTACCGGAAGGCGCTCGTCGCGTTCGAGCGGGACGAACGGGTCGCCCCCGCGTGGCGCGTCGCGTTCGGGGCGTCGCTTGGTGGGGAGACGCTCGTCATCCAGGACGCCCTCCTCGGCATCAACGCCCACATCGTCAACGACCTGGCGCTCGCGCTCGACGACGTCGGCGTCGGTACGGGCGAAGAGCGCGACCGGCGCCACGCCGACCACCTCGCGGTCAACAGGGTGCTGAAGTCGCTCGCTGACGTGGTCCAGACGACGCTCGCGGAGGTGTACGACGCGGCGGGGCTCGAGGAGGCGGACGAACTCCTGGGACGGCTCGACGAGCGGGCGACGCTCGTCGGCCTCCGGACGGCGCGCGCGTTCGCGTGGGAGAACGCCGTCACCCTCGCGGACTGGCCGCGTCTCTCTTCGTTCGTGCGCTGGCGCGTCCGCACCGTCTCGACGGGCGCGGCGTACGCCCTCTTGGCGCCGGGGCTCGACCAACAAGTGATGGCGGAACTCGCCGACATCGAGCACGGCGAACCCGTGCTCGCGGCGCTGTCGGATGCGGTCCACCGCGACGACACCCGGCCACCCGCGTGAGCGTTCGTCGCGGGAATGCCGTGTGAGAGCGAAACGACGGTCTCGAAAGCGAGAGGACGGCGCCTGACGCCCGCATCAGCGAGCCCTGCCGTCCGTGTCGTCGGCAGTGTCCGCATCGCCGCCCCCGTCGAGCGGGAGGGCGACGCCGGCGAGCGTCGACCCGGCGGTCACCGTCGCCTCGCGCGTGACCGAGTAGAGCAGCCCCTCGTCGCCGGCGTCGACTCGCTGGAGCGTCTCGTACGTGGTCGGGTGGGTGACCCACCCGAGCGGAGTCCCCTCCTCGACTTGCCGACCGACCGTCGCCTCGTCGGCGGGACGGAACAGCCCCGACGCCGAGGCCTGCACCCGCCCGAGATGGTTACGGGCGAGACGCTGGTCGGCCGGCGTCTCCGGTTCGCCGGCGAGGAGTCCGAGGTGCCGGAGGACGTTGAGCACGCCGCGGACACCGGTCTCGATGGCGGGTTCGACGAGTTCCCGGTTGTGCGCGAGTTCGGGCGTGATGGCGGGGATGCCCTCGCGGGACGCCGCGACGCGGAGCTTCCCGTCGAAGTCCCGCTCGGCCCACTCGTCGGCGGCGTCCTCGTCGGCCGCCTCGGCGAGACAGACGTCCGTCCCGAACGCGAGCGCGAGCGCCTTCGACCTCGGGTCGCCGCGGCGGTAGACCGTGTGGGTGAGCGTCTCGTGGCTGCCCGTGTGGAGGTCGACGACCGCGTCCGCGTCTTCGATGCGGTCCCACAACCGCGCGGCCATCCGCTGGTGAACGGTTCCCTCGGAGTCGCCCGGCCACACCCGATTCATGTTCGCGTTCTGGGCGTCTATCTTCGGCGGCGTCGTGTACGAGACGTGGTCGAAGGTGAGCGGGTCCGCGACGGGAACCGCCACGAGGGTCCCGTCGAGTTCCTCCTCGGCAGCGAGGAGTTCCTCGTGGACGCGGCGGAGCACCTCCACGCCGTTCACCTCACGGCCGTGCTGGGCGGCCTGCACGTAGACGGTCGGGTCACCGGAGCCGTAGGTGTGAAGCGTCGTCTCGACGGCCATCCCCGAGGGGAGGCGCGCGAGCGTGACGCGTTCGGCAGCGTGCATACCGAGGGGATGACCGCGGGCGTCTTGGGAGTTCGGGATGACGGGAGAATCAGCCGAGGCGACCGACGACGACGCGGGTATCGAACCCGACGAGACGGTACAGCGGGCACGTCCGTCCGAGTCCCGTGACGGTCAGACCGCCCCCAAGGACGAGCGCACAGAGGACAGTGACGGTCCCGAGCGGAACGACGCCCAGCAGGCCGGCGGCGGCCACGACGAGGAGCGCCGGCCCAAAGAAGAGCCGAACGGTCCGGTCGAGCGTGCCGACGTTCCGTCTCTGCACCCGGTCGGGTCTCCGCACCCGGTCGGTCGTGTTCGTGCGCATTCGTGACTCCTCGTTCGAACGTGACGATTCGTGAGAGGATAACTCGGTGTCTCGGTTGTCAGCCCGTGAGAACGGGGACGCGAACGCTTTTCGCGCCGTCCGGCGTGCGAACACCATGCGTGCCATCAGACACCACGAGTTCGGCGGCCCCGAGGTACTCGCCGTCGAATCCATCCCGACCCTCGACCCAGACGCCGACGAGGCCCGCGTCCGGGTCGTCGCCGCCGGCGTCAACCCGTGTGACGCGCTCCGCCGCGAGGGGTTGTGGGGCGACCCGCTTCCGCTGATCCCCGGGTCCGACCTGGCCGGAGAGGTCACGGCCGTCGGGGACGAGAGCGAGTACGACGTCGGCGACCGTGTCTTCGGGACCGTCCCGATGCTGAACGTGAGCGGGAGTCGCGGCGACCGCCAGGGAACCTACGCCGAGGAGGTCGTGGTGCGGACCGACCGCCTCGCGCCCCTCGCCGACGACGTCTCGTTCGCGGAGGGGGCCGCGGTCGGTCTCGTCGGCTGTACCGCCTGGCGGGGCCTCGTCGAGTTCGGCCGCCTCCGTCCGGGTGGAACGTGTCTCGTCCACGGTGGGACGGGCGGGGTGGGCCACGTCGCCGTCCAGCTAGCGGCGGCGATGGGTGCGACGGTCGTCGCCACCGCACATCCGGACCGCCTCGACGACCTTCTGAGACTCGGGGCCGACCACGCCGTCGACTACACCGACGACGACGCGCTCGTCGCCGTCGTCGACGCGCTCGACAGTCCCCCCGAGGTGGTGTTCGACCACATGTTCGGGGCCCACGCCGGTCTCGACGTCGAGGTGGTCGCGCCGGGCGGGAGCGTCGTCGTCATCGGCGGCAACCACGATCAGCCACGGATGCCGGACCTCACCGCCGCCATCGGCAAGGACGTCACCATCCAGCCGTTCGACGTGTTCAACCTCGCGCACATCGACCGCGTGCTCCGCCACCTCTCGGCGCTCATGTCGTCGGGAGACCTGTCGGTGCGGGTGGCGCACCGGTACGACCTCGACGAGGCCGCGGCGGCACATCGGGCGGTCGAGGGGGAGCGCTTCGTCGGGAAACTCGTCGTCGAGCCCTGACGGGCGGTTCGTCGTCGGACCCTCCGACGACCGCGAACGGACGGGCTTTTGGCCGCGGACCGTCAAGGGTCGTGAAATGATATTCGAGAGCCTCCCGACCACTCCGCGCGCGGAGGAACTCCTCGACAAGGCGTTCTCGCGCGCGGCCCGGTCAGGGCGGTCGAAATCCGGGTTCGAGGCCCAGGAGTCGATGCTCGTCACGGCGTCGAACATCGTCTCCGACAACCTCGAGAACATCGTGACCGCCTGGCCAGACTTCGACACCGTCGACCCCTTCTACCGCGAACTCGCCGACGCGGTCCTCAGACAGTCGACGTTCTCCCGAGAGACGCCCGAGGGCGACACCGACGGCATCGACGCGCTCCGCGGCAGCCTCTCGGAGGTGACGTGGGCCTCCCGACAGATTCGAGAGATTCGCTCGGAGTACCAGACCAAACTCCGAAACTCGAACCCCGAGACGGGACGCAAACACCGCAAGCAGGCGTTCGCCCGCATCGCGGACATCCTCGACGAAATCTCCGACGACTTGCTTCGGATCGGCGCGGCCCGCGACGCCCTGCGGGACCTCCCCGACGTCCGGCCGGACGAACCGGCCATCGTCGTCGCCGGCTACCCCAACGTGGGGAAGTCGTCGTTCGTCAACCGAGTGACGCGGGCGTCGAACGAGATCGCCTCCTACCCGTTCACGACGAAGGGCGTCCAGATGGGCCACTTCGAGCGCGACCGCATCCGGTACCAGATCATCGACACGCCCGGGCTCTTGGACCGCCCTGAGGCGGAACGAAACGACATCGAACAGCAGGCCATCTCGGCGCTGGAGCATCTCGCGGACGCCGTCGTCTTCCTCGTCGACCCGAGCGGCGACTGCGGCTACCCCCTCGACGCCCAGTTGGAACTGCGCGACGCGGTCGAAGGGCGCTTCGCCACCCGCGGAACCCCGGTCCTCACCGTCTGTAACAAGACCGACCGGTCGCGCGACGTCGACGCGGACGCGTACATGAGCGTCACCGAGGGGGAAGGGGTCGAGGAAGTGCTCGACCTCGCGGTCGGAGCCGTCGACTACGACCCGGACATCCCCCGTCGCGGCTCGACTCCTGAGTCGGCTTCCGGGCTGTGAATCACTGCGGGTATCCGGATTCGTCGCCGGATCGATGGGGATGGTGCTGAGATGAGCGGGGGGTCAGAGATGCGAGGGAGCGAATCGGCTGGGGAGGGCTGTGGCGTCACCGCCCTGGCAACCGCACGGCCTTCGCGTCCTCGGTCCGCACGCCCGTCGTCTCGAAACTTCGGAACCTCGGAAAATCGGAGAATCGGAATCTCGAAACCGTCGACTGAAACGGATTCGAGCGAGTCGTGGGTCGGTCAGATCGCTCGCAGAGCGGCTCCCGAACGTTCAGGCCGCGCGGTACGTCACCTGAACGGTCACCGAGACGCTGACCGGACCGGGCTCGAACGTCGTGCGGGCGTCGCCGCCGGCCGCGGATTCGGCGACGTCGAACCGTTCGACGGGAGCGAACCCGCCGGAGGTCGACATCGTCTCGATGCTCGTGATGGAGAGGCCGGCCGCGCCGGCCATCGCGTCGGCATCGGCGCGTGCGGCGGTGACGGCGCGCTCGATGGCCTGCGCGCGGAGTTCGGCGCGGGTCTCGTCGGAGAGCGTGAAGCTCACGCCCTGCACCTCGCTGGCGCCGTTGCCGACGGCGACGTCGACCACTTCGCCGGCGCGGGCGGGGTCGGTCTCGATGCGGAACGAGTGGACGGCGCGGTAGCCGCGCTCGGTGCGTTCCCCGTCGCTGTAGTCGTACTCTGGGTACACCGCGAACGACGACGTGGTGACCGCATCGTCGGGGATGTTAGCCTCCCGGAGGGCGGTCCGCATCCGTTCGACGTCGCTGGCGACCTGGCCGCGGGCGTCGTCGGCCGACTGGGCCGTCGCGACGACGGCGACCGAGACGACCGCGAGGTCAGCCTCGGCGTCGACCGATCCGGTGCCGGTCGTCGAGAGGGTCGTGCCGTCCGTCGAACGGTCGGTCGCCGACGGCGTCGTCTGGAGGGGGCCGAGACACCCGGCCAGCACGACGAGCAGGCCGAGCGCGAGGGTGAGGGTGAGTCGTGATCGTCGCATACCGACAGGTCGTCGGCTCAGCTATTCAATTCACGCTAGAGACAAGTGCGCGTTTGACTCATGGCCCGCTCCGCCGGCCGGCGTGCGGAAGCTCTCCGCTTCGTCTACCGGTTCTGCTCCCGGCGGCGAGTCGTCGGACGCGACGTACCGGACGGTGACGGTGACGTTCGAGTTCGCCTGGAACGGAGGGATCGAAACCAGCGGCTGATTCGCGGTCCGGAGAACCCGGTCGCGGAGTCGGGTCGCGAGCGGCGGCGGGTCCATCTCCAGCGGGTGGCCGATGGTGACGGTGATCCGCGTCGGCTCCCGCGAGGAGAACAGTTCGTTCTCCACCTCCATCGAGAGCAGTTCCAGGGATTCGTCGGTTCGGTCGAGTTCGGCCGTGATCGCCTGCCGTGCGTCGGACTCGAACGCCGTGGTCTGGTACGTCGAGTAGGTGACGCCGACGAGGAACGCCGAGAGAACGAGCAGTGCGACGCCGAAGACGGCGATCCGTTTCACCGTCGCCGACCGGGCCTCGTCGTACCGGAACCACCGCTGCGGCCGGTAGCCCTGCTGCCAGAGGACGGCGAGCGCGGCGAAGTTCACGGCGATGAAGTTCACCAGCACGAGGACGAACGAGCCGACGATTTCGGCCGGCGCCCCCCAGGCAATTCCGATACCAACGACGGCGATTGGGGGGACGAGCGCCGCCGCGATCATGACGCCGACGAGCGCCGCCGAGACGCCGCTCGAAACGGACAGCGCCCCGCGACGCCCGCGCCGAGCGCCACGGCGAGCGAGAGGACGTCCGGCGCCAGCCGTTCGCGGACCTCGCCGATTTCGAACACGTCCGCCGCGGTGAGCGGGACGGCACCGGTCCACCGGAGGGAGATGGCGAACACGGCCGAGCTAGCAATGGCGAGGACGGCGCCGAAGAGTTGGAGCTTGACGCTCCGCTCGAACAGTTCGTCGTCGTCGACGACGGTGCCGACGTTGGCCGCCATCAGGGGGCCGATGAGGGGAGCGATCACCATCGACCCGACGACGACCGCGGGCGAATCGAGGAGGAGTCCCGCCGTCCCGACGATGGCGCTCATCGCCGTCATCACGGCGTAGACGTACGTCGACGGCGTCATGTCCCGCGCTCGCGCGGTGAGTTCGTCCCGCGAGATACGGTTCCCGTTGTCGGCGCTCTCCTCGTACTTCTCTTTGAGTTCGTCGAACCGTCGGGAGATGACCGTCTCGGCGTCGACGACGACGGTGAACGCGTCCCGTTCGAGCCCCGCTTCGCGGAGGTCGTCGAGAACGGGCTCGACGGCCGACTTCGGAAGCGGGAACGAGACGATGGCGGTGTACTCCCGGCCGCTGGTCTCGTCGGTGAGGACGTAGTCGACGCCGTTGTCGTCGAGCGCCGTCGTCACCGTGTCGCGCTTGCCCGCGGGGACCGTAACCTGAACGAGTCGCACGGTTTCCCCCTCGGGCGTCCGGGGCTTATAACCTCACCCGGCAGATCGAGCGTGTTCGACCGCCGTGGGTGTGTCTCGCCGAGTGTGTGAGCGGTCGCCGGGTGGGTGAGCGGTCGCCGGGTGGGTGAGAGGTCACCGAGAGGTCCGGAGCGCGGTGGAGGACCGCACGACACACGGCCGCGGGTACTGTCTCGTTCCGGTGACGTGCCACGTCTCGTCTCCCGCAGTCGTCACTACTCGCTTCGCGGTGGATCGACACTTCCTCTCGTGTCCGCGCGACCACCGAAACGGACTCACGCGCTGACCACGTCCGCCGAGAGCGACTCACTCCTCGGGAGCCAACCGTCCCAACACCGGAATCTCCTCGATTCGCTCCGACGCGAGCGCCCAGTCGATACCGGTCGGTTTCCGCTCCGCTCCGGTTTCGACCACCCGCTCGGGCGTGACGACGAGGTCCATCGTCACGTCGTGGGCGTCCGGTTCGGGCGCGTCGTCCACTACCTGCCGCTCGTGGACGGTCGTCACGACCGGCGTCGACTCGTCCACGCGGCCGAGTTCGAAGAGAACCGCCCACTCCAGGTCCGAGTAGCCCTCACCCTTCCCGATACGAGTCCCCGATTCGGTGACGGCGACGCTCCCGCTCACCACGAGGTCGACGTCGGGGAGGGCGTCGGGGCCGACCTGCTCGGCGTAGTCGTCGACGTGTGAGAGCGTCGCGGCCGCGTCGCGCTCTTCGGGGGCGATGCGGTCGGGGTCGAGTTCGAGGAAGGGGTTCTCGTCTCGCAGGCGCGGCACGGCCATGTACACCCGCTTGCCCGCGTGGAGGGCGGCCCGTCGGACCGGAAGCTGTGGCGCGTCGGGGTTCGCCTTGACTACCTCGGCGTTCCGCCACGCCGCCGTCGCAGCGAGCCGGTCTGCGGCCTCGCTCGCGCCCGCGAAGTTCGGAATCCGGCCGTGTGGCGGGAACGGAAACCGGGCCTCACCGCTCTTCTCCAACTCGTCCCAGACGCGCTCGCGGAGCTGCTGTTTGTCCATGGTCTCAGTAGTTCGGTGCCGTACTAGTATCCCGACACCCCTCGATGCGCTCCGTCTCGGCTTCGGCTCCGCGGTCGGTCGACTACTCGCCGTCGACGTCCGCGGGCACGGTCAGCACCGGTACCGTCGAGTTCCGCACGACCCGCTCGGCGACGCTCCCGAGGAGGTAGTGAGAGAGGCCGGTCCGGCCGTGGCTCGCGATGACGACGAGGTCGGCGCCGGACTCCTCGGCGTGCGCACAGATAGTCCGGGAGGGGATGCCGTCGACGACGGTGGTCGTCACCTCGGCGTCGGCCGCCTTCGCCCGCGCTTCGATACGCTCGGTCGCCGTCTCGGCCATCGCTTCGAGTCCACCGACCATCTCCTCCAGCGCCGTCTCGACGGTGTAGACGCTCGCCTTCGTGCGCTCGTCGACGATGGAGAGCCCTTCGACGAGGGCGTCGAACCGGTCTGCGAGGTCGAAGGCGTGCGGCAGTGCCTGGAAGGAGGCGTCGCTCCCGTCGGTCGGGACCAGGATGCGTTCGAGTGGCGGCCACGGCGAGGCAGTGTCGGAGAGGCGGACTGTCAGCACGGGGATTTCGGCGTGTCTGACCACTCGCTCGGCGACGCTGCCGATGAGAAACCGTTCGACGCCGGTTCGACCGTGCGTCCCCATGGCGACGAGGTCGATAGCCGCCTCGGAGACGTACGCGAGAATCTCCTCCGACGGGATGCCGACGGTCACGCGAGTCGTGACGTTTCCCTCGAACAGGGCGGCGACGCGCTCGACCGCGTCTTGGGCCGTCCGTTCGGCGGCAGTCTTCCCGGCGTCGGCCTCGTCACCGCCCACGACGCCGTCGAAGTCGCGCTCGTCGACGACGCTCAGGACGTAAACCGACGCCCCGTACGCCTCCGCGAGTACCTGGCCGTATCGGGCGGCCCGCTCGGCCGACTCGCTCCCGTCCGTCGGAATCAGGACCTCGTCGTACGTCATCACTGAACGGACAGTACGACGGTTCGGCGGATAACCGTTGGGTCGGGTACGCGGCAGGCTTACCCCGCCGGCGTCCGACACCCACCTGTGACGCGAACGCGACTCACCGCAGTCGACGAGGTTCCCGAGAACGGGTCGTTCCTGTTCACGGTCCGAGAACGCGACGGCACCGAGGAGGAGGTCATCCTCGTGCGGTGCGACCCCGGGGCTGACGGCGACGGCGAGAACGAGGACGAGGGCGGAGCCGAAAACGGAGACAGAGAGGAGACGGTCCGCGCGTGGCGGAACTTCTGCCAGCACGAGACCGACCAGCGCCTCGACCGGGGGTTCGGTGCCGCGGTCCGCGAGGGTGAGGTCGTCTGCCCGAAACACGGCTCGATGTTCGACACCTGCTCGGGCTACTGTGACAACGGGAAGGCGGCCGACTCGTACCTCTCCGACGTCGAGGTCACGGTCGACGAGGGCGTCGTCTACCTCACCGATCCGGGAGTAAGATACAGCCACGACGGCGGCATCGACGACGGCGACGACGGGCCGAGTTCGACCTCACACCTGTCCTTCTGAGTCCCCGTCGACGCTCAGCACGTCGCTCACGACGCGCGTCGAGCACCGGTCGGGGACGAGTTCCGCGACGTCGTCGGCGAGACCCGCTCCGTCCCCGAGTTCGACGGCGACGAACGCCGGCGCGGGCCGCCGGCCCAGCCGAACCACGCCCGAATCGAGCGTGCCGAACCAGCCGTGGTACGAGAAGCGGTCGCCGGGGTCGTCGATCCGACACGCCACGTAGACCGCCCCGCCGTTCAGGGGGCGCCACGGCTGGACGTGCGCGGTGGCGGGACGGGTCCACGACGAGAGGGTGAACGCGCGCGTCTCGCCCCACGCGGTGGCGTCGGCCGGCCTCGGGTCGAGCGCGGGCGTATCGAGCGCCGTTGCCTCGGCCCGCGGCACCGACGGCCGGATGTCGGGCGTGGCGTCGAGGAGGAACTCGGTCGCCGGGCCGGTCTCGACGACCGGTCGCCACCGCCTCCCGGCGGGCGTCCCCTCCCCGAGGAGCAGTCGCTCTCGGTCTCGGTCGAAGACGCCGAAGTGGCCGCCGCAGCCGTCGACCTCCCAGGCGACGTACGTCGCGGCCGCGCCGCGGGGCGTCCACGACTGGAGGGTGAGCGTGGGGGGCGTATCGCCGGCCCGCCGGTGGTCGCACTCTCTTCGGCCGAGACGACAGACGACCGTCGGACCGACCACGTCGGCGTCGGGAGGGGCGGGCGCCTCGGGTTCACCCGTCGCGTCCGGGGCGTCGACGAGCGAGCGCGAGCCACCGTCGGGACGCTCCATACCCGACGTTCAGTGGGCGGCCTGAAAAGCCCACGCCTCTCGTCCCGCTCGCCGCTCGACCGAGTCGAGAGCCGTCGACGGGGACCGAGCGACCGACTCGTGGGTGTTATTTCGCTCCCCCGTCTACCGACGGTATGTTCGAGAACCGACCCGACCGCGACGAAGTCGTCCTCGTGGGACGGTCGAACGTGGGGAAGTCGACGCTGATGCGGGAACTCACCGGACACAAGGTGAAGACAGGGAAGAAGCCGGGCGTCACCCGCCAGCCCAATCACTTCGACTGGGCCTCCGAGAAGTTCATGTTCACCGACCTGCCCGGCTTCGGCTTCATGTCCGGCGTGAGCGAAGAGCGGCGCGAGCAGATCAAGACCGACGTCGTCCGCTACGTCGAGGAGAACGCCGACCGCATCCTCGTCGGCGTCGTCGTCGTCGACGGCAAGGCCGCCGTCGACATCATCGACCGGCACTCGGCGGAGGGGGAGGTCCCACACGACGTCGAGATGTTTCACTTCCTCCAGGAGCTAGAGATTCCGACCGTCGTGGCCGTCAACAAGATGGACAAGGTCGACGACCGCGACGAGCGACTGAACGACCTCTGTGACCGCCTCGGGCTCTACCCGCCGTGGCAGCAGTGGCGCGAGACGGTCGCGCCGATCAGCGCCAAACGCGGGAGCGTCGAACCGCTCCTCGAAGCGCTCCGCACCCACTTTCACGACCAGAAACGCGACGACCTGCTGAAGTTCGTCACCTCGTAGACGCGAACGCGCCGTCAGACGACTCGGTTCGTCAGGTCCTCGCCGGCGCGGATCCGGCGGACGTTCGTCCGGACGAGCGTCGCGACGTCCTCGTGGTACCGACGGCTGACGCCGCTGGTGTGTGGCGTCACGATCACGTCGTCGTCCTCCCACAGCGGCGACGTCTCGGGGAGGGGCTCCCGCTCGAACACGTCGAGCGCCGCGCCCGCGATGACCCCGTCGTCGAGGGCCGTGACGAGAGCGTCCGTGTCGACAATAGCACCCCGAGCGACGTTGATCAGGTAACTCTCGTCGTCCATGGCGTCGAACGTCGCCCGGGAGACGAGCCCCTCCGTCTCCTCGGTCAGCGGGAGCGTGAGGACGACGAACCGCGCGCCCGAGACGGCCTCCCCGAGCGCGTCGGGCGTGTGCACGCGCCGGGCGTGTTCGTGTGCCGCACCGGACTGGCGGACGCCGACGACGTCCATCCCGAGGGCCGACGCGCGCTCGGCGACGCCGCTTCCGAGCGTGCCCAGTCCGACGACACAGACCCGCTCGTCGTCGAGCGTGAACAGCGTCTCGTAGGGCTCTCGTTCCCACTCCCGGGCGCGCTGGCGGTCGCGGAACGTGTGCAGGCCCCGCGCGAACGTGAGCATGTAGCCGAGGACGCTCTCGCCGATGGCCGTGCCGTGGATGCCCGTGCTGTTCGTGAGGACGACGCCCGCGTCGGCGTAGCGGTCGATGGGGAACTCGTCGTAGCCGGCGCGGATGCAGTGGACCCACGAGGCGTCGAGGAACGACGGGTGAGGACCGAAGGCGACGACGGCGTCACCCGCACCGAGGTCGGGGTCGTCGGGGGATTCGACGGGCAGCGGGAGGTCGGAGAGCGCCTCGACGAGGACGCCCGGGTCGAAGATGATCTCGACGGAGTCGTGGACGACGACGCGTTCGAGTTCCATGGTCGGGTCTCACGCCCGTCGTACAAGGTCGTACGGGTATCGGGCGTCAGTCGTCGGCGGACGCCACGCTCCCGGCCCCCGTCCCGGTCGTGACGGTGTCGACGACGCGCTCGTTCGCCGCGACCCACCGCAGCAGGAGGAACGCGAAGACGTACTTCGCGCCGATGTCGAGCAGCGAGTACCCCCACGAGGTGATCGCGACGCTCAGCAGGGCGAACCCCTCGCTCCCGAGCGCCCACAGGATGGGGTAACCGAGCCACAGCACCACGGTCAGCAGTTTCAGCGTCTCGAAGATGTCGCTCGTCCCGGCGGCCGCCGCGTCGCGCGGCCACTCGACCAGAATGACGTACAGCACGGCGACGAAGAACGCACAGCTGATGAGGTAGAACACCCACCGCAGCAGGTACGACGAGGTGATGAGCGCCGCCGCGAGTCCGGTCACGCACATCCCGATGTCCATGGTGATGGCCGTGAACAGTTTCGTCCGGTCGGTCCCGGCGAGGAGGCCGAGCGCGAGAAGGATCATCGGCGTCGAGAACGTCCACGTGAGGTACCGACCCCACGGCGAGAGCACCTCCTGGCCGGCGAGCGCGTGTCCGGCGGGCATCGCCAGCAGACCGACGGTGAGACCCGAGGCGAGGCCGGCGTAGCTCGAAATGGAGACGAGCGGGACGAGCAGCGTCGCCACCCAGATGAGCCGTGCCCGTGCCGACTCCACCCCACGACCCATCGCGACGAACAGGAGCACGGAGACCCCCGCGAGCGCGATGTTGACCCACAGCGACGCGTTGAGCGAGGCGTTCTCCTGTATCATCCGGAGCACCTCCGTCTGCGTCGCCTGCAGCGGGACGGTCGGTACTGACGTCAGCTGACTGGTAAGTGTCATCGAAGCCGCTCAGGACCGGGGATAGATAACCTGTTCGGTCGTAGAAAATCCTATAGAATCACAGTTCGTTCGAGTGCGGCGGCGGGAGGAGGACGTCCGTCGCCGGATGCTCCTCGCACCACGCGCCCCAGGTCGCCACCGTCGAGGGGACGATTTCCAGTCGGTCCCCCTCCCGCTCGCCGCAGATGGCGCGGGCGAGAAGCTGACTCCAGTAGCTTCTCGTCGCCTCGTCGTAGAGAACGAGGTTCCCCGAGTTGCGCGCCTCAGCCTCGCCCTCGGTCGCACTCGCCCCGAAGACGCGCCCGTCGACCTTCGCCGTCTCGGTGTAGATACGAGGAGGCTGCCAGAGCTGACCCGAGACGCCGAACGTCGTCTCGACGCCCGCGACGCGGCGCTCGGCGACCATCCCCGACTGACAGATGGGACAGTAGGTGACGAGCAACGGGCCGTCGAAGCGGTCGTTGACGACCTCGTGCCACCACACCACCGAGAGGGGGTACGCCCGCGCTCGCGCCCCGTCCGCGCTCGTCACGCCGATGACGTGGCTGTCGTCGGTGAGACCGTCACCGACCTCGAACCCCATTCGGTACTTCCGGTCGATATCGACGCCCGCCCAACTCTCGGCGTACGCGGGGTCGACGATGGCGCGAATGCCGATGTCTTCGATGATCTCCGCCTCGCAGATCGTAGAGGGGAGACCCCACTCGCCGAGTTGGTCGCGCTCCTCGACGGGGACGGGCGTGCCGTTCGTCGCGAACGCACCGCGGTCGGGAGAGGGAACCGGCGTCTCGGTCGAGCCCGGGGTCGAGGTGGACTCCACGTCCGACGAGAGTGGCTGGTTCGCCGAACAGCCGGCGAGTGCGCCGACCACGCCAGTCCCGAACGCCGCGAGTAACCGCCGTCGGGTGGTCGCAGTCGCAGTCGAACGCGCGGACGAACGTCTCACACCCGGGAGTCGTCGGCGTCCGGAGTAAGCGACGCGCGGCTGTGCGAGCGCGACACACACGGCTCGGGGAGGTCTCGGCCGTCTCAGAACGGTGGCTCGGGAGAAGGCCTCGTCACACGGGGCTCGGAGGGGGTAACTGTCGTCACTGCCACCGTCCTCTCCTTCTGGGCCCGCCGTCAAAACTCGCACGCTCCGGCGACGAGACCGGGTAACGACTTTGCCCGTGGCGACCCACTCATCCGTCATGCCAGTCGACCTCGCCGTCGTCAGCGACACCCACATCCCGGGTCGGGAGACCGAGATGCCCCCGTGGGTCCGTCGTCGAGTCGAGGCCGCCGACCACACCATCCACGCCGGGGACTTCGACGCGCCGGAGACGCTCGCGTTCGTCGAGGACCTCGCGCAGGGCCTCACGGCCGTCGCAGGCAACATCGACCCGCCGTCGGTCGACCTCCCCGACGTCGCCACAGTCACGCTCGAGGACGTGACGTTCGTCGTCGTCCACGGCACCGGTCCGCACGACTCCTGGCCCGAACGCGTCGCCGAAGCGGTCCGCGAGACGGTCGACATCGGTGGGGGGAGCGGCACTGTCGTCGGCGTCGCCGGCCACACCCACACGCCGACCGACACCGTCGTCGACGGTATTCGACTGCTCAACCCCGGGAGCGCGACGGGTGCGCGGCCGGCGAGTCGGACGACGATGCTCACCGTCGGGGTCGACGGCGACGCCCTCGACGTCGAACTCCACGACGAATAGCCTCGACTCGTCACGCGCCGCTTTTTATCTCCGCCCCGAATCGAGTGAGCATGGAACTGTTCGCCGTCCCCGACCTCCCCGAGGTGAAGCCCGGCGACGACCTCGCCGCGCTCGTCGGAGCGCGCGTCGACCTCGCACCCGACGACGTGGTCTGCGTCGCCTCGACGGTCGTCTCGAAGGCCGAAGGCAGGGTCAAAACGCTCGACGACTTCCCGGCCGGGCCGCGGGCGAGAGAGATCGCCGCCCGACTCGAAGCACTCGCGGGCGAGGAGAAGGACCCGCGGTTCGCCCAGGCGGTGCTGGAGGAGTCGACGGAACTCCTCATGGAGGCACCCTTCCTCCTCACCGAGACGCGGTTCGGCCACGTGAGCGTCAACGCCGGCATCGACCGCTCGAACGTCCCCGGCGGCGACCTCCTGCTCCTGCCGAAACGGCCCTCGGAATCGGCCGAACGGCTCCGTGGCGGTCTCGACGCCGACCGCGTCGTCGTCACCGACACCTGCGGGCGGCCGTTCCGGCACGGGCAACGCGGCGTGGCCATCGGGTGGGCCGGACTCCCGGCCTCGCGCGACTGGCGCGGCGAGCGCGACCGCGACGGCCGCGAACTCACCGCGACGGTCGAGAGCGTCGTCGACGAACTCGCCGCCGCGTCGAATCTCGTCGCCGGCGAGGGCGCGGGCGGGACTCCCGTGACCGTCGTCCGCGACTTCGACTTCGGCGACCACGCCGGCAGCGACGAACTGTTTCGAGATGTGGAGAGCGACTTCGTACGACAGGCGCTCCGCGGGTGGCGGTACGAGGGGTAGACGGGACCGAGAGAACCTGTCGGGGTTTCAGCTACAGAACGGTTGCTCGTGTCGGAGAGAGTGAGTTCAACAGCACGAAAAATCGCGCACTGCGAGGTGACCACGCTTACGCGGAGGTGACGGCCGGTTCCGCCGTCGCGGGTGGGTCCCGTCGGAACAAGACGGCGAGAGAAACCGTCGCTCCGGGGAACGTGATAGCCCACAGGGCGGCGACCCATATCAACGGGTGGTAGTAGATCTGGAGGGCCAAAAACGGGAGGATGAGGCCGTTCGCGATCATGAACCGTCGAACCGTCCGTTCGACACCGCTGCCGGTGAACGCAAACGCTGCAAAGAGCGTAGCGAGGCTCATGAAACTGTAGCCGAGGATGTCCACGGAGTACAGGAAGGAGTCGAAGGGGACGAACAGGAACGGCTGAAGCGAGACGCTGTCCACGTTCCCCTGAAGCAGGCGAGGCACGACGAACGTGAGTTGGACGTAGTAGTTGATGCTGATCAACACGGCGTAGATGGTCGCGAACACCAGACCGATGTGGCTCCAAATCTTCCGCTCCTCGGGCGCGTAGTAGTGGACGCTGACCATCAGGATAACGAACGCCGTCCCAAGGAACAACGAGGGGGTGAGCAGTACGACGAGGCCGAACGGAGTGCTGGAACTCTCCGGGCCACCGGCCGACCCCAGGAGGCCAGCCCATTCGCCGATTTGCGCGACGATGTACGTCACGCTGAACAGGGTAGCGAAGACCGCTGCCCAGAATCCGATCGTACTGACCGTTGTTGGCCGCGAAGTGGTGCGTTCCATCACGGTCGAGAGACGCCGTGTAGCGTGATATAGAACGCCAGTGATTCCCGCTTCTGGAGAGTCGTACCGACTGGCTACGCGACCGATCGTCGGCATCTCCACCGAACCAGACCACGTGCCGAGCGGTTCGACGGCACCGACGGGAGCGGTTTCGAGAGCGGGCACCCTTGCCGGTATGTCGAGCGTTCAAACCCGGCGAGTCCCGAGGTCGGGTATGCAACGAGACACGCGACCAGCGACCGCCGACGGGGACGAGCGGTAATGTTCGGCATCGAACTCACGCCGGAACACCCCGTCGGCGAGGTGGTCGACCTCGGGGTGCTGGCCGAATCGGAGGGCTACGACACCGTCTTCGTCTCCTCGCACTACAACAACCGCGACCCGTTCGCCGTCCTGGCGCGCCTCGCGAGCGAGACCGAATCCGTGCGCCTGGGCCCGGGCGTCGTCAACCCCTACGAGCGACACCCGGTGACGCTCGCCTCCCAGACGGCGACGGTCGCAGAGGCGTCGGAGGGGCGGGCCGTCTTCGGCATCGGGCCGGGCGACCCCTCGACGCTGAAGAACCTCGGTCTCGAAGGCGAGCGAGGGCTCCGCTCGGTTCTGGAGGCGTTCACGGTGGCTCGACGGCTCTGGCGCGGCGAGCGCGTCTCCCACGACGGGACGTTCACGTGCGAGGACGCGGGGCTGAACTTCGACGTGTCGGGCGAGATTCCGGTGTACGTCGGCGGCGAGGGGCCACACATGTGCCGGATGGCGGGGAAACACGCCGACGGCCTGCTGTTCAACGGCTCCCACCCCGACGACCTAGCCTGGGCGCGCGAACGGGTCGAAGAAGGGATGCAAGACCGCCCCGACGAACACGGGGAGTTCGACCTCGCGGCGTACGCCAGCGTCTCGGTCGCGGCGGACCGCGAGGCCGCACGGGAGGCCGCGCGTCCCCCGGTGGCGTTCATCACCGCCGGTGCGGCACCGCCCGTACTCGACAGACACGGCATCGACCACGAGCGAGCGGAGGACATCGGCGAGAAGATCAGCGCCGGCGACTTCTCCGAGGCGTTCGAGCGCGTGACGCCGGCGATGATCGACGCGTTCTGCATGGCCGGAACGGTCGACGAGGTGGGAGAACGGATGGCTCGGGTCGAAGAGCACGCGGACAGTCTCGTGGTCGGGTCGCCGCTCGGGCCGGAGGTAGAAGAAGCGATTACTCTTGCCGCGGCGGCGCACGACCGATAGCTCCGTCGCCGTCACCGAGTCCGCCGCCCACGGCGTCGACGAGCGCCCCGAGCGCGAGGTAGCCGAGGGCGACGATTGCGAACGTCGTCAGCGCCCCGCCGATGAGAAAGGAGACGAACGACAGCGGGTCCGACAGCGCGACCTGGGTGACGAAGATGACGACGAGTTCGAAGACGCTCCCGATGAGTCGGGCGATGAAGTCCACGAGTGTGACCATGTTCGGGCGTTGGCACGGGGGGTACTTGGGTGTTCAGGTACCGCACGCCGTGGGGTGGAGTCGTGATCGGGGGCAGTGTGACGTCGAGCAGGCGGTCGTCACGAGCGGTGAGGGGAGGCGGGCGATGAGACGGTCGCGGGCGGTGAGGGGAGGCGAGCGGCGAGACGGTCGCGGGCAGTGAGACGGTAAACAGGACGACCGCACGACACACGGGCGCGGTGAGGCCTCGTCCCTCCCCAACCGGTCGCTCGCGTCGTTCGTTCCACGCGCCGACCGCGACAGTGCTGGACGGTGGCGCGCGCTGGCGCGACTCCCTGTCGCGCCAGCATCGTGCGAGTCGGCTGGGGAGGACTGTGGCCTCAGCGCCCTGGCGGCCGCGCGGCACTGTCGTCTCTCCGTCTACGCAAAGACACGGGAACGCCGTTCGCCCTCGACACAGGGACACGGGAACGGCTCGGTCACAGGAACTCGACCGGACAGCAGAACAACCAGAACTCAGAGCCCTCGCACAGTCTCGACTACCTCGTCCAGCGAGGGCGCGTCGAACCACTCGAAATCGGTGTAACCGTTCGTCCCCGCGGCGTACATCTCCGAGACGGTCTCGACCACCTCGACTGGGAGCGGGTCCGGCGACTCCTCGCACAGGCCCCGCCAGTCCGCGACGCCCTGCGCCTTCGCCTCCGACTTGGCCGCGCTCACCGCCTCGACCCAGTCGGGGTCCGTCCGCCTGTAGTACTGCCGGACGACCTCCTTCGAGAGTTCCTGTCCCCGATAGGAGAACCGGTTCTCGTCGAACGTGCCGACCACGTCGGCGACCTTCAGCGTGCCGTCGTCGTACACCACCTCGATCTTACCGTCCTCGTGGGTGAAGCCGGTCTGCTCGGCGCGCATCGTCACGACGGTGTTGACGCCCAGCGCGAGTTCTTCGAGGCGGTCGAGGCTCGCCCGTCCCGCGATGGCCTCGGCCTCGTCTCTCGACAGATAGCGGTCCTGCTCTTCGAACTTCGTCGAGAATTCGACGATGGGTTCGGGGAGGTCGACCACCTCGTCGGGCCACTCCGCGAAGTCGAGGTCGAACTCGGACGGGGAACGACGCCGCCGCAGCGACGACCCCTCGGGGACGGTGTTGCGGAAGACGATTTCGAGCGGGACGACGTAGCCGTCCGCCGCCGCTGAATGGTACGCCTCGTAGTCGTACGCCTCGCCGTCGCGGGGCAGGTCGGGCACCCGGGCGAGTTCGATGGCCATCGTCCGCGGCGGCGTCTCGCACTCGCCGAGTTCCTTCGGGTCCGTCTCGGTCGGGTCGTCGTTCGCCTCGTAGACGCCCCGGTAGTGGGTCGGGACGTGGTTCACGTCGAGCAACTCGAAGTTGGCCGCGCCCATCGTACAGAGCGCCGCGCCCTTCTCGGGAATCTCGTCGGGCATCCGGCCCCAGTCGAACACCGAGTAGTCGTCGGTGAAGTAAAAGCGCCCGCGACCGAGTTTCCCCTCCCGGGGGTCGCGGTCAGCGTGAATCTCCTTGACGCTGGTCATACCCGTGTGCGCGCGGGCCGCCGGGAAGTATCTTTCAATTTCGTGTGTCTCGGTCGCTCGCGGGGGTCGTCGTCCCCTCGGTTCGCGCGACGTGGAGGGCGTCGGCGATCAGGTCGCCGTAGACGACCGAAATCCGGTAGGTGTCGTCCGAGACCCGCACGTACTCGAATCGGTCGAACACCTGGGGAAGCGAGTACCACTTCCCGGCGGGGACGCCGTACGACCCGTTCTCGATAGCCCACCGGACCGGCTCTCTGACCTCCGTCGAGAGGTTGTCGAGGACCACGACGCTCGCGTCGTCCGGCGGCCCGCGTTCGGTCGCCCGGATGCCGTACGTCGCCAACCCCTGTCCGCCGCTCTCCTCGTACGAGACGCGGTAGTGCGTGCCGTTCTTCCGGACGTAGTCGTAGCTCTGGAAGGGGTCCGCCGCGTCCCGGGCGAAGTAGTCGTCGCCGACGTACGGTGAGTCGAGGGCCGAGTCGTCGACGAACTGTACGCCCCCGTCGACTGCCCGGTCGAACGCGCGCTGTTGGGTCGCCGACAACGCGGCGTAGTCGACGGTGTTGTTCGCGGTCGGAGAACCGGGCGTCGTCGGCGTGGTCGTCGCGGGTGGAGTGGGTGGTGGCGTCGCAGTCGTGGTCGACGTGGGAGTCGCCGTCGGCGTCGACGGCTGTTCGGGCGTTCCGGTCGCAGTCGTGGGAGCGGGCTGAGTACCACTGGGGGCCCCGAGACACCCCGCGACCACGAACACGAGGAGGAGGGCGAGAAGAGGGCGACGGGCCATGCCACACGGTGACAATCCGTCCGGCATATGTCTTCTGTGGACCCGACCGACGCACGGTTTTTGTCGGCAGCGCGTCTCTCCCACACCGTGTCCACCGACCACGACCCCGTACTCGCCGACATCGCCGACGCGCTCGTCGAGGGGCGCGGCGCGATGGCGCTCACCGGCGCGGGCGTCTCGACTGCCTCGGGCGTCCCGAGCTTTCGAGGGGAGAACGGCATCTGGGAGACCGAGTTCGACCCGAACGACTTCCACTACTCGCGCTTCCTCCGCGACCCCGCGGGCTTCTGGGAGGAGCGCCTCCGCTTACAGGAAGCGATGTTCCCGAGCGAAATCGAACCGAACGCCGCCCACCACGCGCTGGTCGACCTCGAAGAACGAGGCGTCCTCGACGGCGTCGCGACGCAGAACACCGACGGCCTCCACCGCGCAGCGGGTCAGCCGACCCTCGCCGAACTCCACGGGAACGCCGCGCGCGTCGAGTGCCAGTCGTGCGGAGCTACGGGAGAGGCGAACCCCGTCTTCGACCGCGTCCGCGACGGCGACACGCCGCCGCGGTGTGACTGTGGCGGCGTCTACAAGCCCGACGTCGTCCTCTTCGGCGAGAACCTCGCACCCGAAACGCTCGGCCGCGCGGAGGACCTCGCGATGGGTTCCGAGACGATTCTCGCCGTCGGTACCTCCCTGCAGGTGAACCCCGCGGCGTCGCTCGCCGGCCTGAGCGACCGCCTCGTCGTCGTCAACTTCGACGAGACCGAGTACTCCGCTCGCGCCGACTACGACCTCCGCGCGGACGTCACCGACGTGCTGCCCAGACTCGTGGAACTCGTCGACGACCGGCTCTGACGCCGCGCTTTACCCGCGCGCGACGCGGACGACGGCCTCGCGGTCTACCGACTCGGCCGCGGCGTACCCCGAGAGTTCGAGCGTCAGGTCGAACGCGGCTCGGAGGTTCCGAACCACGTCTCTCACGCCGTCCTCGCCCGCGAGCGTCAGGCCGGAGCAGTACGGCCTCCCCAGGAGCACCGCGTCCGCGCCGAGCGCGAGCGCCCGAAAGACGTCCGCGCCGGTTCGAATCCCGCTGTCGAACAGGACCGGCACCCTGTTGTCGACCGCCTCGGCGACCGGTTCGAGCGCGTCGAGCGCCGCGAGTTCGCCGTCGACCTGCCGGCCGCCGTGGTTCGAGACGACGACGCCGTCGGCTACGTCGGCCGCGCGCGCCGCGTCGTCGGGGTGCATGACTCCCTTGAGGTACAGCGGAAGGGCGGTCCGCTCGCGGAGCCACGCGACGTCGTCCCAGTCGAGGCTCGCGTCGCCGAGACACTCCGCGACGACCGCCGCAACCGCCTCGTCGTCGGGGTCGTCTCCCAGTCGCTCGCGGACGACCGGGTCAGACGCGTAGTTCGCGAGACCGTGGCCATGGTCGAACGGGACGTACTCCGAAGAGAGTTCGCGGGTCCGCCACCCCGTCACGGGCGTGTCGACCGTGAGGACGAGCGCGGAGTAGCCCGCCCGCTCGGCCCGGCGAACCATGCTCGCCGTCACCTCCCGGCCGGACCAGTACGCCTGGAACCACCGAACCGGGGTCTCGGTTCCCCCATCGGCTTCGGCGGCCGCGTCCTGTTCCCGCGCGACGGCTTCGAGCGACACCGAGGAGACGGTGCTCAGACAGAGCGCCGTTCCCGTCCGGCCGGCGGCGCGCGCAGTCGCCTCCTCGGCCTGGTCGTCGTACAGCGACTGCATCCCGATGGGGGCGAGGGCGACGGGGTGCGACAGGCGCTCGTCGCCGACGGTCACCCGGTGGTCGCGCGTCGAGGTGTCTCGCAGGACCCGCGGTCGGATTCGCCACCGGTCGAACGCGCGGCGGTTCTCCCGCACGCTCCCTTCGGTCTCGGCCCCGCCGACGAGGTACGCTCGCGGTCCCGGGTCGAGTGCGGCCGCCGCCCGCTCGGCCAGCGTCTCGGGGTCGAGCGGGACCGTCGACCCGCCCGCGAGGAGGTCGTCCTTTCGGCTGGTGCCGTCCATGCGGGGACCACTCTCCGCGGGGAAATAGTGGTTCGCGTCCCCGCGTTCTTCGACCGGCCCACTTTTCACCCCGGGGCGACTCCCAGAGGGCATGTCATCAGGGCACGGTGCATCCGGTCCCGACCCGTCCGACGTGCGGTTCGAGCACGTCCCGGAGACGGACCAGTCGTTCGAGAACGCCCTGGCGAAGGCGCGCGCCGGCGAGCGCCTCAGCGTCGACGACGGCGTCGAACTCCTCACGACGGGAACCGACAGCGAGGGAATCGACCCGGGTCGGAAGGAACTCGTCCTCGAAGCGGCGGACCGCCGCCGGGCCGACGTCGTCGGCGAGGACGTCACCTTCGTCGCCAACCTCAACAACAACGTCACGACCGCCTGCAACACCGGCTGTCTGTTCTGCAACTTCAAGGACACCGCCCACCGGTTCGAGACGGGCGGCGAGGAACACGGCGGTTTCACCAAACCGCCCGCCGAATCCCGCCGAATCGTCGAGGAGACGCTCGACTACGGCATCTCGGAGGTGTGTTCGGTGTCCGGACTCCACCCGGCGTTCGCCCTCGACGACGAGCACCACGAGATACTCGCGTCGTACGACCGCCCCGCACAGGAGGTCAACTACAAGCCACCGGAGCGGTACGAGGTCGACCCCGGTACCTACCTCGAACAGATAGACGCGATGAGCGTCGGCGGCGTCCACCTCCACTCGATGACGCCCGAGGAGGCCTATCACGCCAGGCGGGGGACCGACTGGTCGTACGAGTCGGTGTATCGCAAGTTGAGAGAAGCGGGGCTGGACTCCGCGCCCGGCACCGCGGCCGAGATTCTCGTCGACGAGGTGCGCGACGTCATCTGCCCCGGGAAAATCGACTCGGCGGGGTGGGTCGAGGCGATGGAGGGAGCGATGAACGCGGGGCTGGACGTCACCGCGACGATCATGTACGGCCACGTCGAGAACGAGCGACATCGCGTCATGCACCTCGACGTCGTTCGGGAGTTACAGGACCGCACGGGGGGTATCACCGAGTTCGTCCCGCTCTCGTTCGTCCACCAGAACACCCCGCTCTATCGACGGGGCGTCGTCGACGGCGGCGCCTCGGACGCCGAGGACGAACTCATGATCGCCGTTTCGAGACTCTTCCTCGACAACGTCGACAACGTCCAGTCGTCGTGGGTGAAGTACGGGAACGCGAAGGCGCTCAAACTCCTCAACTGCGGCGCGAACGACCTCATGGGGACCATCCTCTCCGAGGAGATCACGAAACGCGCCGGCGGCCAGTACGGCGAGTTCCGCTCCGTGGCCGACTACGTCGACATGGTCTCGGCCGTCGGCCGACCGCTGGTCGAGCGGTCGACCGACTACCGCCGTCGACACCGGATCGGCCCGGACGACCCGCCGTTCGGCCCCCATCTCGGTCCGCGGGCGGACGGGACGCCGATGCTGAGTCGCTCGCCCCCCAGCGTGACGGCTGACGACGACTAGTCGTCGTGGGCGGTGTGTCTCAGTCGTGGTTCGACAGCCACGAGACGGTCCACCGAGCGGCTGAGGCCGGAGTTCTCCGTCCGTACGACGGGATCTGAGACAGAAGAGATATGTCAATATGAACTGTGGTATAAGTGAAATGGACCTCGAAAGCCCCCCGTCGGGGCGCGTGCTCTCGGTCGTTCGACCCGACGATCCGAACGGGGTGGTCGACGCCCTCCGCGCGGGGTCGGCTTTCGAGACGTTCGCCATCTCGTCCGTGGCCGAACTGGTCGACGAACTCGACGACGACGGCCGAATCGACTGTGTCGTCTGCGAGTACGACGTGCCCGACGGAACCGGTGTCGACGTCCTGGAGCGGGTTCTCGAACGTCGACCCGCCGTTCCAGTCGTCCTGTTCGTCGAGGCGGCCGACGGACGCGTCCCGGTCGGTGCGGTCACGGACGGCTTCGCGTCCCGGGTCGTCGCCGACGGCTCGGACGCGGCGACCGAGGCGCTGTGCGACGCGGTCGGCACCGCCGTAGCCGACCGCCAGCGCTCTGTGACGCTCGGTCGCCTCCCGCCCCCTGGCTGGTCCGACGACCACTGGAAAGCGAGCGTCTTCGACCAGTTGTTCGAGAACTTTCCGCTACACGTCTTCGTGAAGGACAGGGAAGGCCGGATCACGCACGTCACCGACGGGCCCGTCGAGGAACGGTTGCACTCGTCCGGTGACGCGTTTCGTGGACGGAGAGACGTCGACGGCGTCGTCCCGTTCGGCGAGGCGCTCGACTCGTACATCGACGACCTGCGGGTCATAGACACGGGCGAAGCCGTCGTCGACGAGGAGGAGTTCTTCCCCTCGTCTGGTCGGTGGTTCCTCACCACGAAGATTCCGCTCCGCGACGGGGGCGGCGACGTCGTCGGACTGCTCGGCATCACCCGCGAGATAACAGAGCGCAAGGGGCGCGAACGACAGCTCACGGCGCTCACCCACCTGGTTCGGCACACGCTCCGAAACGAGGTGAACGTCGTCCACGGCTGGGCCGAACGCCTCCACAGTTCGGTCGACGGGGCGAACCGGTCGGCCGCCGCGCGGATCCTCCGCGCAGCGGAACGGCTGCAGTCGATGATCGACAGACAGCAGGAGATCGCCGACGTCGTCACCGACCCACCCGCTCCGACGACGGTCGACGCCGCGGCGGTCGCACAGCAGGTGCTGACCGCGGCGGCTGAGCGACATCCGAGCGCCAGGCTCGAGTCGGCACTGCCCGAGCGCGCCCCGGTCAGCGCCGTCGACAGTCTCGAACGAGCGCTCGGTGAACTGGTCCAGAACGCGGTCATACACAACAGCCGTGACGCCCCGCTCGTCGAGTTGAACGTCGAGCCCGACGGCGAGACGGTCCACATCCGCGTCGCCGACGACGGTCCCCCGATTCCGGAGATGGAGGTCGCGACGCTGACCGGCGAACGGGTCATCGACCCGCTCACCCACGGAACGGGACTCGGTCTCTGGATCGTCAACTGGGTCGTCAGACGGTCCAACGGGACGCTGTCGTTCACACGGAACGGCTCCCGGGGGAACGTCGTGACGGTGACGCTCCCGCGAGGCGGTGGCGGGTCGTGAGTCGTCACGGAATTCGACACGACTAACTGTCTCGATGACCTGCGTACTGCGTCGTATGCAACGCTACCGAACGAGCGACGAGCGGGAGGTGAGCGGGCGATGATGGCCCCGACACACGCCGTCGTCGGCCTGCTCGTCGCCGCGCCGGTCGCACTCGCCGCGCCCGACCTCGCGCCCTCGGTCGCCGTTGCGGCCGTCGCCGGCAGCCTCGTCCCCGACCTCGACATGGTCGTCGGCACCCACCGGCGGACGCTGCATTTTCCCGTTCTCGCGTGGCCGCCCGCGCTCGCAGCGGCGGCGCTGGCGCTCTGGACGCCGGTTCCGTGGCTCGTCGGTCTCGCCGTCTTCCTCGTCTGTGCCGCACTCCATCCCCTCTGTGACCTGCTCGGCGGGTCCTCGGAGCCACAGCCGTGGCTCGCACGGACCGACAGGGGCGTCTACTCGCACCGCCAGCGGCGGTGGGTCGCGCCGCGCCGCCTCGTCAGATACGACGGCTCGCCGGGCGACCTCGCGGTTGCCGCCGTCGCGGCCGTCCCGGTGCTCGTCGTCTTCGGCCCGCCGGTCGAGCCAGTCGTCGCGGGCGCGCTGGTCGTCGGACTCGGGTACGTCCTCGTGCGGAAGCGCGTCCCACAGCTCTCGGGACGGGTGCCGATTCCCGGCCCGCTCGCCGCCCTCCTCTGGGTCGTCGCGTTCGTCCGGTCGCGGTGAGCGGTCGGCGCGGAGGGCTGTGTGAGTCTTCGCTCAGTGGTCCGACTCGTGTGGGTTCAGTACCGTCCCGTAGTTCTCCGCGTGTTCGGTGTACTCGATGAACCGCGGCGCGTCGGGGTCGAACGGGCGCCGGAGCGACTCGAACGCTTGCTTCTTGTCCCACCCCTGGAGCTTCCCGACGGCGCTTCGGTCTTCGAGGTCGTGGTAGTCCAGGTCGTCCTCGGTGAGGTTCCACGCCTTCAGCCCCTGTTCCGTGCGAACGATGACGCTCGAATACTCGTCCGAGGAGCCCACGGAGCCGACCGTGAGGTCCGCGCAGTAGCCGGTGAAGTCCGCACACTCGTCACAGCCTTTCAGCGCCGCGCCGTGGAAGTTCTCGACGTCCTCCTCGACGAGCAGGTCGCCGTCGTGGTCGTACGCCATGAACTTCCCGTGGAGCACGTCGAGTTTCCCGATTTCGTCGGGAGCGATGCCTCGTTGTTCCTCCAACTGCTCCCCGATGAGGCGGTGGTAGTTGAAGTTCTTCGTACACATCAGCGCGATGGTGTACTCGACGGCGCGGACGCCCGTTTCCTGAGCGCCGTACTCCCAGTCGAAGTCCTGCAGCGCCCGGATGCCCTCGATTTCGCAGGGCGTGCCGACGAGCGCGAGCGAGAGGTCCTCGGGGTCACCGTCGATGTCTGCCACGAGGTCCGAAACGTCGAGCGCGCCGAGCGCCATCGTCTGGTTGTAGAAGCTTCCCGCGTTCTCGACGAGTTCCTCCGGCGTGGTCGCGAGGAACGGCTCTGCCTTCCACGGTTCCGTCGCCGATTCGGTGGCGACGAGCGCCCCGTCTATCTCGCCCGCCTCCAGCAGGTGGATGAGCACCGACGTGACGAGGCCGCCGTCCTGTGCGTTCTCGCGCCACGGCTCCTCGACTCTGGCGGAGAACTCCGTGATGGGGTCGCCCGCGCCCTTCACGTTGTCCTCGCCGCCGGTTATCTTCCACTGGCGCTCGTACCGGAGGCCGCCGCGGGGACAGAAGTCCCAGCAGAGCGAACAGCCGGTGCACATCTTCACCAACTCCGGGAGGCCGTCGTCGCCGATACCGATGGAGTCGGAGGGACAGGCGGCGACGCAGGTCCCACACTGGATACACCGCCCCTCGTCGATGACCGCCGCGTCGAGTTCCATGAACCACGTCTTCTCGTCGGGTTCGGCGATAGCGTTCATCTCGCTCCGAATCCGATAGGAGGGCGTGTCGAGGTCCTCGGGGGCGACGCCGTCGGGGAGTTGGACGCGGCGGTCGGCCGGTTCGTCGTACACGTCCTGGCTCGCTGCCTCCCGGGGAGGGGTAAAGGAGAGGTCCGTGAGGTTCCCCTCGCTGTCGACGTTCTCCGGGCGGGACCCACCGTCGGTCGCGGCCCGTCCCGTCGAGTCACACCCGCACGACTCGCCACAGGCACACCCGATATCGGACTCGTCCGCCGACGTCTCGGGTGGTCGCTGTCGCCCTCGCCGTCGTCGGAACCGGATGGGTTTCCAGCCGTCGCCGGTGACCGCATTGGGGTTCTGCACCTGCGGGTCGCTTCCGCCGCCGTCGGGGACGCGGGGGAACCGGACCGGGTCCTCGTCCTCCTGTCCGGTCTCGTCTTCGACGAGTTCGGGCGCGACGTCGGCCGGGGCGTTCGTCGACCGTCGGGAGGGGTCAGTCATCGGCAGCGACACCCCCCGACACGTCGGCGTCCGCTTGCCGCATCACCGACCGAAGCCGGTCGTTGTCGACCCGACGACACCACTCGTAGAAGCGCTCGTCCTCGCGGCGCTCGGTCGCGAAGGCGTCGAACAGCGCCTCCAGCGCCGGCACGACGGCCTCGGCCGGGACCGCCGCCTCGACCCAGTCGAGGAACTCGTTGTCGCTCCCGAGCGACCCGCCCAGACCGAAGTCCATCCCTTCGACGACCGCGTCCCCCTCCTCGTTCGTCGTGCGCTCGGGGTCGTCGAGCTTCACCGTCTCGCCTCGGAAGCCGATGTCGGCGATCTGCGGCTGGGCGCAGGAGGCCGAACAGCCGGACATGTGCATCCGCACCACTTCGAGGTCGTCCGGCGTGTCGATGCGGCGGTCGAGCGCCTTCGCCCACCGCCGGACCCGCTGTTTGGTCTCGATGATGCCGTAGCTACAGAACTCCGAGCCGGTACACCCGACCGCGCCTCGCGAGAACGGCCCGGGGTCGGGACGGTACTTCCTGGCGAACGGTTCGCTCAGGAGGTCGTCGAGGTTCTCCTCGGGGACGTGCGTGACGAGGAAGTTCTGGTCGGTCGCCAGTCGAACCGAGGCGTCGTCGGTACCGTGTCGCTCGGCGGCGCGGGCGGCCTGGACGAACTCCTCGCCGCCCATCCGCCCCGCGATGACGTTGAAGCCGACGTAGTACAGGCCCTCCCGTTTCTGCTCGTGGACGCCGACGTGGTCGCCGCGATACCCCCGGTGAGGTCGGTTCCCCGAGTGGGGAGGTCGACGGCGCAGCGGTCGCGGACCGCCGCCTCGAACCGCTCGGGACCGAGTTGCTGGACGAGATAGCGCATCCGACACACGCCACGGTTCTCGCGGTTACCGAGTTCCTTGAACGTCTGCGCGACGGCGCGCGTGAACTCGACTGCATCCCCCGGCGGAACGAACACATCGAGGTCGGAGGCCATCCGCGGCCCGTCCGAGAGGCCGCCGCCGACGCGGACGTGGAAGCCGTACTGGTCCGCTCCGCCGACGACTTTCCGCGCGGGCGTCAGGCCGACGTCGTTGATCTGTGACTGCGCGCAGTCCTCCCGACAGCCCGTGACCGTCATCTTGAACTTCCGCGGGAGGTTCGCGTACTCCCGGTTCTCGGTGAAGAAGTCCGAGACGGCGTCGACGACGGGCTGAGCGTCGAAGCACTCGTGGTCGTCGAGTCCCGCGGCGGGACAGCCGAGGACGTTGCGTGCGGAGTCGCCACAGCCCTGAATCGTCGTGAGTCCGACCTCGTCGTACCGGTCCCAGATGTCTGGGACGTCTTCGACCTCGATCCAGTGCATCTGAACGTCCTGTCGGGTCGTGATGTCGAGGAAGGCGTCGCCCCACACGGGGTTCTGCTCCGCGCCGCCGTGTTCGTCGGGCGCGGTGGCGTAGTCGCGCGCGACTTCGCCGACGACCCGGGCCTGCTCCGGCGTGAGGAACCCGCCGGGGACCTTCGTCCGCATCATGAAGTAGCCCCGCTGGCGGCCGTGGCTGTACATGCCGGCCCACTTGAGCCGCTCCCACTCGCCGTCGCCCGCCCGCTCTTCTATCTCGTCGAAGGTCAGCCCCTCCGCAGCGTACTCGTAGAGGTCCTCGACGACGTCGAGCGGGTGTTTCTCCTGCTTCCACCGTTCGACGGTGTTCACGCGACCCACCTCCGGATTCGCGTCCGACGACCAACGTGTGTACTGTTACCATTGTCCACTCCCATGCCCGCCGCATCGTGGCCCAGGCGTATGCCCGTCCCCGTAGGAGCCACATCTGCCACTGCTCCGGAGTCGGGACGCTGTCGGGCCGCTGTCTACGACGGACCGTCACACCGAACCCGGACGCGATACGTGCTCACACACCGCAAGACACGGGCTGTGCGTCGCTGTGTGCGACCGAGACCCAGGTAACAATCACCGGTTTATCGTCGAGTCTCGTCACGCCCGCGTGACGCTCGCGTCGGAGAGACACGCCCGGTACCGCGCGCCGGCATCGGTGTCGGCGGCGATGGCGGCGCGGACGCGGTCGGAGACCCACTCCTCGCCCAGGTACCGCTCGTACACCGGGAGGCGCTCGTGGAGGGGGACGCCCGCCTCGCTCGCGAGGTCCTCTAGCTCCCGGAGCGCGGGCCAGGCGTAGTCGGGGTTGATGTAGTCGTCCGTCACGGGCGAGACGCCGCCGAGGTCGTCGACGCCGCAGTCGAGGAGCGAGGAGGTGGGCGAGAGGTTCGGCGGCACCTGCACCGACACCTCCTCGGGGAGGGCGACGCGCGCCATGGCGACGACGCGGCGCATCGTCTCGACCGAGGGTCGTTCGAACGACGAGCGCTCGTTCGGGACGACGTTCTGGACGATGACCTCCTGGACGTGGCCGTACCGCTCGTGTAGGCCTCGAATCGCCAGGAGCGACTCGGCGCGGTCGCGCCACGTCTCGCCGATACCGACCAGGAGTCCGGTGGTGAACGGCACCCCCGTCTCGCCCGCGGCGCGGATGGTGTTGAGCCGCTGGCCGGGCGTCTTCTTCCGCCCGCCGGAGTGTGCGGCCACGTCGGCGGTCGTCTCCAGCATGACGCCCATCGAGGCGTTCACCTCTCTCAGACGAGCGAACTCCGACTCGACGAGGTCGCCGGGGTTCGAGTGCGGCAGCAAGCCCACGTCGAGTGCGAGTTCGCACATCTCGTACAGGTAGTCGACGATGGAGTCGTGGCCCCACTCGGCCAGTTGGTCGTGAATCGCCTCGTAGCGAGCGTCGGGCTTGTCGCCGAACGTGAACAGCGCCTCCGTACACCCGGCGTCGGCGCCCATCCGCAGCATCTCTTCGACCTCCTCGGGCGACATGAGCGACGCCTGCCCGGGGACGTCGTAGTACGTGCAGTACGTGCAGGTGTACCGGCAGGCGGTCGTCAGCGGGAGGAAGACGTTTCGCGAGAAGGTGAGCGCGGGGGCAGGGTCGACGTCGGCGGGCGTCGCCGCGAGCAGTCGGTCGACCGCCCGCTCGTCGACCGTGAGTTCGACGCCGTACTCCTCGGCCCCGGGGAACATATCCGCCCTCCGACGCGGAGGGACAAAAGCGAACGGGTCGACGCCGACCCGGCTCACCCGGCCGCACTGAAACGCCGCGGTCACGACGCCCTCGTCGGACGGGAAAACGGTGAAGAACGCACCGGTCGAACACCACTCACATCATGTACTCTCACATCGTCGTCGCCGTCGACGGGAGCGAGCAAGCCACCCGGGCGGCCCGGTACGGGCTGGACGTCGCCCGACTGTTCGACGCACGCGTCGACGTCGTCCACGTCGTCGGCCGGAGGGCGCTTCGACTCACGTCGACGGCCGACGAGAAAGACCGGCTCCGGTCGCGCGGCGAGGCCGTCCTCGCGGAGGTCGAAAAGCTCGCATCGGAGCGTGGGCTCCCGGTCGGAACGGAACTCAGGGAGGGTTCGCCCGCGGCGCAGGTGGCTGAGTTCGCCGCCGAGCGCGACGCCGACCTGCTCGTCGTCGGCCGCCAGGGTGCGACCGGACTCGGGAAGCGGCTCCTCGGGGTGTCACGGAGCACCTCCTCCACCGGACCGACGTCCCCGTGCTCGTCGTGCCGGACGAGCGGCCGCTGGACGTGACCGAGTCCGACCGCGTCCTCGTCCCGACCGACGGGAGCGAGAACGCCGAGGCCGCCGCGCCCCACGGAGCGGCACTCGCCGGACGCGTCGACGCGGCGCTCTGCGTCCTGAACGTCGTCGACCTCCAGGCCGCGGGCGGGCTGTTCGCCGCCGGCGGGCTCGACGAGGAGTTCGTCGCTCGCCTCGAACGGCGGGGCCACGAGGCGGTGGACCGACTCGCCGACGACGTTCGGGAGTCCGACCCCGACCTGACCGTCGAAACCGACGTCGTCACGACGACGGAGTTCGACGGGGTCGCCCGCGGTATCCACGGATACGTCGAGGAGGAGGGAGCCGACCTCGTCGTCATGGGGTCGCACGGACGGTCGAATCTCCGGCGACAACTCCTCGGGAGCGTCGCGTCGACGGTGCTGCGGACGGTGGACGTACCGGTGCTCGTGGTTCCGCGAGGCTCGACGGACGGCTCGGCGTAATCGCCGAGTGGACTCCGGACTCGGCCGACCGCCCCAAGACATACCCCGTTCCGTTCGGTCGTCGTCGTATGCGCCGCCGCCCGGCCCTCGCGGTCCTCGCAACCCTCGTCGGCGCCGTCTCCGGGTGCGGCACGCGCCTCCCGCCGTCCGCACGGACGCCCGCCTCGGTGGCGTCGACCGGCACACCGACGCTCGACGAATCACCACCCCTCGACGAACTCCCGTGTCCCCCCGCCGACGTGAACCCCGAGACGGCGGTCTGTCCGGGCGAGCGCGACGACGCGTCCGTCGCCGTCCGCACCAACCGCCCGAGCGTCGCTCTCGACGACGCCGGGAGCGTTCGGTTCGTCCTCGAAAACGGGACCGGCGACGGACTCCGATTCAATCCGAACAACCCCGACGTCTACCGGTTCACGGGGGAGCGGTACGAACTCGTCGAGCGACGGTCGAGCGGGAGCGGGGTCACGACGGTGCCGCCGAACGGAACGTACAGCTGGCGACTGGCCGACCTGCCGCAGTTCGACCGCCTCTCGGTGGGGACGTTCCTGTTCGCCGTCTCCGTCCCGACGGCGGGAACGATGGGCGCCGACTGGGTGACGTGTCTCGCGCCGTTTCGCCTCACCGACGGGCGAGGGTGACGCGGCCCTCCGCTTCGCTGACGGCGAGTTCGAACCGCGAGGTGAGCCAGTCTCGCGTCCGCTCGCCGCCGTGGACGAACGCCTCGACGAGGTCCGCGGGTTCGTCGACGTCGGTCGCGAGTCTGAACGAGTCGACGGTCCCGACCGTCCCGACGTCGGCGGCGGCGCGCCGGTGGTCCAGGTAGGACGCCCCGTGGAAGTCGGTCCGAAACGCGGGCGTGCGGACGACGAGGGCGTTCGTCCCGAGGCCGCGGCCGGGGACGAGGACGACGTCTTCGTCGGGCTGGACGAGGCGAGAGAGCGCGTCGGGGGTGGCGAGCGCGAGGTCGGCCATCACCACGACGAGCGGCTCGCTCGCTCCGGCCTCGCCTTCGCCGACCGTCTCGGCGATGGCGTCGTCGACGACCGAGTCGAGCGAGCGGTCGTCGACCCGGACCGTCACCGACGGATCGGAGTCGGAACTGTCGACGTCGCGTTCGAGGGGAGGGTCGAGCGGGGCCGTCGAGACCACGTCCACCGCGACGTCGACGCCCGCCACCGCGTCCGCCCTCGACAGACCGACGACGGCGTCGAGCACGTCACGGAGCATACACCGGGCGAATTCGCGGCGCTCGGTGGCGTCCAGAACGGGAGCGAGTCGGGTCTTCGGGTCCGTCGCGTCGAAGGGGACGACGACGCGCATCCCGGTCACCCGAGCGGGTCGTGGCTGTCCTGCTGTGAGCGCCAGTAGAGGAACCCGCCCACGAGGAGGGCGACCACGACGAGGCCAGCGACCGCGTACAGCACGAGGGTGAACGTCTGCTGCGACTGCTGGGCGGACTGCGCCTGCGACTGTGCCTCGTTCGCGAGTTCGGTGGCCAGGTCGAAGTTCTCCGACTCGTAGGCGTTCACGGCCTGGTTGAACGTGTTCTCGGCCTCGCCGGGGTTCGCGCCGTTCTCTCGGGCGGCGTCGATGGCGGCCTGCGCGTCGTCGAGGGCGTTGCGCGCCCGGTCGCTCCCGGACGTGAAGTGGTGGGCCTCCCAGGTGTCGAGGGCGTTCGTGTTGCCGCCCTCGCGCGCCTGCGTCAGCGACGCGACCACGAACGTCTGTTCGGGGTCGTACGAGTACGATTCGACGGGCGGGGCCGTCCCGGTCACGCGGATACGGACCTCCGCGGTGCCGTCGGACGCCGAAATCTGCGAGGAGGAGAAGTTCTGTCCGTCGAACTCCTCGCGGCCGACCGTCGCGCCGGTCTGGTCGACGTAGGAGAGAGACCACGTGACGTCGCGGAGTTCGGTCTCGCCGCGCAGCTGCCACTGTTCGAGGGTCGGGTTCTGATACAACTCGGTCAGCGTAAACGTCGCTTCGACCTGCGAGCCGACGGCTGTTTCTTCCGGAACGTCCGCGTTCCCGACACTGAGCGCGGCGACGGGTGCGGCGACCGAAAGCAGGACCAACAGGGCGAGGAGGAGGCTAGAAAAGCGACTCCAGTTCGTCTTCGTCATCGTTCACCAGACCTTCGAGCTTCGCATCACTCTCCTCTCGGATTTCGGCAAGATTGTCTTGTGCTTCGATGGCGACCTGCTGAAGCTCCTTGATACGGGGGACGTTCGTCACGCCCGAGAGGAGGATGACGGCCGCGACCTGCCGCGAGTTGCTGATGGGGTAGTCGCCGCCGCGGACCTCCATCGAGCCGGTCTGCTCCTCGATCCACTTCCGCCCGCGCTCGATACCTTTCCGGTTGAGGTGTTCCGGCGGCCCCGCCAGCACCAGGAGTGCCCGCTCGGAGCCTTCGATTTCACAGGGGAGGGTGAGCCGACCGAGCGCCGCCTTTCGAACGAGAGACGTGATTCGGTTGGTGGTGTGTGCGCTGTCGAGGCCGTCGTCACCGTCGTCGCCGCTGCCGGTGAGCCGCGAGAGGAGCCCGCCCGACTTCCCCTTCGGCTCGACCTCCTCGGAGGCGTACCCGACGGTGGAGACCCCGCCGCCGGCGAGCGTGTTGATGATCTCCGAGGAGTCGACGACGCTCTCGGCGACCTCCTGGCCGGCTTCGACCTCACCGGCGCCGAACAGGACGCCGAAGCGCGTGACTATCTCCCGGTTGATCTGGTCGTAGCCGCCCTGCACGGACTCGCCGGTCTTGCGCCAGGCGTCGTTGTCGAAGACGAGGAGGTTGTCCACTTCCCGGACGAACGTCTGGAACGACCGCGCGGCGTTGAGGGTGTAGATGCCGCCCTCGTCGCTGCCGGGGAGGATTCCCAGCCCGTAGACGGGCTCCGTGTAGATGCGCTTGAGGTGCTTCGCCAGCACGGGCGCGCCGCCGGACCCGGTCCCCCCACCGAGGCCGGCGACGACGAGGAAGGCGTCGACCTCGTGGACGGGGATCGAGTCGATGGCACCCTGTACCTCGTCGACGTCCTCCTCGGCGATCTCGGCACCGAGTTCGTTGTCCGCGCCGACGCCGTGTCCCTTCACCCTGGACTGGCCGATGAGGACGCGCTGGTCCTGCGGGATGTTCTCGAGGCCGAGGAGGTCCGCCTTCGCCGTGTTCACCGCCACCGCGGCGCGGACGATGTTCGAGTCGTTCTTCCGGTCGTACTCGAGGAACTTGTCGACGACTTTGCCACCCGCCTGGCCGAAACCGATCATCGCGAGTTTCATCTGTGCTGTTCCCTCGTCATTGGGTAGAAACCAACACGAATTACCTCATAAGCCTTGTGACTATCAGAACATTGATTATTCATGGAATAACCAAGAGACGGCGAAGGAAGGCGGGAATGTCAGACCGATGTATGCCACTCGTCTGACGACTGATGTTCTCAGCCTCGATAACCAGCGCACGCGCGCGTAGAGTCGATTGCGACGCTCGTGCTTACTCCGTCGGGGCGTCCGTGTCCGCGACGCCCGTCCTTCCCCTACCCCGCCAGGTACGCTTCGAGACTCGTGAGGTCCGACGCGCTCAGCCCGAACGCGCCGATCGCGTTGTCGTCGGTCGTGTTGTCGAACTTGAGCGAGCGGTACTGGTCGGCACCCATCGGCGCGCCGGGGACCTTCCCCAGGATGCTGAGGCCGACGCCCGCCAGTCCCATGGGGACGGGGACGACGGTCACCGAACGACCGGCCGCGCCGTGGGCGAGTTTCGCCACCTCCGCGAGCGTCAGTTTGTCCGGCCCGCCGACTTCGTAGGTCTGCCCGACGTGTTCGTCCCCCTCGCAGGCGTCGGCGAGCATGGGGGCCAGATCACCGACCCAGATGGGCTGAAAGCGCGTCTTGCCCCCGCCGGGCAGCGGCGTCAGATAGGGCGGAGCGAGTTTCTTCGTGAAGGGGACGAACTCACCGCCGTCACCGAACACGACCGAGGGGCGGAAGACGACCCAGTCGAGCGAGGAGTTCTTCACGATTTCCTCGGCTTTGCCCTTCGCGCGGATGTACGCCGTTTCCCCCTGGGGGTCGGCCCCGAGGGCGCTCATCTGCACTAACCGCGAAACGCCGTGTTCCTCGCAGGCGCGGACGACGTTCTCGGTCCCCTGTCGGTGGACCGTGTCGTGCATCTCGTCGCCGCCGCTGGGTTTGAACAGCGGCGAGAGCGCGACGAGGTTGACGACGACGTCCATCCCCTCGAACGCCTCCTGAATCGAATCGTACGCGGTGACGTTCCCCATCGCCTTCGACACGCCCCTCGGGAGTTCGTCGTTGCCAGGGCTCCGCGAGAGCGCCGTGACGCTGTGTCCTCGCTCCTTGAGTTCACGACACAGGTGGCTGCCGATGAAGCCGCTTCCGCCGGCGACAAGGACTTTCATACAGTCTCCTGCGGCGGTACCGACGTAAAGCTGTCGCGAGAGGACCACTTCCGTGTCCCGGTTTTGCGGCTTTCGGAGGGGTCTTGGACGTCACTGGAGAGAGAGCCGTCCGCGCCGCACCGACAGGGTTATTCGTCGCCCCGGCGCGCCTCACGCCATGCTCGTCACGCTGGAGGGACTCGACGGGAGCGGCAAGACGACGGCGTCCGAGCGGCTCCGCGACGAGTTCCCCGAGGCGACGTTCACCCGCGAGCCGACCGAGTCGTGGTACGGCGAGAGCGTTCTTCGATCGATCCGCGACGACGACGCCGACCCGCTCGCCGAACTCTTCCTCTTCACCGCGGACCACGCCGACCACCTCTCCCGCCTGATTCGCCCGGCGCTCCGAGCGGGGAGTCTCGTCGTCTCGGACCGCTTCGCCGACTCGCGGTACGCCTATCAGGCCGCCACGCTCGCCACCTACGACCCGCTCGCCGTCGACGACCCGCTCGACTACGTCCGCGAGGTTCACGCACCCTTCACCCGGGAACCGGACTGTACCGTCTACCTCGACGTCGACCCCGAGACCGCTGCCGAACGGGCGGGCGCGACGAACAAACTCGAACGCGTCGACTACCTCCGGCGCGTGCGAGAGAACTACGAACGGCTCGTCCGGGAAGGAGGCGAGCGGTTCGTCCGCGTCGACGCCTCCCGACCCGAGGAGCGGGTCGCGGCCGACGTCGTGAGCGCGGTCGAGACGGCGGTCGGGACGTTCGACTCTGTCAACGAGTAGTTCGACCCGGCTCAGGTCGTCTTCGGCAGTTCGATCTCCTCGGGCGGTGGCACGTACAGCACGTCGATGGTGAACCCGAGGACGAGCGGCATGCCGATCCACAGCCCCAAGAGCACCGAAACCCCGAGGTTCCCCGGGATGACCGCCCCGAACAGCATCGTGGTGACGAACAGCACGACCGGGATGAGAAGCAGCGCGTAGATGACCGATCCGGCCCGCGTCTTCAGGCGGATGCGGAAGAAGCGCGTCATCACCGCGGCGATGAGGGTGTTGACGACGAGGACGGCACCCAGGAGTACGAGGGTCACGACCGAGACCATATTCGAGGTAGGGAGGCAGCGACCTTTGACCTGTCGGAGTCGGCGGTCGGCGGCAGGCCACGAGGGTGAGCGCGCCGGGCGCAGACCGGGACCGAGAGCGGCAGAGCAGATCAGTTCGAGGCCGCGTCGAACGGGTTCGTCCCCGCACCCACCTCGTCGACGGTCGACACGCCGTCGCCGTCCCAGTCGGTTCGCAGGTACTCGTTCGCGGCGTCGCGCGGGTCCAGTCCGCCGAGGAGTTCGTCCTCGTCCGCGAGGCCGTCGCCGTCTGAGTCCGCCCGCTCGGGGTTCGTTCCGACGAGCGTCTCGTATGCGTCGTCGAGGCCGTCGCCGTCGCCGTCACTCACAGCGGGCACGTCGCTCCGGTCGTCCGGGTCGGTTCCCGCGTCGACCTCGACGCCGTCCGAGACGCCGTCGCCGTCGGTGTCGAAGGCGAGCGGGTCGCTGGTGTAGAAGCCGAAGACTTCGTCGCCGTCGGCGAGGCCGTCACCGTCGGTGTCGGGGTCCGCGGGGTCGAGTTCGGGGCTCGAAGACACCTCGCTGTCGTCCTCAAGTCCGTCGCCGTCGGTGTCGGTCTGGTAGTGCCCGCCGTCGGAGGCGTCGAGCGCGTCGGTCCGACCCTGTTCGACGCGGTCGTTCGAGCCGTCGCCGTCCGTGTCGGGGTCGAACGGGTCGGTACCGAGGGCGCGTTCGTCCTCGTCCGAGAGACCGTCTCCGTCGCTGTCGCGGTCCAGGAAGTCCGGCACGCCGTCGCCGTCCGTGTCACGCGCGCCCTCGTCGGCGTCGGAGAGGCCGTCGCCGTCGCTGTCGGCGTCCCGGAAGTGCTCGACGCCGTCACCGTCGGGGTCGGCAACGGTCCGCTCGGCGTGGTAGGTTTCGAGCGCCGACGGGATGCCGTCGCCGTCGTGGTCGACGACTTCGGTGCTCGGGCCGTCGTTCGCGACGCTCGTGAGGTTGAGGTCGGCCGTCGACCCGGTGAGCGCGACAGCACCGACCGATGCCGCCGATGCGACGACGGTGACGACGAGGGCGACAGCGACTGCCCGCCGAGCGCTCACGACGCACCTCCGAGGTGTGTCGCACCGGGGGCGGTGCCAGGAGGCGCGTCGACAGGTGAGATCGGGGGACTCTCTTCTCCAATAGACATTCTCGCGGATTCGATAGGGAAGTACCGTCTTAGTTAAGAGCAGGCTCCCGTCGCGTTAGGCCCCGCTGACCGGAGTAGGCGACACCTACTCGGCTGACGCGGAGGCATCGGGTGTGGATTTATGCTCCCGGCGGGGGAACGCCGGCCATGCACCGACTCATCGCCGACCGGTCGCTCGACGACTCGTGGCTCGGCCCCGAAGACGCCCGCGCGGCCTACCGGGACATGGTCCGGACGCGGCGGTTCGACGACCGGGCGCTCGCGCTCCAGCGCCGCGGGTGGATGAGCGGCTACCCTCCGTTCCGCGGGCAGGAGGCCGCGCAGGTGGGCGCCGCTCACGCCATGCGCGACGACGACTGGCTCCTCCCCACCTACCGCTCGAACGCGCTCCAGATCGCCCGAGGGGTCCCGATGAGCGACATCCTCCTGTTCCGGCGGGGCCACCCCGAGTACCACTCCGACCACGACGTCCCGGTCCTCCCGCAGGCGGTCCCCATCGCCAGCCAACTGCCGCACGCCGTCGGTATCGGGATGGCGCGGAACTACCGGAGAGCAGGGAAGCGGCGCTCGTCTGCTTCGGCGACGGCGCGACGAGTCAGGGCGACACCCACGAGGCGATGAACTTCGCCGGCGTGTTCGAGACGCCGACCGTGTTCTTCTGTGAGAACAACGGCTGGGCCATCTCCTACCCCCGCGAGCGCCAGACCGCCTCGGAGAGCATCGCGGCGAAGGCCGAGGCGTACGGCTTCGAGGGCGTCCAAGTCGACGGCAACGACCCCCTGGCGGTTCGCGAGGCCGTCTCGGATGCGCTCGCGTCGGCGCGCGACGGCTCACCCGTCCTCGTCGAGGCGCTCACCTACCGGCAGGGCGCGCACACGACCGCCGACGACCCCGACCGCTACCGACCGGCAGAGCCGGACCTCCCCGAGTGGCGGACGCGCGACCCGCTCGACCGGTTCGAGGCGTACCTCCGCGAGGAGGGACTCGTCGACGACGCGTTCGTCGAGGAGACGCGCGAGCGCGCCGACGAGGAACTCGCGGAGGCTGTCGCCGCCGCGGAGGACGTCGAACCGCCGGGAGCGGACGACCTGTTCGACTACGTCTACGCGGGGTCGTCGCCGCATCTCGACGACCAGCGAGCGGACTGTCGGAGAGGCGAGGCGAGCCACCCACTCGAAGGGAGTCACGACGACTGAGCCGTTGTCCGACACCCCTCCCGACCCCCGGTCGTCTCCCGACGTCTCCTCCCGGTCAGTCGTCCATCGCGATGTACGTCTTGGTGTCGGTGACGCCCTGTAGCCCCTGAATGCCGCTCGACGCCGCCTTCAGCACCTCGTACACCTCGTCGGCGTCCACCTCGGCGATGATGTCGTACGCCCCCGCGACGATGTGTGCCTCCGTGACCGTTTCGAGGTCACGAACGGGCCCCAGCAACTGTTCGGACTCCCCGGCGCCGGTCTTCACCATGATGAACGCGTGAACCATGTGCTGTGGTACTCAACAACAGGGCAAAAAGTGTTCGCCCGCACCGGGAGAGGAGCAGGGGCGGGGACAACCTTATTGCCGTCGTACGATGTATCGACTCTCATGCGATTCGTTATCATAGGTGGTGGACGTGTGGGCTCTCGGACTGCGCGCGTCCTCATCGAGGAAGGTCACGACGTGACCGTCGTCGAACTCGACGAGGACCGCCAGGAGCGGTGCCGAACCGCCGGGTTCGACGTGGTCGCCGGCGACGGCTCCCACGAGGACGTCCTCCTCGAAGCGGGCATCGAGGAGGCCGACGCGCTCGGGGCGCTCACGAGCAACCTCAACGTCAACTTCGCGGCGTGCATGATCGGGAAACACCACGGCTGTCGGACCGTCATGCGTATCGACGAGGAGTACCGCGAGGAGATATACCAGAAGTACGCCGAGGAGGTCGACGAAATCGTCTACCCCGAACGCCTCGGCGCCGTCGTCGCCAAGAACGCGCTTCTGGGAGGGTCGATCCGCGCCATCGCCGACATCGCCCAGAACCTCCAGGTCGTTCTTCTCACCGTCTCGGAGGAGTCGCCGATGCGCGGTTACACGCTCAGTGAGGTGGCACTCCCCGAAAAAGCACACATCCTCGCGTTCGGGAAGAAAGACCAGGCGATGGGCGTCCCGCTCCCCGACGACTCGCTCGAACTCGGCGACCGCGTCGCCGTCCTCGCCGACTTCTCCGTCCTCGGCGAGGTGCGACAACTGCTCGTCGGTGACGAGGTCGCCGCCGTTCCGGGAGGTGCGTGACGGTGGTCACCGCCTACATCATGGTCAAGGCCAACACCGGGGAGGCCGACCGACTCAAGGGCGAAATCCTCGACCTCGGCGACGGCGTCGTCGACGCCAACATCGTCGCCGGCGACGTCGACTTCATCGTGAAGGTCCACGTCGAGACGCCCGTCGACGTCAAGGACATCGCCTCGGCCATCCAGGCGATCGACGGTATCGAGGACACCCAGACGTACATCGCGATGGACTGAGCCGTCGGCCGGTCGAACAGAACTAGAACCCGCCCGCGTCCTTCGCGCTCGACATGAGCGACGTGACCGGTTCGGTGTAGTCGTACCCCGGGATGACGCCCTGCACGTAGGTGCCCTCGACGAACGTCACGAGCGCGGCCGCGTCGTCGACGCCTCGCCGCTCGTTGATATCGGTGTACGTGACGGTCACGACGAGTTCGTCGTCGAGGTGACGGACCGTGGGGTCGAGGCCGCGCTCGGCTTTCGTGACGCCGTCGACGTCCTCGACGCGGAGTTCGAACGTCTCGGTCCACCCCTCCTCGACGACGCCCGCGACGTCGCCGTCGACGACAGCCGAGAGCGTCGGGACGCGAATCTCGACCGTGAACCGCACGTGGCCGTCGTCGTCGGTCTCGACGGTCACTGTCGCGTCGAACGGTGTCGCCGTCGAGACGTACTCGTCGATCCCCGCCTCCTCGAAGCCGCTGTGGTCGGCGAACGCACGCCGCACACGACCTGGTAACTCGCTCATACCGCGGCGGAGGGACCGGTTCGAGAAAAGCCCGTTGTCCGAGCGCGTCCCACCATTGTGTCGGTACTCGAAAAACACGATTACGGCAGTGAGAACACGAGAGACGTTCCGCTGGCGGCACGCTTAAGTCGTCGTGGGGGCTTGTGGTAAGTGACGCTTCGCTTTGGAGGGCCGAAGCGTCAGCGGGGACCAATTCAGGGCGGTTCGCGGTCGCCGATTTGGCGACCGCGACCACTCTCTTCGAGACAGAATCCGACTAGCAGGGGCTCTCTCCCCTGAACAGAGCATGGACAGTGTACGTTCGAGTGCGCGGTTCGTTACGTCTCCCGACCGACGAGCGTCCGCTCGACCGACGCTCACCGACCGCGCGCGCCGGGATTCGCCACGACCGACCCCAACCACGTCGCCGTCGCGACGACCGACCCGACGCTGCTGGCGATTCGGAGGGGGACCGACGAGAAGAGGCCGACGAGGAAGGCCCCGAAGAGGACGATACCCATCGTCGCCAAGACGAGATCAGTCCAGGCGAGCGACGACTGTGCGGGCGACGCTTCGCGCATAATTACATTTCATTAGAGCCGCGGCCAAATATCTTGTCGTTGATGTTGCAGGTTCGACGGGTCGTCACAGCCCGAACGCCGTCCACAGGGGGTAGTGGTCGGAGACGCGCCACGAGAGCGACCGGTTGCTGAGGCCGCGGCGCGGCAGAGCGACCTCCCGGAAGTCGAACGACCCGCTCGTCCGGTAGTCGAGCGAGAGCGCCGGGCGACCCTCACCGGCCGTAAACCACGCGATCTGGTCGTAGAACTTCCCCTCCTCGTCCTCGTCGGTGAAGATGGTTCGCGGGACGTCGTTGAGGTCGTCGGGAACCGTCAACCCCGTCGCGGTGAACGCCTCGTACCGCTCGTCGCCCTCGCGGTCGATGTTGAAGTCGCCCAGCGCGATGAGATTGTGCCCCCAGGCGTTGACGTCGCGCGCCCACTCGTCGAGCCACTCGGCGATGGCGCGGAGTTCGGGCGTGCGAGCCTCGGCCGACTCGCCGTACAGGACGTGCAGCGTCACGAGGATGAACGTCTGGCTCCCCGCACGGAAACTGACCGCGTACGGGGTCCGCGCGAACTGCTCGCGGAGCGCGCCCTCCTCGATGTCCCGCTTGTCGAGTTGTTCCTGCGGGACGACGAGTTCGCCGGCGAGGCCGCTTGGCTGGACCGTCCGCCGGTCGTAGAGGAAGCACAGTCGTTCGTCGTTGCCCGGCGACCCGCGGGTGACGTCCGTCAGCAGGAGGCCCCAGTTCGGCCCGAGCAGTTTCAGCGTGTGCCGGAGCGCCTTCAGGTTCCCCTTCACCTCCTGGAGGGCGACGACGTCGAACCGGCGGACGATGGCCGCGATGGTGTGCAGCGACTGGAGGTCGCGCTTCGGGCTGTCGTCCTCGGCGGCGACCCACTTCTCGGTGAGACCGCCGAACGCACGGACGTTCCACGTCGCGATGAGGAGGACTCGGTCGATTGTCCGTGGCGGAAGCGCCTCGTCGAGCGCGCGGTCGAGGCCAGCGAGGTCCTCCTGTATCTCCGGCGGTGGGGTGTCGGTGACGTGGGGCATGTTTATTGGACTGATTGTGTGTCGTGTTCACACATATATGTCGTTCAGACGATATAACTGTTGTCGCGTGAGAGTGGACGAGAAGGAGCGAATCCACGCCGAGGTGTGCGCTGGGACTCGCTATCGAATCTGCCAGAACGTCTTCGTCCCTTCGACCCAGAGGCTAAACTCGAACGCCCAGTAAAGCGGACTCATTCCCTCCGGAACCTCGTATGCGAGCTTTCCACGTCGCGTTTCGCCGGGAGCGAGCGGACTTCCCTGTTCGTATGCTCGGTCGAGAGCAGAGTAAGCCGAGATATCGAAAGGATACGAGAAACCGCTATCCCCTTTGAGAAGCATCTGGAGTGCAATCGAGATGTTGAGTTCCTCCGACGTCTCGTTCACTGTGGAAATGTCCACGACGACGAATTCGTTTCCGTCATCTGCTTCCGCGAAGGACCCGATACTGGTTGCGGTTTCGACACTGTTGACCGTCACGACGGTGTCGTTGAAACTCACCGAGTCGCCGGGTTCGTAAGTGTCGACCTGGAGGTCCTGTTCCAACGCAGTCGTGCTCTCTGCGGACTGTGAGAGGTCGATTTCGACCCGGGAGAACCTGAAGAGCGAGAGTGCCTGAAAGTCGAACTGCATGACGAGTCCCGATGCGTCCTCTGGCACCTCGTAGACGACATCACCCCGAGATACCTCACCGGGTGCGATCTGTCCGCCTTCGAGATTCCTCCCTGTCGAGGCGAACGTCTGATCGTACGTGTAATCCTCGTCGTCTTTGAGTCGTGTCTGTAGCAGTCCGGAGAAACTGATGAACTCGTCCGACGTGACGTTCTTGATAGCGAGGTCGACGACAACGTAGGTCCGGCCGGATTCGGCCTGCTGGAATTCACCGATCTGTGCCGTCTCCTCAATGCCGTTCACCACCATTGCGAGCGTATCGTCCTGTACAACTTCCCCAATCTGTGCAGTGGCGACTTGGTTCGAGGGTTCTGGGGTCGACGTAGCCGTTTGCCCCTCGCTCTCAGTAGTTTCATCCACCTCTCCGGAGGATTCCCCGCCTGACGACCCGGGCGTGTCTGTAACCTGCTCCGGTCGTTCGTCACTCGTACATCCGGTGAGACCAGCGAGCGTAACACCACACGCGCTGATGTACCGTCTTCTATTCATGTTCTCGTTCTGTGACTATCAGGCATAGTTTCGATTTTGATACTACCGGCTAACGACCCGTTAATCGCCGAATCTAACTCTTCGTGAACGGCTATCGTCCACTCACAGTCAGTCGCCCCGCCACAGCAGCCCTCGGTGTTGATACGAGTCGATGCTCTGTACGTGTTGTGAACCTCACAGAAACGATACGAGGGAAGGAATTTTGAACCACGGTCGTTCCGCTCACTCCGTTCGCTTCACTCCCTGATTCAAATCCTTCGTTCGATTTTCACGGCTCTCCCTGCGGTCGAGCCCGAAAATGCGAGGGAAGGGATTTGAACCCTCGAACCCCTACGGGAGCGGATCTTAAGTCCGCCGCTTTTGGCCTAGCTCAGCCACCCTCGCGCACACGTTCGTTTTTCCCTTCGCCGCAAGTGGGTTTCGGTTACCAGTCGACCGAGAGCGTCCCATCGCCGTCGGGGTCGGGCGCGATTTCCTCGTCGGTGCGGCGGTCGATGACGTGGATGACCCCCCGGTCCTTCTTCGCTGGACACACCTCGGCCGCCTCGATGTTCTCGTCGAGTTCGTCCTCGGCGATGTAGTACGACCGGGGCTGGGCGAGTCCCGTGTCGATGCTCATCGTCCAGTTCTTCGCGACTTCGGCACAGCGACCCGCACCGATGCACTTGTTCGCCTCGAAGATGATCTTGTACGGCTTCTCCTCGATGGGAGGGGCGTTCGCCTCGTCGCCGATGTCGCTCGGCTTCAGGGGAGCGTCGCTCATTGTGGGAGGTACGGAGACGCCGGTCTTTCGTCTTTCGTCTCTGTATCCGGGCGTGGTAGTTGTCCGGATAGTTTCGGGGTCTCGGTACGGTGGGTGACAGATCGGTGAGGCGGTAGAGAGCCGTGAACAGCACCGGTCAGGCCAGCAAAAACCGCGCGGCACACGGGCGCGATGAACCGCAGCCTCACCCACCGGAGCGACGAAGTCGCTCCGAGCCTTCGTTCAGTTCCTTCACGAACACCGCGCGCGCCGCTCGCTCCCTCCGGTCGCTCACTCCCGCACGCCGACCGTCAAAACACGAAACGGGGCGGTGGCGCGTGGCGTCGCGGACGTCGGTCCGGGACGCCGCGCGCGAGGGATGAGTGAGCGACGTGAGTAGAGCAAACGAACGAACGAACGAACGAATCGGCTGGGGAGGGTGTGGCATCACCGCGTCCGTGCACTGCGCGGTCTCTGTTCCGTTCACCGTCCCCGGCGCCGACCTATCGGAAACGTCCCTGATGAGTACGCGTCTCGCCTCCTCGCCGACTCACCGACCACACACGTCTTATTCACCGAACACTTACCTCAGGTGAATCTCGACGCAGACCGCTCGAGCGTCGGGAGCAGGTGATTCCGATACCCACGCCGAAACCAGACACGAACCCACAGAACCCGATGGCTCGGCTGTTCGACCAGTACGGCCGGCCCGAGTGGCACCTCCTCGCGCTCGCGCTCGTGACCAGCCTGCTCGGCCGCACCATCGCGCTCGTCCCGCCGCTCGTTCTCGGCGTCGCCATCGACGCCGTGTTCGTCGGCAACGCGCCCTACACCCTGCCGCTCGTTCCCCCCGAACACCTCCCGACGAGTCGCGTCGAGGGCCTCTGGTTCTCGGCTGCGCTCGTCGCGAGCGCGCTCGTCCTCTCCGTCCTTTTGACCTGGGCGCAGGGCGTCGGCTTCTCGCTCTTCTCAAACCGCGTCCAGCATCGAGTGAGAGTGGACGCCTACGACGCGATGCAGGGGCTCGACATGAGCTTCTTCGACGACAAACAGACCGGGCAGGTGATGTCCATCCTGAACAACGACGTCCGCAACCTCAAGTCGTTCCTCAACGGAACGGTGGGCGGAGTCGTCCAGCTTCTCGTCACGGTCACGGCCATCGCGGGCATCCTCTTCTATCTCAACGCACAACTCGCGCTCGTGACGCTCGTCGCCGTGCCCCTCCTCGGGACGTTCACCGTGTGGTTCATGCGCACCGTCCGTCCGCTGTACCGCGCGCTTCGCCAGAGCGTCGGCGACCTCAACACGAGAATCGAGAACAACCTCGACGGCATCGAAGTGATAAAGACCTCCTCGACCGAGGGGTTCGAGACCTCCCGAGTGAGCGACGCCTCCTGGACCACCTATCTGAAGACCTGGGCCGTCGTCAAGCTCGAGTACCTCTATCAGCCGGGGATGGAACTCATGGCCGGCATCGCGTTCGCCTTCACGTTCGTCGTCGGCGGGCTCTGGCTCGTCGCCGGCCCGCCCGGACCGTTTACCGGCACGCTGCTGGTCGGCGAGTTCGTCACGTTCCTCTTCATGACCCAGCGGTTCGTCGACCCCCTCGCCGGGGCGGGCCGAATCGTCAACTCCTACGAGAACGCCCGCGCCTCCGCCGAGCGAATCTTCGACCTCGCGGACCGCCCGGTGCTCGTCGCCGAGTCCGAAACCCCGGTCGCGCTCCCCCGAGAGCGGGTCGACGGCCGGATCGAGTACGACGACGTCTCCTTCGGGTACCGTGTCGACGACCCGGTCCTCGCGGACGTCTCGTTCGTCGTCGAACCCGGTGAGACGGTGGCGTTCGTCGGACCGACCGGCGCCGGGAAGTCGACGCTGGCGAAGCTCCTGCTCCGTCTGTACGACGTCGACGGCGGGTCCATCCGGGTCGACGGCGTCGACGTCCGCGACCTCTCGCTCGCGGACCTCCGCCGTGCCGTCGGCTACGTCGGCCAGGACGTCTACCTGTTCGACGGAACCGTGCGGGAGAACCTCCTGTACGGGGCGTTCGACGCCTCGCCCGAGGAGATGGTCGCGGCCGCCCGCGCCGCCGAGGCTCACGCGTTCGTCTCGGCGCTCCCGGAGGGGTACGACACCCGCATCGGCGAGCGCGGCGTCAAGCTCTCCGGCGGGCAGCGCCAGCGGCTCTCCATCGCCCGTGCGATGCTCCAGGACCCGGCGATACTCGTCCTCGACGAGGCCACGTCGAGCGTCGATACCGAGACGGAACTGTACATCCAGCGGGCGCTCGACGCCCTCACCGAGGGGCGGACGACGGTCGTCATCGCCCACCGTCTCTCGACCGTCAGGAACGCGGACCTCGTGCTCGTTCTCGACGGGGGCGGGGTGGTAGAGCGCGGCACGCACGACGCCCTTCTCGCGACGCCCGGGCTGTACGCGACGCTCTGGGGGATTCAGGCCGGGGACACCGAGGGCCTCCCGGACGAACTCGTCGACCGGTTCGCCCGGGAGTCGGGACCGTCGGCGAACGACTGAGTCCGTCGCCCCCACCACCGTTCAGGACGGAACGGAGAGCGAGCCGTGCGGGTGTGACCCGCTCGAATCGGTCGGTGACTCCGACTCCGATTCCGTCGACCGCTCGTGCCAGTCGGCGTCGGAGACGCCTGTCGACCCTGTCGCCTCGTACCACTCGTCGTCCGGTGCTTCGAGTCTGATCGTGACGACGTTCCCCCGCGGGCCGTTCGGCTCGTACTCGACGGTCCCACCGGAGTCGGTGACGATCCAGTTCACGAGCCACAGCCCGAGACCGCTCGCGTCGTCGAGGCTCGGGTCCCGTCCGACCAGCACCGCGCGGTCCGCCTCCGGAATGGGCGGCCCGTCGTCAGCCACCCGCAGGTCGACGTACCGTTCACCGTCGACGACGGTCCGTTCGACGGAGACGGACACCCACGGCTCGTCGGAGTCGTTGTGTTCGACGGCGTTCTCGACGAGATTGTCGACGGCCGACCCGATGAGGTCGAGCGCGCGGACCCACGCGTCGGCCGGCAGGTCGGTCTCGACCGTCGCGTTCGGGTGCTCGCGTGCCACCGCCGCCGTCCGCTCGCGGACGAGGCGCGCCAGGTCGAGCGTCGACCGCGTCGGCTCGTCCGCGTCGAGGTGGCGTTCGACCTCCCGGACCGTCTCGACGAGTTCGCGCATCTCGGCCGCCCGCCGGGCGAGGCCGGCGAGGTACTCTTCGTCGCCGGGGTTGCGCCGGATCAGGGTGACGTAGTTCTCGATGACGACCACGTCGTTTCGCAGGTCGTGACGGAGGACGCGGTTGAGGACGGCCACCTCCCGCTCGCGGCGCCGGCGTTCGGTCACGTCACGGAGCGTCACCAGCCGTCCGGTCGACCAGTCAGTCCGCAGCGACGAGACGCGAACCTCGTAGGAGCGTCCCGTCTCGGGAACGACGTAGTCGCTCGTCGGCTCCTCGCCGGAGAGGAGTGACGCGAGCGACGGGGCGACCGCCGCGAGCGGAGCGCCGGTCGCCTCGTCGAGCGTCGTGTCGAGCACCGCCTCCGCGCTCGGGTTCAGGTCGACGACCCGCTCTCTGGCGTCGATGGCGACGACGGCGTCGGGCAGGCGTTCGACGAGTTCGGCCCGGGCCACCCCGCCCGTCACGGGGTGAATATCGAGCAGCGAGTACCGGTGGAAGCCGCCGCCGAGGGCGAGTGCGCTCACGACGAACCCGACGGGGGTGAGGTCGAGCGGGGCGATACCCGCGACGAACGCGAGGTTCCCTAGCCAAGGAGCCGTGACGGCGACGAAGAGCGCGGCCGTCTGGACGCGGAACAGCCGCGCTGCTGCCACCGACAGCACGAGTAGGACCGTTCCCGTGCCGGTCAACAGATACGAGTACGCCACCCACAGCCAGAACGCCGGGCCGTACTCGACCGACAGCACGGGCGTCGAGAGCCCCGCTGCCGGAACCAGTTCGTAGCTCGCCCACATGAGCCCGGTCGAGAGCGTCGTCCAGGCGAGGCCCATCGTCACCAGCGAAGGCACGGCGAGGAGGCAGAGTCGCCCCATCCCCAGCCACCGCTTCCGGCCGGTGTAGACGAGCGCGAACACGAACCAGGCGGGCGGGACGACGACGATACCGACGTACGAGAGCCGCCCGAACAGGAGCGTCCCTGCCAGGGTCTGACTGCTCAGTTCCAGCGCGTAGAAGAGCGACCACAGCCCCGCACCGAGCGCCAGCACGATCAGCGTCTTCGAGCCCGGACTGTCGCGGCGATGCCACAGGGCTACGGCAACGCCAACGGCGAGAACCACGGCGAGGAGCATCAGCCCGACGGAGAGCGACCACTCGAACCGTGGCGACGACGCGGAGAGGGCGACGCGGGAGAGAACGCCGCCCACGTGATCGAGCGGCACTGTCACAGCCTCTATACGGACGAGGACGGCATTACGTTTTCTCCGGCGAGACAGGGACGAGCGAACCGACGAGGTCGGTCGACAGGTGGATACTTGCGCGGGCCCTGCCAACGGTCACCGAACCGATGTCGACCCGACCGACGCTGGCGGCGCTCCTTCGAACGCGGTCCCGCCGGGACGTCGCCGCGTTCGTCGCGGCGCTGTACGACGCCCGCGGTTCGACCACGCGGGTCGATGCCGGCGGGGTCGTCGTCGACGGCGACCGGTACCTCGTCGTCGAGAGCGGGCACGTGGCGCGCCTCCGTGCACGGGTCCGTCCTCGCTCGCCGTCCCCCGACGTCGTCGTCGCCGTCGACCCCTCCCGGGCCGACGCGCTCGCGGGTCGGTACGGCGTCCCCGTGTGGACTCCGGCGGACCTCGACCGACTCGCACGGTACGGACTCGACCGGACCGTCGCCGACCGACTGTTCCACGAACACCTCGACTGCGCCGTGGGCGACGTGGCGCCCACGGCCCACGCGGCCGCCGGCGCGCCCTCCACACCGACTCCCAGAGCGTCGGACGGTCGCCCTCGCGGGACGGGAGAGTCGGGACTTCGGCTGCCCGAATCGGCCGTGCTCGCCGCGCTCGTCGTGGCCGCGCTCGTGGCGTTCGGGGCGGTGGCGTCGCCGGTGGGGGGTCCGGGAATCAGCACCCTCGCCGGAGGCGGTGACGTCGAATCCGACGCGACTGGGGCCGGTGCGGCCCCGGACGAGGCCGGCGTCGCGGACGAACCTCGCCCGACTCCCGACACGTCGACGCCGACGCCCGACGCACGCCGACTCGCACCGGGGCTCGCCATCGACGGCGTCGTCGACTCGGAGGCGCTCGGCGAGGCGCACGCGCGGGCGATGGCGAACCGCTCGTACACCTGGGAACTCACCTACATCGAGTACGCGAACGACGACGAGAGCGGGCGCGCGACGGAACTCGTCACCGTCGAGCGCCCGACGGTGTACGCCTCGCGCGTGACGACCGACGGCTTCCTCAGCTCCCGCGGCCCCGTCGCCTTCCGCTCGTCGTACGCCGACGGCGAGCGGTTGTACCGACCCGCGACGGACGGCATCGATTCGAGTTCCATCGAACAGCGAGGCCCGGTCGGACTCCAGGAAGAGCGCGCGAGCCAGTACTACGCACTCCTGCTCGACGGCGAGGAGACGTCGGTCGTCCGGACCATCCTCGGCGACCCCCGACTGTACGTCGTCGACATCCGGGGGACGAGCGCCAGCACCGTCCGGAACTACACCGCGACGGCCCACGTCGCGCCCGACGGCACCGTCGTCTACTACGCCGGGTCGTACTGTTACGTCGCCTTCCGCGGCGACGAGACGCGGGAGACCTGTCTCCGGCTGACGATGCAGTACCGCAACGTCGGAGGGACGACGGTCGAACCGCCCGCGTGGTACGTCGGAGAGGCGTCGGTTGGGACGCCCACGGAGAGGCCGTCTTCGGGGAACGCGTCGACGCCGGGAACCGAGACACCGACCGCGACACAGACGCGGACCCGGACGGGCGTGCCGACCGCGACGGAGCAATTCGATGGAACGGGGAGCGGGAAGAACGCGACGGCACCGCCGACTGAAGCGACGGCGACCGGGGTCTGACGCCGCGAGGGACGGTTCAGAGCCGAATCAGGGGGTGGATTCTTCGGGCTGGCCGTCGTCAGGGGAGCCGATGACGTCCCGCCCGACGCTCGCGGCGCTCCTTCGGGACCGGTCGCGGAGCGCCCGCGCTCGGTTCGTCGCGGCGCTGTACGCCGCACGCGGGGCGACGACGCGAGTCGACGGGTGTGTGGTCCACGTCGACGGCGAGCGGTACCTCGTCGCCTCCCGGTGGTCGGTGCTGGCCGCCCGTCTCGACCGACGGCGGTCGGAGCGGGGGAACCGGGTCGACCGGGTCGTCGCCGTCGACCCTGCCCGGGCCGCTCGGCTGGCGGCGCGCTACGACGCGCGCGCCGTCTCGACGGCTGACCTCGACAGACTCGCGCGCTACGGGCTCGACCGCACCGCCGCCGACGCCGTGTATCGGGAGCAGTTCGGCCGGCCGGTCAGTGCGGTCGATCCGCCGACGCCCGACGAGCGCGTCGACACCGACGCCGCCGACTCCTCAGACGCCCGCGTCGTCGGTCGCGCGCCGACGGTCGGGTTCGTCGCCGTGAGCACCCTCGCGCTCCTGGCCGTCGTCGCGTTCTCCGGGGCCGGAGCCACGACGGGAGCCCTCCCGATAGCGTGGGACGCCTCGGAGGCGGTCTCGGTCTCGACGCCGATAGAAACGGGAGCGGGGTCGACCGGCGACGAGGCCACGACGGAGACGGCCACGGCGAGGACTGTCCACTCGTGGCTCGGGGCGAACACCTCGCTCCCCGCCGAGTTCGCACCGGGAGTGTCGAACGAGGGCGTCACCGACGTCGACGCGCTCGCCGCGGCCCACGCGGCGTTCCTCGGGAACCGCTCGTACCGGTGGGAACTCGAGTACGTCGAATCGGTCAACGGAACGGTCACCGCTCGCGGGACGGAGACCGTCCGCGTCGCCTCGCGCCGCTCGTTCGTCGCGGACGTCGACTGGCGCGGGGTCCCGGTCGGCTTCACGCCCGTCGCGTCCCAGCCGTCGTACGGCGACGGGACGGTCCGCCACCGACCGGCGACGAACAGGGCGGGACTCGCCACCTACGCGCTCACCGACCTCTCGCCGGCCGGCGAGCAGGGCTGGCGCGCGTCCCGGTACATCCGGTGGTACCTCTCGACGAGCGAGTCGAGCTTCGAACGGACGCTCATCCACACCGAGCGGCCGACGGCGGTCGTCGAGGCCACCGGCACGACCTACCCGAACGCCGACGACTACGCCGTCCGCGCCCACGTCACCGAAGAGGGGTTCGTTCGGTCGCTGTCGGTCTCGTACGAACTCACCGCCGCGGACGAACCGCCCGTCACCGTCCAGTTCAACTTCCGGTATCACGTCGACGAGTCGGTCTCCGTGTCGCCGCCGGCGTGGCACGAGCGGGGAGAGACCGTGACGGCGACGAGCGTGGAGACGACTGCGACGGGGACCACGACGCCGAACGGGACCACCTCGCCGGCCGAGACCCCGACCCCGAACGACTGAGTGCTATTCCCAGCACTCGCGGTGGACCGCTCGCCCCTCGTCTTCGAGCAGCGGTCCGACGACCGTCACCCCCTCGCGCTCTCGGAGGTGGTCCGTCCGGGGTGGGTTCTCGTTCCTCCCGCCGGGCGCGAGCGCCGACGCCGTCGCGCCGTCGACGCTGTAGACGAGTCGTCCCAGCCCCGCGTAGGCGAACGCGCCCGAACACATCATGCACGGGTAGGTGCTCGTGTACATCGTCGACGTCCGGCGTTCCCGGGGCGTGAGTTCCCGCGCGGCCCACCGGGCGAGTTTCAGTTCCGGGTGGGCGGTGATGTCGTCGTCGGCCACGGTCGTGTTCGTCGACTCCTTGACGACGTGCCCGTCGCGGACGAGCAGCGAACCGAACGGCGTGTTGCCGTCCGCCGCGGCTTCCCGGGCGAGTTCCAGCGCACGCCGCAGGAACCGTTCGTCCGCCTCGTCGCTCGTCTCCGTCTCCTCGCTCATACCCTCCGTCCGACGGCGACGACCGAGACCGTTTCGGCCGCCGCCGAGGCGTGACCCAGAGCGTCCCGTCCAGCCGGCCCGGGATTACGAAGAGTTCTTTAGACCACTTCTAATCACTCGATAAACAGTCTCGTGTCCTCTCAGTCCTTCGTAAAACGTTTCGAAACGATCGTTCCACCGCGAACGAGGACGTAAACGGTCTGAACTGAGGGCAACGATTCTCCCCTTATACGTGGGTCCCGCTCGTAGTGGGAGGTGAGTCCCCCAACCCAACCATGTCCGTCTCAGACCGTACCCGCTTCCAGGACGTTACCCGTACCGTCGTCGACGGTGCCGCCGCCTTCGGCCGTCTCGGTTCGACGCTGGCCGAGCCGGTCGTGGGCACAGTTCGCGCTGTCGCGTTCTGGTTCGCGGTGCTCCTCCCGCTGACGTACCTCCCGCTGCTCGCGACGGGTGTCGCCGCGAACCACCCGCTGGGGTTCGCCGCGCTGCTCTGTTCGAACGCCGCCGCGTTCGTTCTGGGCCACACCCACGAACCCGAGCGCGACGACGCGGAGTGTTGAAGGCGCTCGCGGCCCTACCACGACCGTGTCCGACCACCCCGCCCCCGACGACGCCGACGCCCCGGTGGACGCGGTCGACGACCTCCCGACGGTCTCGTGTACGCGATGCGGTCGCGAGTGGGACCTCGCGTACGAACTCGACGAACTCGCCGCCGGCAACCAGGCGGTCGAGCAGTTCGCGCTCGACCACAAACAGCACACGGGGCACTTCCCCGACGACGCGGCGACGTGGCTCGCTCGGTGTCGAAACTGCCCCGACGGCGTCGAGCGCCTCTCGTCGCGGGCTGCCTACCGGTGGGCCGAGGTCCACGCCCGTCACACGAGACACAGCATCGCCGTGAGCCACGGCACCGACGGCGACCCGGTCCTCGTCGAACCCGGCGACTGGGAGTCGTCCGATCCCCGCGACGGGTCCGACGCCGACCGTCCGTAGCCGACTGCGGGGCTCAGCGCTCGATTTCGACCGATTCGAGCACGACGTCCTCGCGCGGCTTGTCGTTCCGTCCGGTCGGGACCGAGCCGATTTCCTCTACGACGTCCATCCCCTCGACCACCTTTCCGAAGACGGCGTGGCGGTCGTCGAGGTGCGGCTGGGCGTCGAGCGTGATGAAGAACTGCGAACCGTTCGTGTTCGGGCCGCTGTTGGCCATCGAGAGGACCCCGGCGCCGTCGTGTCGCAACTCGGGGTGGAACTCGTCGTCGAACGAGTAGCCCGGGCCGCCTCGTCCGGTTCCGGTCGGGTCCCCGCCCTGGATCATGAAGTCGTCGATGATACGGTGGAAGATGACGTCGTCGTACAGGGGGTCCGTCCGGGTTTCACCCGTCTCCGGGTCCTCCCACTCCTTCTCGCCCGTCGCGAGGCCGACGAAGTTCTCGACGGTGTTCGGCGCCCGTTCGTCGTACAGTTCGACGGTGATGTCACCCTTCGACGTGTGCAGCGTCGCTGTCAGGTCACTCATACCCGATACCTCGGAGCGTGGCCTGATAAGGCCTGTTGTAACGATGTCCCGGTCGCCGTCGCCGTGGCGACAGCCGGGACTGACTCACGGCGACCGTACGAAAACCCTGCTGTCGGCGGGCGCTGGGGCGAGAGTTCAAGTCCGATACCGCGGCCTCACCGACCTATGCGCTGACGACGAACCGTGGACCGACCGCGGGTGTGCGACACCGGGGTCCACGGGAAGAGACGGTGTCGCCTGTTCGCACCTCCTGATTCGATGCCAACGCAGTTATTCGTCTCTCGCTCGTCGGGGCGTATATGACGAACTGGCGTGCGGTCGGAGTCGGCTTCGTCCTCCTCGTCGTCATCGGGACGGCCGGCGTCTCGGTGCCGGGGGTCGGACAGCTCGGGGCCGGACTCGTCGGCGGCTTCGCCGCGGGCTATCTCGCGGGTGGAGGACCGGGGAGCGGTGCCTGGCACGGGCTGGTCGCCGGGTCGCTCGCGGGGCTGGTCGTCGCCGTCGTCGTCGCCTTCTTCGGGAGCCTCCTCGGCGGCATCGCCGGGGGACCGCTGGGGGCGCTGGTCGGTGGGTTCGGCCCCTTCGTCGTGCTCGCGGCGATCACCCTCCTGCTCGCAGCCGACAGCGCGGTCGCCGGCGCCCTCGGCGGGTGGGTCAAGCGCCAGACGACGTGAGGAGACGGGCCACGCGGACTCACTCTCGGTCGAGGTACTCTCCCTGAACGGCGACGACCTCCGTCGAGTCCGCACAGTCGGCGTACCGGCGGAGCGGTTCGTCGTTGAGTTCGAGGAACGTCTCCCCCATCGGAACTTCGAGAGGATTCGCTCCGCGTGGTCGCGCTCGCCGAAGAGACAGAGGGCGGCGGCGAGCGCTTCGACCGTCGTCAACTGGAGCGGGCGTCCGAAGTTCACCGGATTGGCCGCGACGAGATACGGCAGGGCGCGGTGTTCGCCGCGGAGCGAGAAGTGTTTCTCGCCCGCGGACTCCCAGGAACAGTCGAGCGCGACGAGCGTCTCGGTCGCGTCCGCCGGCGAGAGCGCCTGCTCGGCGTGGGGGTTCAACACGACGCCGTACGGCGTCGCCCTGTCGGAGCGGTGGAGCGTCGCGAGGTCGAACCGCGCGAGCTTTCGCGCCGTGCACTTGTCTGGGTCGTCGTCGCCCTCGTAGCGGACGTGCAGGTCGACGGACACGGGTGTCGGTAGACGAGCCGCCGGTAAAGCGCGTTCGGGTGCTAAGCGGTCAGGACGTCCGGCCGGGACGCTCGCCCACGAGCGTCCGACGCCGCCGAGTGTACTCCTCGTCGTCCAGTTCGCCCCGGACGTACGCCTCTTCGAGCGTGGCCAGCGCGTCATCCGTCCGCGCTGCGACGGCGCTCATCGCGAGCAGAACGCAGACGAGGACGAGGAAGCCGACGACGACGAGCATCGTCAGGGACACGCCGGCGCTCGAACCCGCCCCACCGACGAGCATCGCGTCGACGCCCGGAGGCATCGCACCGGGAGCGGTCGTGCCGGCCGCGGGGCCGTAGTGGGCGTGCGGTGCCGCGGCGACGACGCCCCAGAAGAGCAGCCGCCACGAACCCCAGAGTGACAGGCCGAGCAGCGGAACCACGAGGAGAACGGTGACGACCCAGGCCGCGAGGTGCGCACCGTGCGTGCGTCGAAGAGCCATACGAGAACGTACGACGCCCAGCACGACCCCATCCGCGGTGGTTCCCGGCGGGTGAGAACGGGTGTCAGTCCTCGGCACCGAGCGCCGACTCGCCGACTTTCTCGTGTCCCTCGATGGCCTCCTGTCCGCCCATGTACGGCCGGAGCGCCTCGGGAACGGTGACGGTGCCGTCGTCGTTCTGGTAGTACTCCAGGATGGCGACCATCACCCGCCCGACGGCGGTGCCGGAGGCGTTGAGCGTGTGGAGGTACTCCGCCGACTCGTGGTGTTCGGGGCGGTACCGGATGCCGGCGCGGCGGGCCTGGAACGCCTCGAAGTTCGAGGCGCTGGAGACTTCGAGCCACCGTCCCCCCATCTCGGGCCCGTCGTCGGCGTCCGTACCGGGCGCCCACACTTCGAGGTCGTACGTCTTCGCCGAGGCGAAGGTGAGGTCGCCGGTACAGAGAGAAAGCACTCTGTAGGGGAGTTCGAGCCGTTCGAGCACCTCGCTCGCCTCGTCGACGAGCGCTTCGAGGCGGTCGTACGACTCGTCGGGTTCGACGAAGTTGACGAGTTCGACCTTGTTGAACTGGTGGACGCGGACGATTCCCCTCGTCTCGGTGCCGTGTTCGCCCGCTTCGCGCCGGAAGTTGGGCGTGTACGCCTGGTGCTTCAGCGGGAGGTCCTCGCGGAGGAGGATGTCGTCGGCGTACATGTTCGTCACCGGCACCTCGGCCGTCGGGCAGAGCCAGAGGTCGTCGTCGGTGTAGTCGTCGAACTCGTCGCCGCCGACGCGGTAGGCGTCCTCGTTGAACTTCGGAAGCTGGCCGGTGCCGCGCATCGACCGGCTCTTCACCGGGATGGGCGGGAAGACGTCGACGTACTCCTGCTCGCGGTGGACGTCGAGCATGAACTGGATGAGCGCGTGTTCGAGTCGGGCACCGTCGCCCTTCAGGAAGTAAAAGCCCGCGCCCGTCGTCTTCGCGCCGCGCGCCTCGTCGATGATGTCGAGGTCCTCGCCGAGGTCGTAGTGCGGAACCACCTCTCCCGGGAGATCACGGAGGTCTTCGAAGCCCCACCGGTCCACCTCGACGTTGTCCGCTTCGTCCTCCCCGACGGGAACCGACTCGTGGGGGACGTTCGGGAGTTCGAGCAGTCGCTGCTCCAACGCCGATTCGAGTTCGTCCGCGCGCGCTTCGACCTCCCCGATTCGCGATTTGAGTTCCTGCGAGCGCTCGATGGCCGCGTCGGCCTCGTCGTGCTTCCCCTCTCCTTTCAACTGTCCGATCTTCGACGAGACCTCGTTGCGCTCGTGACGGAGTTCGTCACCCTCGCTCTTGAGGCTGCGCCACTCGTCGTCGAGTTCGAGGAGTCGATCCAGGTCGGTGTCGTACCCGCGCGCTTCGAGCGACTCCCGAACCTCGTCGGGGTGCTCGCGGAGGTACTGCCTGCTCAGCATTTGATTCGAGTTCAGACGGCGGCGGCAAAACCGTGTCGTTCGACCGGCGTCCGCGAGAGGCGTCACGGGTCGACCCGGCAGGTCGTACCCGTCGCCAGCCCCTCCCGCTCGATGTGGGCTGCGAGACAGCCGTAGTTGCAGAACCGGCCGGCGACCTCTCGGTCGTCACCGAGGCCCTCCGAGACGACCACTGGGTCGTGCATCTCGACGTCACAGCCGCAGTAGGTGCAGGCGGTCACACCCGTCCTGTTCATCGGCGGCGGTCGTATCGGTGTCGGTGGCCGTCGAGACGGTCCACGGCCCGGGGCGGTAACGCGGCGTGCCGGCGACCGAACCCTTTTGCCACGCCGCCGCCCTCCTGTGGCCATGGCCATCGGCGACAGGTTCGAAGTCCCCGACAGCACCGACCTCTACTACGTCGACGTCGGCGCGTACGGCGTCCCGGAGTACGGGACGGTGTACGTCGTCGACGCGGAGCGCCCGGCCGTCGTCGACACCGGACTCGGGCGGAACCGCGAGTACGTCTTCGACCTGCTCGACGAACTCGGGGCCGACCCCGAGTACATCGTCGCGACCCACGTCCACCTGGACCACGCCGGCGGCGCGGGCTACCTCGCCGAGCGGTACCCCGAGGCGACGGTCGTGACGCCCGAACGCGGCGTCGAGCACCTCGTCGACCCCTCGCGCCTGGTCGCGGGGACGAAAGCGGCCGTCGAGGACCAGTGGAAGTACTACGACGAACCGCTCCCCGTGCCCGAAGAGCGTATCGAGGGCCTCACCGACGGGGACGTTCTCGACCTGGGCGACCGGGCGCTCACCGTCCACCACGCGCCGGGACACGCCCCCCACCACTGTTTCCTCCACGACGACGGCGACGACGTCGTCTTCACGGCCGACGCCGCGGGCATCTTCGTCCCCGAGACGGGCGACGTCCGACCGACGTCGCCGCCCGCACAATTTCACCTCGAGAAGAGTCTCGCCGACGCGGACACCATCACCGCGCTCGACCCCGACATCTTGTGTTACGGCCACTTCGGGGCACGCGCGTACGAGGCGGGCGTGATGGACGAGTACAAACGCACCCTCGTCGAGTGGGTCGAGGCCGTCCGCTCGAAGCGCATCGAACTCGCAGACGACGGGGCGGTCATCGACTACTTCATGGACCACACGGACATGGTCGACGTGTGGGGGCCAGAAAAGGCCCGTGCGGAGGAGCGCCTCAACACGAAGGGCGTACTGGGCTATCTCGACTACGTCGGCGAGACGTAGCCGGAGCGACCCGATCGAACCGAGCGCCGTGAGTGCGGTGCGTCGGACCGGTCACGCCGGGAGGACGGGCACGGGGGCCGTCCGGAGGACGCGGTCGGTGCAGGAGCCGATGTGCGGGGCCGGGTGCGCCGAGGCGCCGTGTCGACCCATCACGATGAGGTCGACGTCGTTCTCGTCGGCATAGGTGGTGATGATCTCGTGTGGCATCCCGCGCTGGACGCTCGTCTCGACGTCGAGTCCCGCCTCGGTCGCGCGGGCGACGATTTCTTCGAGGTAGCCTTCACCTTCGGCCTCCAGTTGTTCGAATCGCAACTCCATGTCGGAGAGCGCGGGCGTCTGCCCGTAGATGCGTTCGTCGACGACGTACAGCGCGTGAACCGTCGCTCCGTACTGCTTCGCGATGTCGACGCCCGCGGTCACGCCACGGCCTGCACCGGTGCTTCCGTCGGTCGGGATGAGAACGGTGCGGTACATACCGGAGAGAGGATGTCGAGCGAGTTATACTTCCTCGCGACTCCCGGCACCTGAGAACCGCCTGCCACGGACAATCTATGGCTTTATGTCCGAGGGGGGCTTGGACCGCCGTACATGGAGGCGAAGTGAATGGCAACCGGTGGCGGAGTGAGCCTCATCCCCATCGTCGCAGCCATCATCGGTATCGGCGTCATCTCGCAGGTGCTCTCCGACCGGTTCCAAGTCCCGAGCGTCGTCTTCCTCATCGCGGCCGGCATCACGCTCGGCCCCGAGGTGCTCGGTGTCGTCAACCCGGACGTGTTCGGGAGCGGCCTCTCGGACATCGTCGGCCTCTCGGTCGCCATCATCGTCTTCGAGGGGGCGTTCCACCTCCGCATCGAGAAGCTCCGGGAGGCACCGGCGGCGACGGTGCGACTCGTCACCGTCGGGGCCGCCATCGCGCTCGTCGGAACCGCGGCGGCCGTCCACTACCTGCTCGGAGCGGCGTGGCTCGTCGCCTTCCTCATCGGCGCGCTCCTCGTCGCGACGGGGCCGACCGTCATCGCACCGATCCTCGAAGTCGTCCCGGCGCGCGACCGCGTCGAGGCGGCGCTGGAGACGGAGGGTATCGTCAACGACGTCACCGCCGCCATCCTCGCGGTCGTCATCTTCGAGGCGCTCATCGCCGAGGAGACGGGCGCCGGCGTCTTCGTGACCCTGTTCGCCGAGCGACTCGGAATCGGGATGCTCGTCGGCGTCATCGTCGCCGCCGTCGTCTACTACCTCTTACAGTACGTCGACCTCTCGCCGGGGAACGCCCCGCAGAACGCGCGACTGCTCGTGCTGGCGGGCGCGCTGGTCGCGTACGGCGCCGCGGACGCCATCGTCACGGAGGCCGGCATCGCCGCCGTCGCCACCGCGGGCGTCCTCCTCGGCAACCTCGACGTTCCCTACGAGCACGACATCTCGGAGTTCAAAGGCGACATCACCCTCATCGTCCTCTCGTTCGTCTTCATCGCGCTCGCGGCGCTCTTGCAGTTCTCGACGCTCATTCAACTCGGCGCTGCCGGTCTCGGGGTGGTGGTGGCCGTCGCGCTCGTCATCCGCCCGGTCGTCGTGTTCGCCTCGTGTATCGGCGACCGCTTTACGACCCCCGAAAAGTGGTTCATGAGCTTCGTCGGCCCGCGCGGCATCATCCCCGCGTCGGTGGCGACGCTGTTCGCCATCGAACTCCGAGCGCAGGGGCTCACCGAGGCCGCGGACCTCCTCGTCGGCACCGTCTTCCTCGTCATCCTCATGACCGTCGTCTTCGAGGGAGGCTTCGCCCGACGGATCGCTGAATACCTGGACGTGATTCCAATGCGTGTACTCGTCATCGGAGGCGGTAAGGTGGGCCGAACGCTCGCCGAGCGCCTCGAAGACCGCGGAGAGAACGTCGTACTGATCGAGAACAACCGAGACACCGTCGAGACCGCCCGCAACGAGAGCTTCGCCGTCCACTTCGGCGACGGCACCGACACCGACGTCCTCCGCTCCGCGGGCGCGGAGAAGGCGAAGGTGGTCGTCGCCGCCACCGGCGACGACGACGTGAACCTCCTCGTCGCACAGCTGTCGAACTCGAAGTTCGCGCCCGAGACAATCCTCGCGCGCGTCAACAACCCCTCGAACGTCGAGGCGTTCGAGGAACTCGGGGTGCGGACCATCTCGACGACGCTCGCGACGGCGCAGGCGCTCGACAACTACATCGAGCGCCCCGCGATGATGAACTGGATGGGCGAAATCGGCCGCTCCGGCGACGTCCAGGAGGTGGAACTCACGGCCGACGAACTCATCGGGATGACCATCGAGGAGATCAGCGACGAACTCCCCGACGGCGTGCTCATCGCGCTCGTCGCCCGCAACGACGACGCGCGCGTCCCGGTGGACGACTTCACCGTCGAGTACGGCGACCGTATCACCATTCTCGGCGAACGCGAGAACGTCCGCGAGGCGATGACGTTCGTCCACCCCGAGAACTGATATCGAGCGAAACCGAGTCGAGTAGTCGAGTTCTCGCGGAAGCCACACGTCGGGCGGGGCCAGAGGGTCGACGAAGGCCGAGAGAACCGTGTTCGGGACGAGTGAGCTACCGAGCGAGCGTGTTCCGTGAGTGAAACGGTGCATCCGGGAAGGACTGGTACGTAGACCGCACGGGGCACGGTCGAATCTCCGCTCGTCGGGTGATGCGCTCTCCGCTCGTCTCGACGCCTTCGAGGTCCGCGAGTCTCACCACACGACACGTCGCTGTCCGCACTGTTCCGAACGCGTTCGCAGCAAGCAGTGCGGGGGGAGTTCGAAGTCGGCGTTGACCCCCGAGGTCGGAGGCGAGAGAACACGGGAGAACGACTACGACTGCGACCGGGCCCAGCGGACGAAGACGGCCCAGTAGCCGACGACGAGCCCGCCGAGGAGGAGCCAGACGGGGTCGCCCAGCGCGGGTTGGCCGACGAGGCCGGCCTCGACGGCCGCCATCCCGACACCCGCGAGGGCGGCCGCCACTCCGACGGCGACGAGACGCTTCATGCCCGCCTGATTGTGCACTTGCCGACATATTCGTACCGGTTCACGACGAACGGAGGGTGGAAGCACGACGCCACCTTTATCGCCCGCTCCCGACAACTGAAACCATGCGCCACGCCAAGGGCCCACTCCTCTCGATCGACCTCACAGACCGAACGACGAGCGAGGCGGATATCACCGACGTGCTCGCGTCGTTCATCGGCGGGCGGGGCGTCGGAACGAAACTCGCCCACGACCGCGTTCCGTTCGACGCCGACCCCCTGGGTGAAGAGAACCGACTGTACTTCACCACGGGGCCGATGCAGCACTCGCAGATGTCCTTTACCGGGCGGATGAACGCGACGGCGGTCTCCCCGCTGACGGACGGGCTGTTCTCGTCGAACGCCGGCGGCTTCATGTCGCGGAACTTCACCGCGACGGGCTACGGTGCCGTCGAACTCCGCGGTGCGAGCGACGAACTCCTCGCGCTTCACGTCACCGACGAGGGCGTGGAGTTCGAACCCGTCCCCGACCTCGCGGGCGCGACGACCTCCGAGACGGTCGAGTACGTCGAGGAGTCACAGGGTCTCGAAGCGGAACACGTCGCCAACATCGGCCCCGCGGGCGAGAACGAGGTCCGCTTCGCGTCCATCATGACCTCCGAGTCTCGGGCGTTCGGCCGCGGCGGCCTCGGTGCCGTGCTGGGTGCGAAGGGCGTGAAACTCATCACGTTCGACGGGGACTCGACCCAAGAGGTCGACATCCCGCCGATCCAGATGGACGTCCACCGCGAGGCCGCCACGGACGACCACATCATGAAGCGACAGGGCACCACCTCCGTCACGGACCTCGGCAACGAGGTGAGCGCCCTCCCCACGAGATACTTCTCGGAACTGCAGTTCGAGGGCGTCGAGGGGATCAACGGCGACAGAGTGGAGGAGAAGAAGTTCAAGAAGGGGACCTGCTCGGCGTGTGCGTTCGCGTGCAAGCTCCCGACGAAGGACGAAGAACGGGGTGTCGAGACCGAAGGGCCGGAGTTCGAGACGGTGATGTCGTTCGGGTCGAACTGTGCGGTCGACGACATCGTCGACGTGATGCAGTCGAACGAACTCTGCGACCAACTCGGGATGGACACCATCTCCGCCGGGGACACGGTCGCGGCGTACCTCGCGAGCGAGGACGAGTTCGGCAACGTCGAACTCGTCCACGAGACCGTGGAGAAGATCGCCCACCGCGAGGGCGTGGGCGACCTCCTCGCCGAGGGCGTCGCCCGCTGTCACGAGGAACTCGGGGTGGAGAACTGGAGCGTCAAGGGGCTGGAGTTCCCCGGCCACGACGGTCGGACGCTTCAGGGTCAGGGCCTCTCGTTCGCCGTCGCGAACCGCGGCGCGGACCACATGTACGCCACCTTCTACGCGCTCGAATACCCGCTGGTCGACAAGGACCAGGCGATGGACCCCTCGGGACTCGACGCGAAACCCCAGCGACTCATCGACCGGGAGAACCACCACGCGGTCCTCGATTCGGGCGTCGTCTGCAAGTTCTCGCGCGGGTTCGTCACCGACGAGCGCCTCGCGGAACTGCTCGGCGAGGAGTTCGACGACCTGATGGCCGTCGGCTCGCGCATCGTCGACCTCGAACGTCACTTCAACAATCAGCGGGGACTGGACCGCGACGCCGACACCCTCCCCTACGAACTCCCGGGCATCGAGGAGGCGCTCGACGACTACTACACGGCCCGCGGGTGGACCGCGGAGGGAACCGTCCCGGACGGACGGCTCGCCGGGTCCGGCGGTGCCGCACCGGCCGACGATTAGGGGAGAATAGCGTAGAGCCCGCGGAGCGAACACCTCGGTCCGCAGTCGTCAGGACCGAATCGACCGCCAGACGGCGCCTGCGGCCGCGACGGTGACGCCGGCGACGGCCGTCGCGGCGCCGAACCCTGGCATCGACGTGGACGTCGATGTCGGTGTCGACGTGGACGTCGACTCGGTACCGACGTCGATGCCGCTTCGGGTCACCTCTTCGAGGCTCAGGTCGAGGTAGCCGTCGCCGCACGCTTCCTGGTTGCTCACGATGAACTCCTGGTCGGGGCGGACGTTGTCGTTCGAGCGGGAGGCGAATCCCGTCGCTTCGACCGACTCTTCGGTGTCGTCCCGCTCGTCCGTGAGTGCCAGCTGATACGAGATGATCCGGTCGGCTTCGAGCGAGTCACAGCTGGCGACGTCGGTGTCGCTCGCGTCGGTTTTCCCCTGGTCGATCACCTGGAGTAAGAGCCCGGTGAAGTCGTCGTTGCCCAGTTTCGACGTATCGTCGGGGACGACGAGCGAGGTCGTGATCTCGGCCCCCTCGCTCTGGGCACCCGCGACGCCGGTCGCCGCACCGACTCCGGCGGCGGCCGTCGCCGCCAGTACGCCCCGTCGCGTCCACTCGTTCGACACTGCGTCGTGACTCTCACGGCACCGGTCGCGCATGCGTGATGAGTAGCGACTCCGTCCAAAGCAACTGCTGCTTGCACACCAAAGAGGAGACCACACGTCGGCGGTGGGCGACGCTCGATGGCCGGAGACGCCGGTGAATCTCTCGTTAATTGGTGTAACAGCCGACTAATAATCCCGGTGGGGGCGCTCACGAACGTGAATGCGACTCATTCAGATCCACGTCCCGAACGACGACCTCCCCGCCGTCAGAGGGGCGCTCTCGGAGGGCGACGTCGACCACGTCCTCGTCGACGAAGCCGGGCCCGACGAGGGGGTCCTCGCCCAGATTCCGGTCCCCTCCGGGGCCGTCGACGCGGTGCTCGAAACCCTGTACGACGCAGGGCTCGATGAGTCGACCTACACCGTGGTGACGGACGCCGATCGAACGACGGTGTCGAACGTCGACGAGTTGACCGAGCGGTACGTCGAAGGCCCGCGCGGGAGTGCCGCCATCTCCCACCCCGAGATACGCGAGCGGGCGAGCGACCTCAAGCCGGAGACGGCGACGTATATCGCGTTCGCCGCGTTGAGCGCCATCGTCGCCGTCGGCGGCCTCCTGCTCAACTCGGCAATCGTCATCGTCGGGGCGATGGTGATCGCCCCGTTCGCCGGTTCGACGCTCTCTGCGAGCGTCGGTGCGGTCATCAGCGACCGCGAGATGGTCGTCGACAGCTTCACGTCACAGGCGGTCGGCCTCGTCATCGCGCTGGGCGGTGCGGTGCTGATGGGCGTCACCCTCCAGCGAACCGGCTTCGTCCCGGCGTCGCTCGTCGTCAGCCGGATCGACCAGGTCGCCGCCTTCGCCACGCCGAACCTGCTAACGCTGATCATCGCTGTCGCCGCCGGGTTCGCCGGCGCGCTCGCGCTGGCGACCGACCTGCCGGTGTCCATCGCCGGCGTCGCCGTCGCCGCCGCCATCGTCCCCGCCGCGGCGACGGCCGGCATCAGCATCGTCTGGGGGCAGCCGCTCATGCTCGCCGGCGCGGTCGTTCTCCTCTTGATGAACATCGTCTTCATCAACCTCGCCGCGTACATCGGCCTCGTCTCGCTCGGCTACCGGTCGTCGATCCTCGGAAGCCTCCGCGAGAACGTGTCCGTCTCCGCTCGAACCGGCGCGTACGCGCTCATACTCGTGGTGTTCCTCGTGCTCGTCGTCGTCACCGTCGCCGCGACGAGCCAGCACATCGCGTTCGAGCGGGCGGTCAACGAGGACGTCGAGTCGGTCATCGGCTCCGACCAGTACGCCTCGCTCGAACTCATCAGCGTCGAGACGGGCTACAGCGACGGGAACCTGTTCGGGCGGGCCGAGTCCGTGACGGTCACGGTGAGTCGCTCGTCCAGCGACGCGGAGTACGAGGCGCTCGCAGAGCGGTTGCGGACGCGAATCACCGAGGACACGGGACGGCCGGTCACGGTGAGCGTCCGGTTCGTCGACTACCAGCAGTCGACGCCGACGACGACCGCCGCACAGCCGGAACTGTTCACCCGACTCGTGCAGGAGCTCCGCGAGTTGCGCGCGGCACTCGGTCGAGCGTTCGGCTCTGCGGCCGTCTGTCCGTCCACCGGAGCCTGCTGAGGACCGACCGCAGGCTCGTCGACGTGGTCGGGAGCCCCGCTCGAGTCTCACTCCCGCGCGAACTCCACCGCCGCGCCCTCCCACGACGACCGTTTACCCGCTCCCTCGCTCCGCTCGGTCGCTCCAAAAGCTCGGCCAAAATACCGCTACCGCGCGAACTCCACCGCCGCGCCCTGTCCGAAGCCGACACAGAGCGTCGCCAACCCTCGCGAAGCCCCTCGCTTCCGCATCTCGTGGACGAGCGTCACCGGGAGTCGAGCCCCGGAGGCACCGAGCGGGTGCCCGATGGCGATTGCGCCGCCGTTGACGTTGAATCTCTCCGCCTCGATGCCGAGTTCGCGGCGGCAGTAGATGGTTTGAGAGGCGAACGCCTCGTTCAGTTCGACGAGGTCGTAGTCGTCGATGTCCCGGCCGGCCCGCTCTAGGAGCCCGCGCGTCGCCGGGACGGGCCCGATACCCATCACCGTCGGGTCGACGCCGGCGACGTGGTTCGTCCCGACCCGGGCGAGGACGTCGAGGCCGTAGTCGGCGGCGAACGACTCGCTCGTGACGAGAACGAGCGCCGCGCCGTCCGATATCTGCGAGGCGTTCCCCGCCGTCACCGTTCCCCCCCCGCTGAAGGCCGGCGGGAGCTTCGAGAGCCCCTCCAGCGAGGTGTCGCGCCGGATTCCCTCGTCCGCAGTGACCGTCCCCGCCCCGACTTCGACGGGGACGAGTTCGTCGTCGAACCGGCCCGAGTCGGTCGCGTCGGCGGCCCGCTGCTGCGACCGGAGGGCGTACTCGTCCTGCGCCTCCCGGGAGACGTCGTACACCTCGGCGACCTTCTCGGCCGTCGCGCCCATCTCCAGGTCGGCGAGGTCGTACTCGCTCGCCAGCCGCGGGTGGAGTTCGTCGTACGGCATCGACGAGAGGGGGACGCGCGACATGCTCTCGACGCCGCCGGCGACGACACAGTCGCGGTTCCCCGCCGCGACGGCGTCCGCGGCGGAGATGACCGCCTGCATCGACGACGCACACCAGCGGTTGATGGTCGTCGCGGGCGTCCCCTCGCCCAGTTCCGACAGAAGCGCGACGACGCGGGCGACGTTGGCGTCCTGTTCCCCGCGCTGCTGGGCACAGCCCCACATGAGGTCGTCGACGACGGCGGGGTCCAAGCCGGTGACGTCGAGGAGGTGGTCGACGAGAGTCGTCGAGAGGTCCTCGCTCCTGACCTCCGAGAGGACACCACCGTCTTTTCCCTGCGGGGTTCGGTAGGCGGCCGCGACGACGGGCGTTGACATACCGAAGTGTCGACGGTCGGCGCGTATAAATCCGGGCGGCGACCGCTCGACCGTCGCCTGATCGAACGCCGACGACGGCGACTGTGCCGTCACAAGGCACTTGCCTTCGGCCGGTGAGGCCGCCCGTATGCCCCTGCCCTCCATCCTGACGCGACGCCGACTCCTCGCCGGGGTCGGGGCCGTCGCGCTCGCCGGGTGTCTCGGCGACGACAACGACGGGTCGGAGCCGGCGACGGCGTCGTCGACAGCGACGAATCCGGCGGTCACGGCGACGGCGACCACGGAGTCGCGGTCCACGACGGCCGTCCCGTCCTGTGCAGTCGACGCCGACCTCCCGACGACCGAATTCGGCCCGCCGTATCCGCCGCTCGGGGCCGTCGACTCGCCGGCGCTGGCTGTCGATTTCGCGCTCGAATTCGAGGAGGCGCTCCAGCGGAACCGCGTCCGGATACTCGAACCGGCCATCTCGTACGTCAGACTCGATTCGGACGAGTCGACCGACGTCCGGTCGGTGGAACGGGGATTCCTCGTCGGTGCGCGCGTCGAGTTGACGTACGGCAACGAGGTCCATACGAGCAGCGGAACGGCGACCGGGTTTCAGAAGCGGCACGTGGCGACGGCCGCGTACTTCGTCGGCGACCGGGCGCTCCGGGTCGGGACGGCGGAACTCGCGGTCGTCGACCCGCGGGACGCGGCAGATGGGGAAACCGTCGCCTGCGGGGAATAAGCGGTCCCGGAGTCTCGTCGCGGGCGTCTCGGCCGCAGAACAGTTCGGGCGCGACGTCGGCAGAAGCGTGCCGTCGCCGGTCGACTCGCGACGTGGTGAGGTCGTCGCTGTCGGACGCGTCGTTGTCGGGCGTCCCGGTCGATTCGGACGGCGCGTCGGTGGTCATGATCGTCGGCTGTTCGGTCGCATCCCGCCGTCTCCCGGCGGCAGTTCGTCCGCGGGGCCGCGGGGAGCACCGCGAGCGAGAATCTCCTCGGCGCGGGCGAGGTCGGCGCGCGTGTCGACGTCCAGAAGTCGCTCGATGCCGACGGTGGCGGCGACGTGGCGCTCGGGGATGACGACCGGCGCGAGCGACTCGACGACGTCGCGGAGGTTGCCGCCGGTGTCGAGTGCCTCGGTCGCCGCGGCGGCGGCGGCGCGGACGTTGACCGCCGTCGGGAACGGTTGCGTCCGGCCCCCGGTTCGGATGACGACGCCGGCGGTCGTCGACTGCTCGACCCGGTCGAGCAGGTGACCGAGGAACGCCGACGGGACGAGCGGGAGGTCACACGCCGTGACGACGGCTGTGAGCCGCTCGGTCTCGCGGAGCGCCGTCCGGAGGCCGGCGACCGGGCCGAGGCCGTCGATGGGGTCGACGACGAACGAGACGCTCTCTCCCGCGAGCGCGGACTCGAACGCGGGACGCTGGTCCGCCCGACAGCTCACGATGACCTCGTCGACGACGGGCGAGACTGCCTCGACGGCGCGGGTGAGGAGTGGCCGTCCACCGAGTGGGGCGAGCGCCTTGTCGCCGTCCGCGAAGCGCGTCGACCGGCCGCCGGCGAGGACGATGCCGGCCCGTCCCGTGTCCGCCTTTATCGCCGACATCGTCAGTCGTCGCTCGGCTCGATGCCCGGCAGTCCCCCGTCGACGACGCCGTCCGGGTGGGCGCGGGCGGCCGGTTCCGAGTGCGACTCGCGCGCAGAGGGCGCCGCGAGACGGACCGCACACTGTTTGTAGTTCGGTTCGTCGGAGTCGGGGTCGACCGCGTCGATTGTGAGGTGGTTCGTCATCGGGTGATGGATGGGAAGCCAGACGAGTCCCGCGGGCACGGCGGCGTCGGAGACGAGGAGGGCGGGGACGCGCCCGCGCCGCGAGACCAGGGTGGTTCGACGGTCGTCACTGTCCGAAGGGGCGACCGCGTCGCGGTACGTTTCGAGCGTCTCGGGGTTGACCCGCGCTCGAACCAGGTCGTCGTCGAACCGGGAGCGGACGCCGGTGTTGTACCCGTCCGCCTCCCGGCCGGTGGTGAGCACGAGCGAGTAGTCGTCGTCCACCGGTTCGGGCAGTTCGGTGGGCGTCCGCGCGGAGAAACGGGCGTTCCCGGAGGGCGTCGGGAACGACCACCGCTCCTCCCCGTCCCCGTCGTCGGTGGCGTCGGCGTCGACGAGGTAGCGGTAGCCGCCCACGTCATCCGTGGACGAAGCGGGCCAGCGGACCGCGTACTCGGCGTCGAACCGGTCGTAGGAGAGGCCCGAGCAGTCCGCGGGCGTGCCCGCGGTGAGCGAGACGAACTCGTCGAACACCTCCCGTGGTGCGGGGTCCACCGAGCCGAACAGCCCCGGAACGAGCGACTCGCCGACCGTCGCGATGATGCGCAGGTCGGTCCAGACGCCCGGCGGCGTCTCGGTCGCGGCGCGGACCCGCGAGACCGTCCGCTCCATGTTCATCGTCGTTCCCTCGCACTCTCCCCACGTCGCCGCCGGGAGCACCACGTCGGCCACCTCGCAGGTCTCGGAGCGGAACGCGTCCTGCACGACGACGAACGCCTCGTCGAGCGCCTCGCGCGCCGCGGTGGCGTCGGGGAGGCCGGCGACGGGGTTCGTCGCGACCGTCCACACGACCGCGGGGCCCGACTCGACGATACCGACGGGGCCGGGACCGGCGTCGTCGGGGAGCGTCTCGAGGGGAACGTCCCAGGTCTCGGCGACGGCCCGACGGTGGTCGGGGGCTTCGAAGTCACGGTGGCCGGGCCAGGTCCCTTTCGACGAGCAGACGCGCGCACCCATCGAGTTGGCCTGCCCCGTCAACGAGAACGGGCCGGTGCCGGGTCCGAGGTTACCCGTCGCCAGACAGAGGTCGACGAGCGCGCCCGCGGTGGCCGTCCCTCGCACCGACTGGTTGATGCCCATTCCCCAGTAGAGGAGCGTCGGGTTCGACAGCGACGCGGCGAGGTCGTCGACGGCGTCGACCGGGACGCCGGCGTCGGCCGCCGCATCCGCGACCGACGGGAGGTCGGCGAGGAGGTCGGAGAACCCCGCGGTGTGCCTGTCGACGAACGCCTCGTCGATGCGTCCCGTCTCGACACACCGCGCGAGGACGGCGCGGGCGAGCGCGTAGTCGCCGCCGGGACGGGGCTGGACGTGCGTGTCCGCGACGTCGGCCGTCTCCGTGCGGACGGGGTCGACGACGATCAGTTCTCCGCGCTCACTCGAATCGGCGACCCACCGGAACATGACCGGGTGTGCGACGGCCGGGTTGGCACCCCAGACGAGGTGAGTGTCGGCGTCGGGGATGTCGTCGTACGTCGGCGGGGGCGCGTCGCTCCCGAAGGCGTCGTAGTACGCCGTGACGGCCGACGCCATGCACAGCGTCGTGTTCGCGTCGTAGTGTCGAGTGCCGATGGCACCACGAGCGACCTTGCCGAGGGCGTAGGCGGCCTCGTTCGTCTGCTGTCCGCTCCCCAGCACCGCGACCGAGTCGGGGTCGCGGGTCGCCTCGGTGACCACGCGCTTGAGAACCGTCGAGAGCGCGTCCGTCCAGTTCGTCTTCACCAACTCGCCGTCCTCGCGGACGAGCGGGCGGGTGAGCCACTCCCCGTCGGGGTCGGCCGACTCGCTGACCCCGCGGCCACAGGCGAGTCCGCGGTTCACCGGGTGTGCCGGGTCGCCACGAACCGTGTCGAGTCCGTAGCCGACGTCCACACCCTGCTGGACGTGCCCGCAGCCGACGGCACACCGCATGCACGTCGTCGGGACGGGGTCGCTCATCCGGCGAGAACACCCACGCGGGTCGGAGCCCGAAACGTGTTCATCTGTCTTCGATATCGACGTGCTTCCGATTCATGTGTTCGCCAAAACGTGGATATGCGGAAGGATATAACTCTGACCGTTGTGAAAGTAAAATTGTAGAACACACTACCGGACAGATTAGCTATTCCCAGTGGAATATAAGGTATTAAGCCGCGTAAGGGCCATATTTTTCGATCAATAACTGTTCGTTCGTCCACCCGCCGGACTGCCCGTATCGCTCCGTCGTCGCTCACGGACGCGTGCCGGCGCGCGGACTGGACGCGCTTCGACGGTCTTATGCGCCTGTGGTAGCAACGAAGAACGGATGAGTGACCGGGCCCTCGACGTGGTTGAGTTCCTTCTGACTGCCCACATTTACAGCGAGAACCGGCAACTGGACGCGAACGACCTCCCGCCGCGGTATCGGCGTGTCTTCTGGGCTGAATCCGACGAAGAGGACGAGGTCGGCGGCGTCGAGCGGCCGCTGGTGGCGACCGAGGAGACGGCGCGACAGGCGACGGGCGTCGACGACCCCTGGGGGGCGGTCTCGGACCTCATGTTCACCCAGAAGGAGGAGTTCGCGGGACGTATCACCCTCACGCAACCGGAGATGGCGCTCGAGTGGCTCGTCAAGCGCGCCGACCGCGAGCGGTTCGCCACGAACCCCACTATCGCGGCCGCGGTGGAGGACCGCGACGACGTCGACGTCGACGTGACCCACGAGGAGGCGCGGCGGTCGAACCGGCCGATCCAGGCGGACCGGGTCTGGATCGACAGCCTGCTCGACTCGTACTTCGACGACGAGGAGGACGCCGAGATGCTCGACCTCGTCTCCGTGCGGGCGCCCGAGGAAATCGAGATGACGCTCGACGACCTCGTGCTCACCGCCGATCAGGAGGGCGAGATCGACAAGATCGTCAAGGCCATCGAACACCGCGATTACCTCGCCGAGATCGGCCTCCGCGAGATCGGGAAGCTGCTGTTCGTCGGTCCGCCGGGGACAGGAAAGACCACGGTGTCGCGGGCGCTCGCACACGAACTCGGCCTCCCGTTCGTCGAGGTGAAGCTCTCGATGATCACGAGCCAGTACCTCGGCGAGACGGCCAAGAACGTCGACAAGACGTTCGAGGTCGCCCGCCGCCTGTCGCCGTGTATCCTCTTCATCGACGAGTTCGACTCCGTCGCCAAAACTCGAAGATCGGACGAACACGCCGCGTTGAAGCGCGCCGTCAACACCCTGCTGAAGTGTATCGACGAGATATCGCTCATCAGGGACGACGTGCTCCTCATCGGGGCGACGAATCACCCCGACCAACTGGACTCGGCGGCGTGGCGGCGCTTCGACGAGATCGTCAACTTCCCCAAGCCCGACTACCAGATGCGCGCCGACATCCTCCGCATCGTCACCCGACGGATGGACATCGCGGAGTTCGACCCCGAGGCCGTCGCCGAGAAGACCGAAGGGCTCACCGGAAGCGACCTCCGCCTCGTCCTGCGCGAGGCCGTCCTCGAAGCCCTGACGGAAGAACGCATGAGCCTCACGCAGGAGGACATTCTGGATGCGGTCGCCGACTTCGAGGAGCGCGACAACCTCAAGAACATGGACATGATCGACGGCGACCAGGAGACGCTCATCGCCGGCGACGGCGGCTCCGAAGCGGAGAGTGGGCACGACCACGGGCACACCCACAGCCACGACTGAACCGACGCCGGGACGCGGCGTCGGGGCTGTCGACTCGTTCTACGCGAAGAAGAGATTTACCAGTCGCTGCGCTGGTCCGACGTATGTCCCCCACCAGCCGACGGTCCCTCCTCCACACGGTCGGCGTCGCCGTGGCGACCCTCGCGGGGTGTCTCGGCGGCACGAGCGTCGACCCGCCGGCCGCGGCGACGGCGGAGTCGACGCCGTCGACCGCGACGACAGCGAAGTCGGACCCGACCACCACGACGCGACAGCCGTCCGGACCGACGATGCCCGAACCCACCCGTCCACGGGGCGAGCCGATTTCGACGCGGGAGGCGTACGTCGACGGCGAGGAGTACACCTACCTCCCCGAGGAGAACGCGGTGGAGTACGTCTCCGCGTACCGCCACACGAACCACGAGGCGGTCGAGAACGGCTCCGCACCCGAGCGTGAACCGGTGTACGACACCGTGCCGTTCGAGCGCTGGGGTCGCGTGCGGTGTGCGAGCGTCGCGGCCAGTACGGTGGCGGAGACGACCGCCGACAGACTCGGGCACGCGGAACTCGACGCGTCCGTGGGCATCACGTCGCGCGGAGGGGTGCCCACCGTCACGGTCGCGCGGACGATCACCTACGACCGACAGGGAAACCGCGTCTCGGCGACCGACGTTCCCTTCGAGGACCTCGTGGCTGCGGCCCCACGGTGGGTCGAGACCACCGTCTCGCTCGCGGGCCGCGAGTACGAGACGACGGTCCCGGTGTGGGTGAGAGCGTTCGAGCAGCGCCAACAGTGAGACCGGCGCCCGCGGTGACGCTTCGCCCACGCTTAAGCATCGTCGCCTCTTGCTCCCGAACAGATGCGGGTCACCCTCCTCGGCACCGGCGACACGACCGGCACTCCCACCGTCGGCTGCGACTGCGACACCTGCGCTCGCGCCCGCGAACTGGGGGTCGAGCGCTCGCGCTTTTCGGTCCACGTCGAGAACACCCGAACGGGGGAGTGTCTCCTCGTCGACCTCAGCCCCGACTTCCGCCAGCAGTTTCTCACCCACGACGTCTCTCTGCCCGACGAGGCCGTGGTCACACACATCCACTTCGACCACCTCGACGGCCTCGGAAACGCCTACCGCGTCTTCGACGACCTGCCCGTCCACGCGGCGAGCGAGGTCGACCCTGTCACGGGAGAGTCGGTCGCCGACACCATCAGACGGAAGTACGACTACCTCGACCGCATCACCGTCGAAGACCACGCTCCCTTCGAGCGGTTCTCGGCGTGCGGGTTCGAGTGTACGCTCGTTCCCGTCGACCACCCGCCGCTGGTCTGTTACGGCCTCGCCGTCGAGGACCCCGAGACCGGGGCCAAACTGTCGCTGACGGGCGATACGAGCTACGGCGTCCCCGACGAGTCCCGCACGGTGCTGTCGGACCCGGACCTCCTCCTCGCCGACGCCATCGTCCCCGCCTCGCTCTGTGAGTACCACCCGCTCGGCGGGAAGCACGAGAACGAAGCGGGCGTTCCGCGAACGTTCGGGTCGAAGCACATGACCCGCGAGGGGGCGCTCGACCTCGCACGCGAACTCGGCGCCCGAGAGACGCGACTCGTCCACACCGCCCACTTCTACCCCGCCGACGAGGCGTTCGAGGAACCGCTGGCGGTCGACGGCGAGCAGTACGACCTCTGAGTGGCGGGGGTCGACGACGTCCGAAGGGTTACGCGTCCGCGCCGCGGACACGACACCGATGCCCGACGTCTTCGATACACTCCGTGCCGCCGTTCCGAGCGCCGTCGTCGGTGGCGTCGTCTGGCTGGTCTTCGCCGTGGCGACGGGGTCGGAGCCGGACTTCCTGCAGGGGGCGCTGTTCGTCCTCGCGTTCGGCGTCGTTTCGGCGGTGGGCTACCTGTACAGCCGCGAGTGAGTTCGCGCTCAGGAGAACCGGTCGAGCCCGCTCTGTGTCCGGGCGACGCCCTCGGGGTCGGCGACCCACGGCGTCCGTGCGTCCCGGAGAGCGCGGCGGTCGACGGCGGGAGGGTCGGCCGCCGCGAACGCCGAACACCCCTCGCCACAGTCGGCGCCGGGGTCGACGACCCGTGCGAACTGCTCGCAGTACGGTCGCCCGTCCGCGGTCACCGCACCGTGGACACAGCCCGGCGGTTCGGGTCGCCACCCCTTGCCGTAGGCGCGCTCCGCCACCCGACGCCTGACGCGGGCTTTCTCCTCGGGGGAGACGAACGCGACATCGGTCCGGAGCGGGTGGGAGTCGACGGGTTCCACGCCGGTAGCCGTCGGCGAGAGCGGTTCCGGTTCGCGGACGACTTCGGTCTCCCTCTCGTCGGGGTCGAACCGCCACACACCGACCGCGTCGGGTATGCGGTTGAGGTGAGCGCGGGTCACGTAACTCTCCGTCGCGAGCACCACCCGGTCGAACAGTCCGAGGCTCGCGTCGGTTCTGAGCTGCGATTCGAGGTCGCCCGGCGACCCGAGGTCCGGCTTGTTCTCGACGGCGACCAGTTCGGCGAACCAGTCGTCGGGGTAGCGGACGGCGCGGCGGACGCGGCGGTGCCCGCCGCGGTGTTCGGCCTCGAAGAAGCCGAGTTCCACTGCGCGGTCGGCGACCCGCCGGGCGACCTGCGAGGAACAGTGGAAGGCGCGCTCCGGTCGCACGGCGGCGCCGACGCCGACGTCGCTTTCGAGCGCGAGCGGCGGGATGGTCTCGGCGGTGATGGCGGCGCGGCGGTCGAACCCCGCGCCGGGGACGACGCCGACGACGTCGACGATGCGGCCGCCCGGATGGGCGACGCTTCCCCCTAACTGACGGGCGACGACCCACTCGGTCGTCGCTTCGAGGTGGACACACAGCGCGAGTTCGAAGGCGTACTCCCGCACGGGTGAGAGTGAGTGCGGAGCGGACAAAACCACACCGGCCGGAGGACCACACGCCGGTCGAGGCTGGCCCTCACGGCCGTGGTCGACGACCGCGGTACGTCACCCCACGGAGAGGGCGAGAACAGCACATTTATCAGTCGTTCGGGGCGAAACTTCCCCAAGATTACTCTCAGGAGGTCAATGGTGACAGACACAACACAGCAACCGGAGGTGAACATCGGACTCGTCGGCCACGTCGACCACGGGAAGACGACGCTGGTCCAGGCTCTGTCTGGCTCGTGGACCGACCAGCACTCGGAGGAGATGAAGCGCGGCATCTCCATCCGACTGGGGTACGCGGACGCGACGTTCCGCGAGTGCCCTGGCGTCGACGCGCCCGACTGTTACACCGTGGAAGAGGAGTGCCCTGACGGGTCGAAGAGCGAGGTCTTGCGGACGGTGTCGTTCGTCGACGCGCCGGGCCACGAGACGCTGATGGCGACGATGCTCTCGGGGGCGGCGCTGATGGACGGTGCCGTCCTCGTCGTCTCCGCGACGGAGAACGTCCCCCAGGCGCAGACGGAAGAGCACCTGATGGCGCTCGACATCATCGGCATCGAGAACATCGTCATCGCCCAGAACAAGATCGACCTCGTGGACAGGGACCGCGCGGTCGAGAACTACGGACAGATCCAGGAGTTCGTCGAGGGCACGGTGGCGGAGGACGCCCCCATCGTCCCCATCAGCGCCCAGCAGGAGATCAACATGGACCTCCTGATCGACGCCATCGAGCGGGAGATACCCACGCCGGAGCGCGACGCGTCGGTGGACCCGCGGATGTTCGTCGCCCGCAGTTTCGACATCAACCGCCCGGGCACGACGTGGGACGGCCTCACCGGCGGCGTCGTCGGCGGGAGTCTCGTCGAGGGGGAACTGGAAGTCGACGACGACCTGGAACTCCGTCCCGGCCGCGAGGTCGAAGAGGGTGGGCAGTCCGAGTGGCGGCCCATCGAGACGACGGTGCGCTCGCTGCAGGCCGGCGGCACGCAGCTCGAACGGGCCGGTCCGGGCGGACTGCTCGGCGTCGGAACGGGGCTGGACCCGTCGCTGACGAAGGGTGACGCGCTCGCCGGACAGGTGGCCGGCGCGCCGGGGACGCTCCCGCCGACGCGGGAGTCGTTCGTCATGAGCGTCGACCTCCTCGACCGCGTCGTCGGCGCGGAGGAGGGGAACGTCGAGGACATCTCCACGGGCGAACCGCTCATGCTCACCGTCGGGACGGCGACCACGGTCGGCGCGGTGACGAGCGCCCGCGACGGCGAGTGTGAGGTGAACCTCAAGCGACCGGTGTGTGCCGAGTCGGGGGCGAAGATCGCCATCAACCGACGCGTCGGTGCGCGCTGGCGCCTCATCGGAATCGGAACCCTACAGTAAGTGACGACGGTCGTGATGGACACCAACGCGCTCATGATGCCGGTCGAATGTGACGTCCGCGTCTTCGACGAACTCGCCCGTCTGCTCGGCGGGAGCGTCGAGGAGGGGACGCTCGACCTGGTGGTGCCGCGCGCCGTCGTCGACGAGCTGGAGAAGCTCTCGTCGGGGGGAAGCGAGGAGGCCGTCGCCGCGAGCGTCGGTCGTGACCTCGCAGACCGGTGTCGAACCGTCGACACGACGGCGTCGTACGCGGACGACGCCGTCGTCGAACTCTCGGACGGAAGCGACTACGTCGTCACCAACGACAGCCCCCTCCGCCGGCGACTGCTCGACCGGGGTGTCCCGGTCGTCAGCCGGCGGGGCCGCAACACACTTGCGATTACGGAACCGTAACAGGACTCAAACTACGCATGTACAAACGGGTACGACTCAAAGACACGGTGGAAGTGCCGCCCCGCCACCTGGCGGACGTCACCCCCGGACGGGTGAAGCGACTGCTCCAGGACAAACTCGAGGGACGGATGGACGAGGACGTCGGCAGCGTCGTCAGCGTCATCGAGGTACACGACATCGGGGATGGCTCTGTGCTCCCCGGCCGACCGGGCGTCTACTACGAGGCGGAGTTCGACGCCATCACCTTCGACCCACAGATGCAGGAAGTCGTCGACGGCAACGTCGTCGAAGTCGTCGAGTTCGGCGCCTTCGTCGGTATCGGTCCCGTCGACGGCCTGCTCCACGTCTCACAGATATCCAACGAGTATCTCGCGTACGACGGCGAGAACCAGCAGTTGGCCTCGACGGAGTCGAACCAGACGCTCGGCGTCGGCGACTCCGTTCGGGTGCGTATCGTGACGAAGAGCGTCGACGAGCGCAACCCGCGCGACTCGAAGATCGGTCTCACGGCGAAACAGCCCGGTCTCGGCAAACACGGGTGGTTGGAGGCCAAGCGGCAGGAGTCGGAAGCGGAGGCCGGTGACTGATGGCCAAGAAGCGACTCGCCTGCCGGGAGTGTCACCACATCAACGGCCCCGACAACCAGACGTGTGACCTCTGTGGCTCCTCCTCGCTGACCGAGGACTGGGCGGGCTACGTCTACATCACCCACCCCGAAGAGAGCGAGATCGCCGCGGAGATGAACGTCTCCGAACCCGGCGGGTACGCGCTGAAGGTCCGCTGAACACGAGCGCGATGTCGACATCGATGCTGCGACTCCCGGACGCGCTTCGAAGCGAGTTCAAAGAGCCGTTCGGTCCCGTCTACACCGAGACAGCGGAACTGCTCGACGACGCCGCCGCCGACGAACCGCTCGTCGTCGTCGGCGACGTGGTCACCGCCCACCTCCTGCGCGCCGGTCGGGTCCCGGAGCTGTCGGTCATCGACGGGCGGACCAAACGGGAGAGGGTGTCCGAAGAGACGGCAGCGGCGCTCGAAGACCTCCCGCCGGGGACGAGCGTAAAGAACCCCGCCGCCGAACTCACGGAGTCGACGTTGCGAGCGCTCGTCGAGGCGCTCGACGCGGCCGACCCACAGGTGCTCGACGTCGACGGCGAGGAGGACCTCGTGACGCTCCCGGCCGTCGTCGCCGCCCCCGACGGGGCGAGCGTCGTCTACGGTCAGCCCGACGCGGGGATGGTACTGATCCGCGTCACACCCGAGACGCGCGAGACGATGCGCGAACTGCTCGGTCGGTTCGAGGGTGACGTCGACGCCGCGTTTTCGATTCTGGAGGGGAGGGCGAATCGAGCCGACGACCAAGACTGAGTCGAACCGGTCGCATCGCCGCGGACGCTGTCCGTACGGCGTCGTCACGTCCTTCGAAATCCTTTTGCCTGCCTCGGGGCGAAATAGAGGCAACTGACCATGGAAATCGAAATCATCGACGAGGACGAGAACCCGATGTTACACCGAACTGACGTGCGCTTCGAGGTCATCCACGAGGAAGCGACCCCCTCTCGTCTCTCTGTTCGCGACAGTCTCGCCGCGAAACTGAACAAAGACTCCGACGAGGTCGTGATCCACACGCTCGACACGAAGTTCGGCATGCGCAAGACGGTCGGCTACGCGAAGGTGTACGAGAGCCCCGCGTTCGCCCGTGACGTCGAGCAGGAGTACATGCTCGAACGGAACAAGATCACGAGCGGCGACGAGCCCGAGGTCGAGGCCGAAGAGGCCTGACTTCGGTCACCGGTGCGCGTTCTCGGTATCGAAGGGACGGCCTGGGCAGCGAGCGCTGCGGTCTTCGACACCGAGACGGACGAGGTGTTCATCGAGTCCGACCCATACGAACCGGAGAGCGGCGGCATTCACCCGCGTGAGGCCGCCGAGCACATGGGCGAGGCCGTCCCGCGCGTCGTCGAGACGGCGCTCGAACACGCCCGCAGTGGGGGCGGCGTCGACGCGGTGGCGTTCTCGCGCGGACCCGGCCTCGGTCCCTGTCTCCGCATCGTCGGAACCGCCGCTCGCGCACTGTCGGGAGCGCTCGATGTCCCGCTCGTCGGCGTCAACCACATGGTGGCCCACCTCGAAATCGGCCGCCATCAGTCGGGGTTCGACGCGCCGGTGTGTCTGAACGCCTCCGGCGCGAACGCTCACCTCCTGGGTTATCACAACGGCCGCTACCGGGTGCTGGGAGAGACGATGGACACGGGCGTGGGGAACGCCATCGACAAGTTCACCCGACACGTCGGCTGGTCACATCCCGGCGGCCCGAAGGTCGAGGCGCGGGCGAGAGACGGCGAGTACATCGACCTCCCCTACGTCGTCAAGGGGATGGATTTCTCCTTTTCGGGCATCATGAGCGCCGCGAAGGACGCGTACGACGACGGGGAGCCCGTCGAGAACGTCTGCTGTGGCCTCCAGGAGACCGTCTTCGCGATGCTCACGGAAGTCACAGAGCGGGCGCTGTCACTGACGGGCACCGACGAACTCGTGTTAGGGGGTGGTGTCGGTCAGAACGCACGGCTTCGGGCGATGCTCCGCGAGATGTGCGAGGCGCGCGGTGCCTCGTTTTACGCACCCGAGCCGCGCTTCCTCCGCGACAACGCCGGCATGATCGCCGTCCTCGGCGCGAAGATGTGCGACGCCGGCGACACGCTTTCCATTCCTGACTCCGCGGTCGATCCGAACTTCCGGCCCGACGAGGTACCGGTGTCGTGGCGCGGAACTCAGGAATCGGTCGCGCGGGCGCCGTCCGAATCGGGGACGGTCCGCGGAGCCGAGGCGACGGTGACGACCGAGGGAGACGTGGTGAGGAAGCGCCGACTCCCCAAGGAGTACCGACACGCGAGGCTCGACGAACGGCTACGACGGGAGCGGACCGTCGCCGAGGCGCGACTGTTGAGCGAAGCCCGACGCGTGGGCGTGCCGACGCCGCTCGTGTACGACGTCGACCTCCGGGAGTCGATGCTGACGCTGCAGCGCGTGGGCGAGGGCGACCTCGCCAGGGCGCTCTCGCCCGAAGCGACGCGACAGGTGGGCGAGCATCTGGCGACGCTCCACGACGCCGGTATCGTCCACGGCGACCCGACGACGCGGAACGTACGCGTGTCGAAGGAGACGGGTGAGCCGGCGGTGTTCCTCGTCGACTTCGGTCTCGGTTTCCACACGGGCCACGTCGAGGACCACGCGATGGACCTCCACGTCTTCGGGCAGAGCGTCGAAGGAACGGCGGAGACGCCCGAACCGCTGCTCGACGCGTGTCTGGCGGGCTATCTCGACACCGGCGGCGAGGCGGCCGAGGACGTCGTCGAACGGCTCCGCACGGTCGAGGGCCGCGGTCGGTACCAGTAGCCGGAGAGGACGAGGGGCGAACGGGCGGCACACGAGGCTGCGAGGCGTCGTGCCGCCACATCGCAGCACGCCCCGCAGTGGCTGTCAGCGCATACGACCCGGTGGCCGCGGTATCGGTCATGAACGTTCGGTCCCCGGTCTCATCTGCGGCCGGCGGATCGGCCCACGCGATGATGTCGACTGCCACCGAGACGGGGACGGATGACAGCAACGCGACGCTCTCTCTTCCGGCCGTACCTCGTCGCAGTGGTCGACTCGCTGCTCGTATTCACCGTCGCGTACGACGTCGGGATACAGATCACCCCGCTCCTCCTCCTCGTCTTCGCGGCGTTTTTCATCGGCATCGTCCCACTCGTCGGGGACGCGCTGTCGACGTCGCCACCGGCGAGGGTCGACCGCTCGTGACGCGAGCGAGAGGCTAAACCATTTACCGGACGCCGTCGTACGGTGGCGTATGGCAGATAAACCACAGTCCGGAAACATCTTCGGCGTCCCCTACAACTTCGAACGACCGAGCGTCGGCCGCCTCCTCTCGTCGTACTGGCAGCCCGGTAAGGGAATGCTCGTCGAGAAACCGTTCGGCATCGGCTACACCATCAACCTCGCCTCGTGGCGCTCGTGGGTCGTCCTCGCGGTCGTTGCGGTGCTCCTCTGGAACGAACGACAGGGCGAAGACGACGTCGAGGACATGGAGGACGACCCCGTCGAGGTCATCATCGACGACTGAGCCCCTCCCTCCCTGACCGCGAAATCGAACCTGCTTTTGCCCGCTGGGTGTCAGAGCGGATATGCTCAGATACGTCACCACGAACCCCGGGAAGGTCCGTGAGGCGACGGACTACCTCGGCTCGGACGTCGCCCAGCTCGACTTCGACTACACGGAGATACAGAGCCCGGAACTCGGCCCCATCGCCGCACGCGGGGCGCGGGAGGCGTACCGCCACGCCGGTGAACCGGTTCTCGTCGACGACGCCGGGTTGTTCGTCGATTCGCTCGAGGGCTTTCCCGGTCCGTACTCGTCGTACGTCGAAGAGACGGTCGGCATCGAACGCGTCTACGAACTCGCCGCGACCGAGGAGGACCGCCGCGCCGCCTTCCGGTGTACGCTCGCGTACTGCGACGGCGAGGGGTTCGACGCGAGCCCCGATCCGGTCGACCGTGACGACCGGACGGTCGCGGCCGCGACCGGTCCCGACGGCGACGAGGGAGACGTCGGGCTCCCCGTGAAACTGTTCGAGGGTATCGTTCGCGGACGCATCGTCGAGCCCCGCGGCGAGGGCGGCTTCGGCTACGACCCCATCTTCGAGCACAACGGGAAGACGATGGCCGAGATGAGTACCGACGAGAAGAACGGCATCTCACACCGGGGACGGGCGCTCGCGAAGTTCGCGGAGTGGTATCCGGAACGGAGCACCGCGGAGTGACGGACGGCTCGTCGGGCGCTTCGCGTCTGACGTGGTTCGCTGAACGACCGTGAAGCGTCCCCGAAAGCCCCGTCATTCCCGCGGGCCGCGGTCGGGGCCGGGATAGTCGTCCCCGACGACCTCCCGGTAGAGGCTCTCGGCGTCGAACAGCGTCGCGAACGCTCGGGGCGAGCGGACGCTGAGCGGGACGCGTCCCTGGAGCGACGCACCGGCGCGGGCGCTCCCGAGTCGCTCGTCGAACGAGAGGAGGTGCATCGCGCCACCCCGATAGGCCGACGCCAGCCCCGGATGGTCGGCGGCGGGGTGGTCGACGGGTTCGCGCCACGCCGCACAGCGCTCGCGCCAGTCGGTCGCGAGTGTCTCGTCCGCGAGTCGAGCGACGACCGCCGCCGCGTCGTCGAGCAGCGCGTCGCTGGCGACGAGCGTCATCCACGAGTGACGGCGGACGTGGTCGAGCGCCGAACGCGAGTCACCGCCGACGAGGAGGTCGGCCGCAAGCACGTCGGCGTCGGCGACGACGCGGGCGGGACTCGGCGCAGTCGGCTCGTCGGACCGTCCATCGCCGTCCCCCTCGTCCTCGTCGCTCCGGACGGTTTCGAGCGTCGTCCGGACGTCGGCTTCGGATACGTCGTACGCCGCCGCGCGCTCGAAGAGTTCCTCCCAGGTCCGGGTCACGACGAGGGGTAGACGCGGCACGACAAGAGCGTTACCGATTCGCCAGAGGCGGCGTCGTGTTCCCCGTTGTGTCCGCGGCGTGTCGGGAACGAATCGGACGACACCACCGTGCCATCGGCCGGTTTTTTCGGGCGAAGTCACACGCTCGTCTGACGCGGATTTAAGTGAACACCTGCGGTGGAATCTGGTGGGCGCGCACTACGGCCTCAGTTCCCATCCTCCCACCCGCGCGCCCGGCACACCCCGCGACTGTACGGTGTGTGGCACCGGTTTCGGTGCCGACGACGCTCCATCTCCCGGTCGCTCGCCGTCGACGCTGTCTCACGACGGCGGGCACCACTCTCTCCACCGACTCGTCTCGCGTCAGGCTTCGACGGCGTCGCCGAGCAGCGCCGTCTTCACCTCGTCGACGGCGTCGAGGTCGATGATGAGCGCGAGCTGGTCACCCACCTGAATCTCCGTCCCCGGGAGCGGAATCGTCATCTCCTCGCGGTCGTGGCTGTGTGCGTAGATGCGCGCTTTCGGACCGAGGTCGACCTCCGAGACGCGCTGTCCGACGACCGGGGCGCCCTCGGGGACGGTGAACGTCGAGAGCTGGAGGCGCTCCGTGAGGTCGCCGAGCGCGTTGAAGTTCCCGCCGAGGAGAGCGGTCTTCGCGCCGGCCGCACCCAGGCGCTCGGGGTAGATGACCTCGTCGACGTCCTCGGCGTACTGCTCGTAGATCTCCTCGCGGTAGTCCTCGCTGATGCGCATAACCGCTCGACAGCCGTACTCCTTGCCGATCATACAGGCCGCGAAGTTCACGTTCGGGTCACCGGTGAGCCCGCCGATGGCGTCGGCGTCCGCGATGCCAGCGCGTTCGAGGATAGCCTCGTTCGACCCGTCGCCCTTGACGACCTCGAACCCCGCCTCGCGGGCGCGTTCGACCTTCCCGTCGTCGTTCTCCACGAGGACGACGTCGTGACCCTCCTCTTTGAGGACGCGTGCAGTCCGCGCACCGACACGGCCGTACCCGACGATAACGAATCGCATACCCAGGAGTACGCCGCCCCGAACTTAAAAAGGATGGACCCCGCACCGGGGTGGTACGGAAACGATACCACGAGTCACGACAGCGTTTTTCCCTCGAAACCCCAACCTCGGAACGATGATGGCAACGACCCACGCCCTCGCGGGCGTGGCACTCGCGGTCGGGGTCTCGCTGTTCGTCCCCGAGGCCGGCGGGCTACCCCTCATAGCCGCGGGCATCGGGGGCTTCTTCCCCGACTTAGACCTCACGGGCGACCACCGCAAGACGCTCCACTTCCCGGTCTACTACAGCGTCGCTGCCGTGGCCGCTGGCGTCGTCGCCGCCGTCGTGACGACGCCGCTGACGCTCTCGCTCGCGCTGTTTCTCACCGCGGCCGCGCTCCACTCCGTGATGGACGCGGCGGGCGGCGGCCTCGAACCGCGCCCCTGGCTCGGTCAGGGCGAGCGGGCGGTGTACAACCACGCGAGCGGCCGATGGATTCGCCCGCGGCGGTGGATCCGGTACGACGGTGCGCCCGAGGACCTCGCGCTCTGTGGCGCGTTCGCTCTCCCGGGACTGCTCGTCCTCGACGGCGCGGCACAGACGGCCATCGTGGCCGCGCTGGGTGTCTCGGCGGCCTACACCGTCCTGCGGAAGCCGCTCGTGGCGCTCGCGGACCGGGTGGTTCCCCGGATTCCGCAGGACGTGTTCGACCGCCTCCCCGGACGGGTGTCGTCGTTCATCGCCGCGTATCGGTGATCGGTCGGCCGGACGGAGCGCGCGTACCGGTAGCCCGAACGCCTCCGGTAGCTCTCAGAGGAAGTCGCTGGGGTCGATGGTCGGCCCGTCGCCGCCGTCACCGCCCTGGGTACCGCCTCCGGCCGCGGCCCGAAACACCGCGGGGTCGCGGGTCTGAATCCACACGCTCCCTCGCCCGGAGAACTTCGAGACGATTCCCTCGCCGCCGAGCATCGTCGATTTGATGCTGCCGTCCTGTTCACGGGAGATGGAGAGACCGTCGGTCCACGCGATGAGGTGATCGGTGTCGACGACCATCGCGTCGTCAGCGGTTACCTCGGTTTCGATGATCGACCCGTACGCCGAGAGGAACGCCTGCCCCGTCCCCGAGAGTTCGAGGACGCGGAGGCTTCCCGACGAGAAGAACCCCCCGGCGTCGTTGAACGCGCTCGACCGCTCGACGGTCGGTTCCCACGCGAGTGTCGACCCCGAGTTGACCTTTATCGGGCCGTCCTGCCCCACGTCGACGGCGAACACGTCGCCAGGGTGGTCGGGGGCCAACGTGAGTTCGGCGCCGTCCGCGCCAGCTTCGAAAACGTTCTCCACCAGGTCCTTGCTCGAACTCACTGCCGACTTGATCATCCCACCGATGCCCTCTCCCCCACCGACCTCGGCGTCGGCACGGACGCTCTCGCTCCGACTGATCATCGCCCCCGTCTCCGCCATGAGTCGGTCGCCCCGTTCCATCGTCGTCTGGAGGACCGCGTAACTCGGCCCCTTCTCGATGTGGTGTTGCACAGTGCGTATATCGATTAGATATCATTTTAATGTACTTACGCGATGAATATCAATTCCGTGAAAACTAGGGTTCACGTGCGGCAGAACACCACGTCCACGGCTTAGCACGGTGTGGGGACATCCGCTCGTCCGTCGCTGCGCGCGACTGAGAGAGTAACGTTTTCGTTCAGAACTGCGGCACGGCTGCGAGCGTATGGAAGTCGCTCCCGGTCGTGATTTCGGTAGAGATGCGCCGTCCGGGAATTGAACCACGGTCGTTCCGCCCACTTCGTTCGCTCCACTCTCTGATTCGATTCCCTCGGCGGCGATGCCGCTCGTCACGTTCGTTCGTCGCAGGCATGCGCCGTCCGGGAATTGAACCCGGGCTAGTGGCTTGGGAAGCCACTGTCCTACCACTGGACCAACGGCGCGTGCAGTGTGTGCGAACAGGCCTTACTACTTTAACTCAGCGGAATACGAGTGTTCCGTCTGTAGCTTTCTGCCTTCTGCATCCACATAGAGCGTACACCGACTTATATACTGCAGGTTCGTTGGCCTGTAGCCATGTGAGATTCAACGTAGGGTCATAGATACGACGCCCCCTTCTCGTCGCAACTACAGAAATTGCCAGAAATATCATTAGACGCGCATATATTATACTACTATACTCTTACTCAGAACCGTACCGATACAATGACTGTCTACAGTCCTATCACTACACGGTTCTATGCGGCAATAGTTGCTTGTATTATTGACAATAGATTGCTATGATAGTAGTCAAGTCGTCGCAGTCATGCGATTTTGTGTGGGTACTCTATGGGCGATAAGTAAGTTTATGGCCGCATGAGTACCCATTGATTCATACTCGTGTACTACCCTCATACCTCGGAAACAGCTATTCGATTCTAATGCCCTTCTCGTCCGTTCTAACGCCGTCCGTGTTGTTCGAAGGTGATTGTACGTATTCCTTCAAGGAAGCTCTCTACGGCTGCACACGACGCTCATAGATGTGCCACAGTAATAATCAAGAATGAATGTATTACTAACGGGGGTAGCAAAATTAGGCTTCTTTGACACGTACGTTCCACTGCACTGAGCGTGGATAAAAACCCTACGTACGTACCGAAGTTTAAAACGTCAGGAGTGTCACAGAAAAGTCAAATGGTGGAACAGTCAACGCTTTTGCAATTAATCCAGTTTGTAGGACTCATCACACCTGCGTTAGCAATTCTTATCGATTTATTAGTCCGAGTTCACGGTGGTATTGACGGACTCAGTTCTGGCCGTGAAATACCTATTGAAGTTCAAATTCTCTTCACAGGAATCATTTTAATTTTGGTCGGTGGCATGCTTGTCGGTTACCAGTTGGGAATTGAATTAGATAGTACGTATACGCAAGTTGCTACTCTGCTAATCTTCGGTGGACTCCCATTCATTGCGCTTTCGGTCGTTGTCATGAATATACGACTCTCAGGAATCTCGGACCCGAGTGGCTCACTGATTGAACAATCCATTTCAGGAATCAACTATTCCTTATCGGTTATCTTACCTCTGAGTTCGTCGTCAGTTGTTTACTTTGGAGCTGCCTTCTATTTCAGAGACATGATTAACCAGACAGTGAATTGGTTTATTTTCAATAGTTTAGTTGAACCAATCTGGTTCATTTATGGGATTTGTGTGGTTTCAGTTTACAAAGTGATGTATTCACTGTGGTCACATAATCTACTACCAACGAAAAATTACGGAGTCGTCCTCAGAGGCTGGTTTGTTAGTACATTCACCGTTGGCGCGTTTATTATCTTATTCACCCTACCCGTGTATGTTGTGTTCTTTTACGCCACTCAATTCAACGTACCATATTTTACAAAAACGTCAATCACGATGGCGGTTCCGTATCTCTGGGCCGTAATTATTCTACTTGCACTTCTCTATAACGACGTTGACCCTCAGCCAAGCGACTGATACAGCTTGAGGCATGCCTTTCAACTACTCTGTCTCATACTCCGTTATTCTTGATTGGGTCGTTCGTTGTTCCTCACCAACATTATCAGGCAATTCTTCACTTAGTCGATAGTTGAATATCCACACTGATGCAAAGGCAGTTATGAAGAATATCCACCTATTCTCGGTAATCAAGAAAACAGAGACGTACACGGCTGTTAGGACGAAATGACTCCGAAACGATGTGATAGGATTCTCAACCTGTAGTACGTCTCCATATTCGTCTACTTCGAGAAGTGGTAGTAAGAGAAGAACAACCCAGAGAGGGACAGCAAGAAGCCACTTCATGTCTCCGTCAAAGAAGAAACTTGCAAGATGTATTCCGAAGGCGAGTATGAGGGTATTGGCAAAATGTAGCAAATTGAACCTGCCGAGGCTTGGACGACTTACGCGAGGGTCAAGTAGGCCTCCGTAGGTGAGGATTTTCAGAGGCAGTCTCTCTTCTTGTGCTACTTCAACAAGGTCTATTTCTCGTGCTACCTTTGCAAGCTCAATCACGATAAGAGCGAGAAGAGGGATTAGTATCGAAAAAGCCGTATTTTCAACCATCGGCTTGACGATTCAACGTAATGATTCCATTTAGACTTTTGTGGTAATTGACTGATTCATCCACTGGATTCAGTTGTCGTTACTCACTCTCAGTACTCGTAGTATCCTTTATTACAACATCGTCTATCTCGAAGTCGGGCACTTTACGCTCTAATCCAGAAACAGTTTCAATCTCTGTTAACGCGTCGTCAGCTAATTCATGGAGTGTTAACAGATTTCTGAATAATATCTCACGGTTCGGATTATTAATATCGCTCATTTTCCACTGGATATTATGTGCCCACGTGTAATAATCAGTGATTGCTCTCACCTCTTCGTCAGTCATGTCACCCAATACTGAGCCGACTGACTCGTATACCGCTGTTGAAGGATAGTAGGATGGAAGATATTCCCGTGCCTGAATATACTCTTCTACCGTGTCAAGGACTCCATATGTACGACCAATCTCATGCAAGAGGGCCTTGCGAACTCGTCGCAATTGGTCTTTCTTTCGTTTTCTGTATCTCACGTATGCAACGACAAACGGTACGCTGACTCCTGCAAACGTACCCACTGCCTCAAGAAACACCATGATGGATATATCTAATCCCAATAGTATTAGGCGTAACTCTAATTTTGGTATCTCTTGAATTTCAGTCGTTCAACTTCAGACGCATGGTGCCTGCATCGACGTGAGATTGAAACACCGTCCTCAAACACAAAAGCGTCTAACGGCAGGCAGCTACAGTAGCGACCGTCAGCAAGACGATAGCCACAACGGCCTCTTGCAAGAGCTTCCTCCCGTGTTTCAACGCTCATACAGCACACCACTCTCAACGTCGAAGTAGGCCGGTTCTGCCGTCTTAGCATCTGTAACGGCCTTCTTGAGATAGACGATAAACTCCTCAAGCTCTTCGACCGTGAACGTGGTCATACTCTTGAAGTCCTCTCCTACGATGTGCAGACCGATAGCAGGCTCTCGTCCGTCAGGGTCGTTCTCGTAAACAACAGGACCGAACAGGACTAATGCACCGAACGGGTCTGCACACTCTATCTCGTCTGTTGTAAGAGAAGTGGTGCAGTACCGTGTTAGCTCTATCATCGTCTCACCACCACTTCGCTTCGCCAGAGAACTTACCAGGAGGCAATTCTGGGTAGAGAAGACCGTGCCAATGAAGAACGCTGTTAATATCCTGCAGGGTCACACCGAACAGCTCTGCCAATTCGTCGTTCTTCATATCATGCTCATACAACAGATGCTCAAGAACGTGTAACTTATCGAAATCAGCCTCAGAAAACTCATACGACCCGTTATCAATAGCCTCAAAGTCTGCACGCTTCTCTGCGGCAGGAACGCCGTCGTCTCCTCTGTTTAGATGAAACTCCATGTTAATCACTCTCCTGCGGTACGAGGGAAATTACGTCGTAGCGAGTTTGCCCACTAATCGTTGCAACTGACTTAATGTCTATTAGTTCGTAGTTGTCAGGAAGCTCTACCTCTTCATCGTACTCGAAAAACGAGACTCTTTCAATTGTATAATTCATTTTGAATCTCCAATGGTGCTCAACGGCCTACCGCAGACTTGTAGAAACACCCATTTGTAGCCTATATGGTCGCTTGGTCGTGATACGCGCAAGAAAAAGCCCTAATAATGATTAGGGTGTTCTCAAAACAATAATATGACCAACGTGAGACGAACAGAAGACTACGCCAAACTGTTCCCCTCAATAACACATACATTCAAAGGGTCCACTATCAGTAATGTCCTGCTATCCAGCCTTTCTCCGATAACTTAGGGTGCATTTTCTCGACAGTCTCCTCATGACCGTAGAACCGTGGGTCTTGTAGCGCCGTGTCTACATCCTCGTACAGCACAAAGGCGATGATACCGTAGAACGGTTCTGGACGCTTACCGATGTACGACCATGACGCAAAGTTCTGTGTTGCAACAATCTTGAGAACCTGTGTCTTCTGTCGTCCTGAGAGTCCTAAGCCGTCACACGTCGCTTCTGCCCAACGTCGATTGAGACGCTTGTCCTTGTTGACGACTAAGTGAGATGCGGCGTACTCACCGGCATTGTTGCTCGAACCGTAGTTACCTCTGCCGTCGTTTAGCTCAGACAGCTTTGTGTAGAACTTACGTTTCTCCTTAGGTGCGTCATCAGCACGAATCTGTGTAGCACTCTTAGCGTCTTCTGCGGACGTATACACCTGTACGTAGCCGTCTAACTCCTCTCCGTCTCCCGTAGCCGCCTTGTACGAGCGTGCATCCAGCCAATCACCTCCGTCTGTCATAGCACGGTCTGCCGAAGGGTCTACCCTGACAGACCGTGTCTTAGGCCGCATATCGGAACACACGTAGTCATAGTCTATAGGTGGCAGATTCCAGTCATACTCATGCCTGTCCGTCAGACCATGCTCCTTGAGCTGTTCCTTGTAGTCTTCAACGTCCCAACCGTACTCATTTACAACACTTCGGATAGGTCTACCCTCCTCGACTAAGTAAACGAGTACGTCGTAGTCTCTGTAAGCGAAAGGGTCGTTCTCTAACTTTTCTTCAATCTCTGTCGTAGTCTTTTGTATCATTATTATTACCTTAATCTCTAAAAGCGGCATAACGTCTCAAGGAACACCGTTCCTACAGCAATCAGGCCGCTACCAGTCGTCCGTCGTTACTTGTTTTGCCAGTAGAATCGTGCCAAGTCTTCCACGATTGTGCCGTATGGAACACTCTGCGTCCCGTACATCTCTTCCTTCAATTCAGTCAACTGACTCTTCTCCATCGCACTAAGGGCAATACGTTCGTTTCGTTGCATTTCTCTTACACTCCTCACTCTATTGGTAATACGCGGAAACTGAACTGCACTTCAGTCTCCTTATTATATGTGTAATGCTTGAAGCCTATTTATACTGGCAACTTGTTATATCAGGGTTACTTGATATATCAAGGTGATGACTGGCTGAGGGGGGCTTTGAATGTAAGTGTTATTGAGAGGGTAGCATAATAGGGCATCACGACGATGCTTGTGTTAGAAGTATCGTTGAGAAGAAGCATCCAGAGGAAGGTGAAACAGTAGGATACTGTGTGCGTCAGTTCGTCGGTCTTCCTCCACTCACAATCTGCGATTGTTCGTGTCGGTAAGACCTTCCTCACAACGACGCTACGAACAGGCAGTTCACTGACACAGTGTAACCACTCCATCGAAGCGGGAGGTAAGGAGTGGAGATTCGTGGGACTAATCGGCTAACTCTTGGTCTATGAAAATACTAAATGATTAATAGTGTAAGTTATAAGGACGTCTCACGGCAGAATTATCACACTGACTATGATTACTACTACAACCCCTCTCAGACGCACCAGAATCGTCTGTGTTGACGTTCTTGCCGTCAGTAGTACATCCTACTATCAGAACAGTCTGATGCAACAGAGAGGCTTGTAGGCCGTCTGAGAGCCTTCCTATCAGACAGCAGTAATACTAACAGCCATGACTAAGTAGCACATCAGTGTACAAACATGTACATCGACAGTGACCAAAAGCTCCCTGAGTCACACATGGTCACAGACCCTACGACACACAGGGAGCTTTCAGACCGACAAGAAGGTAAGAGACAGGTACAGAGTACGTCAGACTCACATCATCCTGATAGACCGTCTACTACAAGGAGAGAGTTTTCTATACACTCAATCCAACCGAGAAGGGGAAGTATTCTATTATAGGAGCTACAACATATATAAAAGTTTCGCAATTATTATATAGTTAAATTTCAGAAAGTGTTTCCCAGATTATGAGAACGTTCAACCCATACGTTCTAAGGCAGAACGACGGTCCTCGATAGGAGCAGAGTCATAACGGAGAGTCGTTCGTTCAGAACGATGCCGTAACTGAGCCTTTGCCGCCGCTAACCCTCTTTCGTGAGTCATGTATGTCCCAACACTATGACGAATCGCGTACCATGACATCTTACGATTTTCTGTAGGAATTTGAGCCACTTCACACAGCTTCTTCAACAGGTGGCTGAGGCTGTAAGACTTGTACGGATTACCTCTCCGTGTAAGCCATAAGGCGTCTGTGTCGGCATATTTCTCGTACTGCTGACGTTCTTCCAGCCACAATCTCAGAACCTCAGCAGTACGAGGTTGTAGACTGACAACCCAGTTATCTTCGTTCTTACTGGATTCCTCAGCCGGGATACGTAGTACAGCGTTCTCAACATCCACCCAAGATACCTTCGCACGACCTACTTCTACGGGACGTAATCCGGCGTCGAGAGAAGTCCATACCATAGAAGGTATCTTGAACCCATTAGCTCTGTCAAAGTCGGCTCTGGTAATATCGGACTTCGGCTTTCCAAACCTCTGAGCTAACAGAGCCTTCCACTCTGAGCGTTCTTCGGCAGTCAGGGAGTTGTAGTGTGGGATAGTCCCATATTCTAAGGCGGCTTCACGAAGTCTGGTACGTTCGTCACGAGTCAGGAAGTCACGGGGCTTAATCGAACCTCCGTAGTTAGAGAACGTTACGGCAGGCTCCCACGGCTCTTCGTTCAACTCGTGGGCCTTCCACTTCCAGAGCATCTTGAGAGCCTTTTGTGTGTTGGCCTTGTGCGTGTTGCTGGAATCACTGTAGACCAGTTCTCTCATGTAGGCGTCAGCATCCTCATGCGTGATTGCGGTCGTGTACCTACCTTTCTCCGTCCAGACCCACCTGTAGAACGCATCCAAGCGACATGCTCTGACTCGTACAGTTTCGTATGCGTAGCCATCTGCTCTGTCAGGGTCTTTTCCAAAGTGTAACCCCCATTGAATCAGCCGTCTTCTGTGTTCTGCGTAATCGACTTTCTGACGTTCGTTGAGAACTGCCTGAGACGGTTCAGGCACAAGGGGGATACCGTCGATATTCTGGTTGGCCAGAAGGTCGTCAGAAATCGCGTCACGGGAGCGACTTTCTTCTATTCGTTCAATGTCGTTGGCGTGTGGCATTGCTTTGGTTTCCTGCTTTAGAAGGCAGAAAACTACAGCACTGGAACGTCTTGCTAAGAAGTTCGTAAGAACCGGGTTCGTCTTAGTGGCTTGGGAAGCCACTGTCCTACCACTGGACCAACGGCGCGCTCACGTCGTTCGTGTGCACCTCTCCATATCGGACCACCGTACTTGAAAATAGCGCTTCAGACGGACGGTTCGTCCACGTCTTCGAATCGAACGTTCGTTCACTCTTCGGACGAGAGACGTGGATATTAGTCGTCCCCGCGGGTAGCGAGAACCGATGAGCCAGGAGCTTTCGGTCCTCGACGACGACGCACCGCTCGACATCCGACTCACCGAGGAGGAACTCGAAGCGACGCGCGAACACATCGTCTCGTTCATCCGGGACGTCGTCGACGACGCGAACGCGGAGGGGGCGGTCATCGGCCTGTCGGGCGGCATCGACTCGACGACGACGGCCGCACTGGGGGTCGAAGCGCTCGGGGCCGAACACGTCCACGGCCTCGTGATGCCCAGCGAAGTGAACACCGACGAGAACATGAGCGACGCCGAGCGCGTCGCCGAGATGCTGGACATCGAGTACGACGTCGTCGATATCAACCCCATCGCCGAGGCGTTCTTCGAAGCCTATCCGGATGCGACCGAGGACCGGATGGCGACGGGGAACGTCCGGGTGCGGGTCCGAGGCGTGTTGAACTACTTCGTCGCCAACCACGAGGGGAAGGTCGTCTTGGGGACCGGAAACAGAAGCGAGGCGCTGACGGGCTACTTCACCAAGTACGGCGACCAGGCGGTCGACTGCAACCCCATCGGGAACCTCTACAAACAGCAGGTCCGTCAGGTCGCAGCGTCGCTCGGACTCCCCGAGGACCTCGTGATGAAGACGCCCTCCGCCGAGATGTGGCTCGGACAGACCGACGAGGAGGAGATGGGACTGGGGTACGACACGCTCGACGCCATCCTCGCGCTCCACGTCGACGGCCCGCTGTCGAAGGGAGCGACGGTCCGCGAACTCGGGGTCAGCGCCGAACAGGTCGACCGCGTCGTCGACCTCTGCGAGCGGAGCGCACACAAGCGACGGATGCCGCCCGCTCCCGAACCGCTGTTCTGAGACGGCGAGCGACCGTCGCGTTCGGCTGCTGTACGGAGTCTCAGACGGTGACGGATGAGAGAGGTGGGGAGCGACGATGGAGTTACCCCACAGACACGGTCATCCGAGACAGCGACACCGGCGGGACAGTCACTCCGTCTCGACGACGATGCGGACGTTGTCGCCCTGAGACGCGGCGTTCTGGGTGCCGGACGTGCCCTGGAGGACGTACGTCTCGGGGTCGACCGGTTCGCCGTTGACCGTCACAGAGACCGCGTACTCCGGCGAGGAGTCGCGGTAGGTCGTCCCGTCGAAGGTGACCGAGTTCTCCGTCACCTCGATACCGAGCGAGGACATCGCCCAGTCGAGGGTGACGCCCTGTGCGTGGACGTGCCAGACCGTTCCCTCGCCGGCTTCGAAGTGGAAAGCGTTCGCCTGAAGCTGATACTGGCTCTGTGAGAAGTCGACGCGCTCGCCCAGGACGACCATCTCCATCGTCCCGTGGTGGTGGGCCGACCCGACGTTCGTCGGGGTCTGTGCGGCCGCGACGCCGTCGTCCCCCGACGATCCGCCGAGACCGAAGGTGACGAAGACGACGACGGCGACGACGGCGAGCGCGAGTCCGCTGAGGAGCAGTGCGGTGCCCGAGATGCCGGCGTCGTCGCCGCCGGAGAGCTGTTCGAGGCGTCGCCGGTCGACCGCCCCGAACTCCGCGGGGTGGTCGTCGCGGAGGTGAGCGAGGAAGTCGACTTCGTCCTCGAACGACGCCGTGCAGTGCGGACAGTCGTGCATAGCGTGTCGAACGGGACAGACGGTAAAGAACGACTCGGCACGGATAGGTCGACAGGTGGCGTCTCGACGGGCGGAGAACGAGTTACTCGGTCCGCGACGCGGCGATGTCGTCGACGTGTTCGCCGTGGAGAGACGCGAACGCCCGTGCCTCCGCACGTTCCTGTGTCTCGGCGTCCTCGTCGGCGCGGACGCGTTGCTTGACGACGGCGAGCGCGTCGGGAGCGCCGTCGGCGAGGTCGGTCGCGACGACCCGCGGGTCCTCGACGACTCGGGAGACGAGCCCCATCCGAAGCGCCTCGTCGGCGTCGACGACTCGCCCCGAGAGCGAGAAGTCGAGCGCCTCGCCCTCGCCGACGATGCGGGGGAGACGGACCGTCCCGCCCCACGCCCCGAACAGGCCGAATCGGACGCCCGGTTCGCCGAGCGTCGCGTCGGGGGTGGCGATTCGGAGGTCGCAAGCCAGGGCGAGTTCGACGCCGCCGCCACGGGCCGCACCGTCGATACCGGCGACGACGACCGACTCGCTCCCTTCGAGCGCCCGTGCGACGCGCTGGCCCCGACGGGCGAACGCCTCGGGGTCGTCGAGCGCGGCGACGGCGTCGAGGTCGGCACCCGCACAGAAACTCGACCCGGCACCGTGGAGGTAGACGACCGGTTCCGCGGCGTCGACGACGGCCGCTTCGAGGGCGTCCAGGTCCGCCGGTCGGAGGGCGTTCCGGCGACCGGGGCGGTCGAGGGTGACGACGCGGACGTCGTCCTCGTTCGTCGTTCGAATCATGTCGTCCGATGTGGTGCACTTTCCAAAGGTCTTTGCCTCTGCCGTCGCTAGACTGGCGCGATGGACGATGCCGCGCGGGCCCGCGATGCCGCGCGCGAGGCACTGGCCGACATCGAACCGCCACGTCTCCGCGATGCACTCTACGACCGACTGGACGACGCGTCGATGGCCCCGGCCGTGTTCTCGCTGCTCTGCGCCCGGGCGCTCGGTCGGGAGGACGACGCCGACGGCGCTGTCGAGGCCGACGCGATCTCCGAGCGGATCGCCGGGGTGCAGCTCATCTACGAGGGTCTCCGTCTGACGCGGACGCTCGCACACGACGAGCCGTGGGAGACGACCGACGCGGGGAGCGAGATTGCCGCCGACCTCGACATGCTCGCCGCCTCCGTACTCGTCTCCCGAGGCTTCTACCTGCTCGCCCGGACCGACGCCGCCGACCACGCCGTCGAGACGGTCCGGGCGTTCGGCCGGAACCAGACGCGTAGACGGGAACCGGACGCCGACACCGTCACCCTCGACCGTACGCTGGAGGAGTCGGTGTTCGTCCTCGGGTGTATCGCCGGGGCGACCGCCGTCGACGCCGAGGTACCGCCGGCCCTCCTCGAACACGCGGAGGGCCTCGCGGCCGGCTTCGACCCCGACGATCACCTCCCGCCGACTGCAGTCGCGCTCGGGGAGACGGGCGTCGAGGGACTCGCCGCGCTCGCCGGCCTCACCGAGCGCGAGGAGAGTGAAAGCGAGAGCGACCGCGTCCCCTCGTCGGCGACCGACCCCTGAGATGACCCGGTGTCGCTGTGTCCCGGTCGTTGTCGCCACTGGGAGTGGTGGCAGCCGGGACTGACTGGCAACGGGCTTTACGAGTGCGACACCGCGACAAGACGGCGGCGTATCGAAACGTGTAAAAACGAATCCGGCCTACGCGATAACGCGCCTGGGTAGCTTAGCGGTAAAGCGCGTCCTTGGTAAGGACGAGAGCCCGGGTTCAAATCCCGGCCTAGGCTCTTCTCGCGAACTCACACAGCGAGCGATCGATAGAACGAATCAGTCGAAGCCGAGTACTCCCCGTTCGAACCGTCGTACGTGGACCCACCCACTCCGGTGCCGATTCGCACGGGGTGGTAACCGATTCGCCTCGGGACGACCCGCAGGCCCCCACGAGCAGACGTTCCACGTGGCGATAAGTTCCAGAATTCCAGGAGTAAAGCTATCAGCAACCCGCCTGAGAATTAAGCCATGAATTCCGTCGACCAGCCGTCGAGTAGTACGTTGAAGGAGACGCTCGGGGTGTTCGACCGGCTGAGCGACCCCGGCGCGCCCCTGTCGACGGACGAAGTCGCAGAGTCGATGGGGTGTCCGGCCGACTCGGCGGCCAAACGTCTCGAAGAACTCGTCGAGCAGGGGTCGCTGGAGACGAGGGAGGTCGGGGACCGAACCCGGGTCTGGTGGCGACCGGGCGTTACTTGCCCCGAGTCCCCGTCCCGGCAGGACGAGCACGGACAGGACAGTATCGAGGAGAGCAAAGAGCAGTTGCGGCTCGCGCTCGACGCCGCGGAGATGGGGGTGTGGGAGCTCGACCTGCGGAACGAAGCGACGTCCAGGAGGTCACCACAGCACGACCGTATCTTCGGATACGAGGAGCCGCTTGACGAGTGGGGGTTCGAGCGGTTCCTCGAACACGTCCACCCGGCGGATAGAGCGCGCATCGAGGAGAGTTTCGAGACGGCTCTCGACGAGGGCAAGTGGGGGTTCGAGGGCCGTATCGTCCGTTCGGACGGCGAGCAGCGGTGGATCGAGGTACACGCCGAGTTCTTCTCCGACGCTGGCGAGCCGGTCCGTGCGGTCGGCGTCGTCCGGGACATCACCGAGCGGAAAGAACACGAGGTCGACCTCGACCGCTACCGACGGGTCGTCGAGACGGTCGAGGACGGAATCTACGTCATCGGCGACGACGACCGATTCACGATGGTCAACGAGGCGTACGCCGAGATGACCGGCTACGCCAGGGAGGAGCTGCTCGGGATGCCCGCGTCGACGGTTGTCAAAGGGGAGACCGTCGAGCGGGCCCAGCGCCTCCAGGAGGAACTGGTCGCCGGCGAGCGCGATACGGCACGGATCGAAGCCGACGTCCAGACGGCAGACGGGGGGACGTTCCGAGCGGAGGCGACGTTCGCAGTCCTCACCGGCGAGGACGGGAGACACGAGCGTATCGGTGTCGTCCGAGACATCACCGACCGCGTCGAGCGCGAGCACGAACTGGAGACGCGTGTCCGACAGCAGCAGGTCGTCACCGACCTGGGGCGACGCGCGCTCGAAGACCCCGAACTGGACGTGCTGTTCGACGAAGCGGTCGAGGCGGTCGCCGACACGCTCGGCAGCGACTACTGCAAGGTGCTCGAACTGCTGCCGAACGGGGACGAACTCCTGTTGCGCTCCGGCTGTGGCTGGAAGGACGGCTACGTCGGCGAGGCGACCGTCGGGACGGAAATGGCCTCGCAGGCGGGCTACACGCTCGCCTCGGAGCAACCGATCGTCGTTGACGACATGGTCACCGAGAGCCGATTCGCCGGTCCGGATCTGCTCGTCGAACACGACGTGATGAGTGGGATCAGCACGATCATCGGACCGTTCCACTCCCCGTGGGGCGTGCTCGGGACGCACGACACCACCCGTCGGCGGTTCACCCAGCACGACGTGAACTTCGTGCAGGCCGTCGCGAACGTCCTCTCGAACGCGATCGAACGAGCCCGGTACGAACGACGGCTGACCGACACGATCGAGGACCTAAAGGAGTCGAACGAACGGCTCGAACAGTTCGCGTACATCGCTTCGCACGACCTGCAGGAACCGCTGCGTATGGTCTCGAACTACCTGCAGTTACTCGAGAACCGCTACCGCGACGAACTCGACGACGACGCCGAGGAGTTCATCGACTTCGCCGTCAACGGTGCGGACCGGATGCGCGAGATGATCGACGACCTCCTCACGTACTCGCGCATCGAGCAGCACTCCGACTCGCTCGAAACCACTGATACGGCGGAGGTCGTCGAGCGGGTCCTCGAGAGTCTGCAGATACAGGTCGAGGAACTCGACGCCGAGGTAGACGTCGGGACGCTCCCGACCGTCCGGGGCGACGAGAAACTGCTGGAACAGCTGTTTCAGAACCTCGTCTCGAACGCGCTCAAGTACCACGACGACGACCCGCCTCGCGTCGAAATCGGCGCCACGAGACGAGACGGGAAGTGGCTGTTCCGGGTCGAGGACAACGGCATCGGTATCGAGCCCCAGTACACCGACCGGATATTCGAGGTGTTCAAGCGACTCCACACCCACGAGGAGTATCCGGGGACGGGAATCGGTCTGACGCTCTGCAAACGGATCGTCGACCGTCACGAGGGAGAGATTTGGGTCGAGTCCGAACCGGGCGAGGGAACGACGTTCTACTTCACGCTCTCCCCTGCAGGTGGGCACGAATGACGCCTGGTCGAGACGGTGATCCCGTCGAGATACTGCTGGTCGAGGACAACCCGGGCGACGTCCGACTCACGCAGGAAGCGTTCAAAGAGCTCCAACTCACCAACGAGATGTCCGTCGTCACCGACGGTGCCGAGGCGCTCGACTTCATGCACAGACGCGGCGAGTACGCCTCGGTCTCGCTCCCGGACCTCGTCCTGCTGGACCTCAACCTCCCGAAGGTGGACGGAATCGAGGTGCTCAAGCAGCTCAAATCCGATCCGGAGCTGAAACGCGTTCCGGTGATCGTCCTGACGAGTTCGTCGGCGGAGGACGACATCATCAAGAGCTACGAGAACTACACGAACGCCTACATCACCAAACCGGTCAACCCCGACCAGTTCGTCGCCGTCGTGCGGTCGATGGAGGAGTTCTGGTTCACTATCGTCCGCTCCCCGCCTATCCCCGACGAATCGGTGTGAGACGAGACGATGTCCATGCTTCACGACGACTCACTCCGACTCCTGCTGATCGAGGACAACCCCGGGGACGCCCGCTATATTCGGGAGATGCTCCGTGACGTCACGGAACTCACGGAACGCGTGCTCGACCGGGGGGAACCCGAGGGGGCCGAGTTCGACCACAGTGACCCGGTGGCTCCCCCGGAACTGATCCACGAGGACCGGCTCTCGTCCGGACTCGAACGCCTGGAGGAGGGTGGCATCGACGCCGTCCTCTTAGACCTGAACCTCCCTGACAGCGAACGACTGGACACGCTCACGGCGCTCCGTCGAGCCACGGACTCGGTCCCGATCATCGTCCTCACCGGAATGCGGGACCGGGAGACGGGGATGGAAGCGTTCCACAGGGGCGCGGACGAGTATCTCGTCAAGGACCAACTCAACCGTGACCTGCTGATCCGGTCGATCTATCACGCGATGGTCCACAAGCGCGACGAGCGCGAACTCAAACGCCAGCGCGATCAACTGCGAGCGAAGACCGAGCGGCTCGACGAGTTCGCGGCGCTCGTGGCCCACGACCTCCGTAACCCGTTGGCCGTCGCAGCCGGAGAACTCGAACTGTCGCGGCGGACCGGCGACGACAGGCTCGACAACGTCACCGAGGCGCTCGAACGGATGGACGACCTCATCGAGAAACTGTTGCGGCTCGCGCGGAACGGAACGCACGTCGAAAACCCCCAGCCGGTCGACGTCGAGACGGAAGCTCAGAACGCGTGGGCGTACGTCGAGACGGGAGACGCGACCCTGGAACTCGGCGACTTCTCACGAGGGCAGGAAATTGCCGCGGACCCGACGCGACTCAAACAACTGCTGGAGAACCTGTTCAGAAACGCCCTCGAACAGGGTAGCTCGGACGTGACGGTTCGGGTCGGACCCCTCCTCGACGGCTTCTACGTCGAGGACACCGGACCGGGCATCCCCGCCGACGATCGGTCCCGAGTGTTCGAGGCGGGGTACACGACCAATCCCTCGGGGACCGGGTTGGGCCTCTCTATCGTCCAAGACATCGCTCACGCTCACGGGTGGGAGGTCACCGTGACGGACGGGGACGACGGTGGTGCACGGTTCGAGTTCACCGGTGTCGAGCGGAGGTGACGAGCGCACGGAGCCGAGGGCGAGAGGGAGCCACGGTGACGGTGGTCCCCGGTGACAGTCGCTCACGGATGCGCGGAGACAGGGCTCCGCGCACGCTGGTTCGCTCGAAAACGCGGTGGGACTGGGATTTGAACCGGACCGAGACGTGCTCGCTCACTTCGTTCGCTGCGCGCGACTCGTAGGGTTCAAATCCAGCCGTTTCCTCGACAGACGCTCGCAGGAGGTGCGGAGATGAAACTCCGCACCTCGTAGCTCGCTTCAGAACGCGGTGGGACTGGGATTTGAACCCAGGAGGCCGTAGGGCCACCTGCTTTCAAGGCAGGCGCGTTAGTCCACTCCGCCATCCCACCCTGGTCGGGGGTTATCGAGGTGGCGTCTAATGGTTGTCGGTTCTCCACCCCTCAGCCGAGGCCGAACAGCAGCGTCCCGCCCACGGCGAGCATCGTGAGTCCGAAGAGGACGGCGGCGAGAGCGACGCCGGGACCGACTCCGGCGAACTCGCCGGCACCGAGCGTGAGGCTCGCGGCGACCAGTCCGACGACGACAGCGACCAGCCCGACCACCGTGAGGAGCGCCCCGACGGCGAGACCGGCACCGGTCGCCGGGCCACCGCTCACGGCCCCGCCTCGTCGTCGGTCCGGTCGAGGATGAGCGTCGCGAGCGCCACGGCGTCGTCGACGTGGCCCGCGGCCGCGTCGTTGTCGAGGTCACCGGCGCTGGTCAACAGGCGGTGGACGTGACCGACCCGCTCGTGTATCACGCGCTCGTCGACGTCTCCGCCCGCGAGGTCCTCGGCGACCGCGTGCGCCTCCCCGAGCCAGACGCTCGCTGCCGGAGCCACGGGGAGTTCCTCCGTTTCCCGGAGCGTCGACGCGAGCGCCGCGACGAGTTCGTCGAGCGACCGGTCGTCGGCATCGATGTCGGTGCCACCGTCACTCACCCGGGTCGGTCGCCGTCGGGTCATCGTCGGACTCTTCTCCCAACTACTCCGGACGAACACAGGAAACTATCGGTCCCGGTGTGGGCGTCACTCGGCGGCCTGCGGCGTCGAGGTGCGACACTGTCTGGGGGACTGTTCGTACCAGACGCCGACGGTGCCCTGTTCGTTCACGCGGGCCTCGACGCCGTAGCAGTCGCCCTCGCGGTTCGCGAGATCGAACACCTTCCACCGTCGCTGGTCGTCGACGCGGACGCGGACGACGAACTCGGCCTGCTCGTCCGCCCACGTCTGTTCGATCGGCTGTGTCGTGATGTCGCCGTCGCGCGCGGCGAGGTCGTGTGACGACCAGTGGACCAGGTCGCCGTCGCGTTCGACGAGGACGTGGACGGTGTGGGCGCTCTCGTGCCAGTTCGCGACCCGGACGTACGCGAGCCGCGAGGTGGACGACCCCGCGGCGGTCGAACAGCCCGCGAGCGCGGCGACGCCCGCGGTCCCCAGCCCCGCGAGCAGGCGACGACGGCTCACTCGCTCCTTCATACGTCTCTCTCCGAGGCCGTCGAGATAAGTCTACGTCAGACAAATTCTGTTTCTTTGAAGTTTGAGAGGCCGTGCGACGAGCACGGCGGACCCCGCCGGGGCCGTCGAGAGACGACCTAGTCGACCGCGTACCCCTCGACGGTCAGGGCCGCCTCGACCGCCTCGGTCAGTTGGGCTCGGAGGTCGGCGTCGAGGTTCCCGACGGAGACGTCCTCCTCCCACAGCGTCACCGACTCGGGGTTTCCCGCCTCCGTGTAGCGGTACCGCAGGCCGTACGTCTGCCCGTTGTTGCCGTAGGCGACGACCGTCACGTAGGGGTTCCCGCGGTAGACCGTACCCGTCTCGGCGTCGGGGTCGTACGTCTCCCAGCTTCCGACCGCGTGGGCGACGACGCGTTCGAAGCCGGAGAGGTTCGTCGCGTAGTTGCCGACGATGAGCCCCTGCTCGACGCGCCGCCGGTCGAACTCGCGGCGGTCGCCGGTCCGGACGTGCTCGCCGACGACGAGTTCGGGCGTTATCTCCGTGACCTCCCACTCGTCGATGCGCGGCGACGAGACGTCGGCGTCGGCGTCCTTGAGTCGGTCGCCGACGTGGACACCGAAGTGGACGGGATGGGTCGGTCGCCACTCGACGGAGAGGCGGTCCGGATACCGAGCGACGAGCGCCGCGTGGCCCTGTACCGTCCGGCGTTCGACGCTGAACGCCTCCTCGGAGTCCCCGTCCTCGTCCGGAGTCGAAGACGACCGTCGGTCGCCGTCACCGGGCGCATCGCTCGTCGTTGGAACCATACGAGAGACACGCTCGCGGGGAGCTTAACCGTTCTCGGACGGACACGGCGGCGCGACAGTCACGAGAGAGAGGCCGTCAGGAGCGGTGGGTCGCGACGTGTCTCCCGAGGCGAACGGTCGCGTCGGCGTCGAACCACAGCCGTCGCCGCCACCACGGCCCCCGCCCGGAGTCGTTCGACAACGTGGTCACCAGGTCGTTCGCGTCCGTCCCGCCCGAGGGTGCCGACAGCGGGACCGCGCGGTCGTACAGTTCCGACTCGTCGCTGCCCGCGACCAGCACCTTCGCGTCGAACGGGTCGCGTCGGACGTGAGCGTTGGTCGCGAATCGCTCCCGGGCGTCCGCCGCGAGCCCTTCGTACGCCTCACCGGTCACCACCTCCTCCACCCGAAACTCGCCGATGAGATACGCGCCCCAACCGGGGACGACCCAGTCGACGGCCGCCTCGGGGTCGCCGTGGAGGTCGAGCGTGGCGTAGAAGTACAGCACGTCGCCGGGGTCGAGTTTCGACAGCGGGCCGGCTTTCACGCCGTGTTCGTCGCCGTAGGTGTAGGTCGAACAGAGCGGGTACTCGGCGAAGGCCGGGTCGAGGTGGACGGGGAGGTCGAGGAACCGTTCGGGGACGTCGAACCCGAGACGAGCGTCGAGGTCGGCGTAGGTCGGGACCGACTCGCGCGTCGGTTCCCGTTCGGGAATCGGGAGGTACTCGAACCGCCCGTCGGGGTAGATCGGACCGCGGACGCCCGGGAGGTTGGTGTTCGCGCCGACGTTGATGGCGATGGCGCGCGGACCGTCGGTCGCCGTCACGCTCGCAGTTCGCTCGTGCAGTTCCAACAGCGGGTGAACGTCGGGTCCGCCTCGTTCACCGCGCCGCAGTGCCGACACGGGCGCCCGTCCGTCTCGGCCGGCCGGGGCTGTTGCGGTTCGGGTGCGACGCGAGCGCGCTCTTTCGGCCAGGCGTCGAGGCCGCGCGACGACGGGACGTCCCGGCCGGCCGTGTCGTCGTCACCCGACGACCGCGCCGACCCGGAGTCGCCCGGTGGGCTGGACGACCCGTCCATCCACGAGGCGTCGCGGTCCCCGTCGCCGTCACTGAACGGGGTGCCCACGCGCCGCCGCAGCGACCCGCCGCTGTTCAGCAGGTAGCGGTAGACGAGCAACTGGAGGAGCGTCAGCCCGACCGCGTAGACGGCGATCCATCCCCACACGTCCATTGGTGTGGTATACGGTGTCAAGCCATTTGATTCTTCGGACGGAAGGGGTGTGGCGGCCGGGACAGGGACCGTGCGTGGCAACTGGGCGCGGGAGATGCACGTCCGGGCACGAGAGCGTAGACGATACACGAGCGCGGTGGCGCGTGACGGCTATCCACACACCGCGGATCGACACGAGACCATCCACCATACCATCATCATACGAGAAGCACCACGGCCGACACGAACGCGCTACTGCGAGTTCCGCGCCGACGTCGACTCCGAAGACGGCGGCCGGACGTCGCGGCCGAACTCGTCGAAGACGTCGAGGTCGTCGGGGAGGTCGTACTCGATTTTGCGCTCTTCCTTCCGGTTCTCGCCGCCGGCTTCGAGCGGTTCGGCGACGTCCTCCCAGCCGGGTTTCACCTTCACGCTCTTCGCCGGAGAGCCGACGGCGATGTGGTGGTCGGGGACGTCGCCGCGGACGATGGCTTTCGCGCCGACGACGCTGTTCTTTCCCACTCTGGCCCCGGCGGTGACCATCGCGTCGTACGTCACGCGGGCGTCGTCGTCGACGACGGTGTGGTAGTTCTCCACGGCGGTCTGGTCGACGATGTCGTGGTCGTGGCTGTAGAGGTGGGCGCTGTCGGAGATGGAGACGCGGTCGCCGATGGTGAGTCTCCCGCGGTCGTCGAGGTGGACGTCGTCGTGGATGACGGTGTTGTCGCCGACCGTGATGTTGTGGCCGTACGTGAAGCTGATGCCCTTGAAGAAGCGGCAGTTCTCCCCGACCGATTCGAAGAGGTGTTCGGCGAGCATCGCCCGGAAGCGGAGCGCGAACGCCACGTTGTCGGCCATCGGGGTCGCGTCGAACTGCCGCCAGAGCCACTGGAGGTGTTTCGAGCGCGTGAACGCCTCCTCGTCCTTCTCGGCGTAGTACTCCGATTCGAGCGTCGCGTTGCACGGGTCGTACCCCTGGAGGCGGACGCGGGTCGCGGCCGACACCGGCTTGCCCGACTGCCACCGTTCGTACGCCTCACGGTCGCCGAAGAGGTCGATGAGGACGTCCTGGACGACGCTGCAGGTGTCCTCGTCCGAAGAGAGCCGCTGGTCGACTTCGGCGATGAACGCGTTGACTCCCTCTTCGGCCTCGGGGGGAGAGACACGTGGCGCTTTGTCATTGACAGCCTTTAGCCGTCAGCGATAAAATGGATTTGGATGTGCGAAGGCTCCGTCAGAGCGCGTCGAAGTACCGCCCGAAGCCGGGACCGTGCCGTCCGAAGTAGTGGGCTATTTTTGCACGCGACGTCGACGGTGTGCCAATGAGCGACCCCGCAGACGGAACGGGCGGACGGACGTCCGCCTGGACCCGCGAGCACGCCCGCCGGCTCGAACGAACGGCCGAAAACACCGCTCCGGTCATCTACCCACCGGAGTCGAAGACCGACCCCGACAACCACATCTGGGACACCTGGCTGCTTCGGACGCCGGAGGGTGCGGTCGCGGACGTCGGCGGCTACCGCGTCATCGTCGCGCTGACGGCGTCGAACGACCTCCTCCCGGGGAAACGCCACGACGTCGCGACCCACCGCTTCTACTACTCCGCCGATGGACGGCACTGGACGCCCGGCGGGGAGGTCTTCGACGACGCCGACCCCCTCGGCTCCCGGCAGTGGGCCGGCTCAGCCGTCTACGACCCCGAGACCGGCGACGTCAGGCTGTACTACACGGCGGCGGGAGTCCGCGCGGAGGGCGCGCTCTCGTACACCCAGCACCTCGCCGTCGCCCACGGCGGATCGATCGAGACGGACGCCGAGGACGGCGTTCGCTTCGAGGGGCCGTGGCACCACGAGTCGCTGGCCCATCCGGACGGGGAGTGGTACGAGCGCCAGGAGCAGTCCCGGGGGATGATATACACGTTCCGCGACCCGTGGTACTTCGAGGACCCCGAGACGGGGGAGGCGTACGTCCTCTTCGAGGCGAACACGCCCGTCCCCGAGGGCTCGGACGCGTGCGGCGGCGACGCCGCGCGACAGGAGTTCAACGGCTCGGTCGGCATCGCCCGAACCTCGAAAACCGACCCGACCGAGTGCGAACTCCTGCCGCCGCTCGTCGACGCGGTCTGTGTCAACCAGGAACTCGAACGGCCGCACGTCGTCTACCGCGAGGGGACGTACTACCTGTTCGTCGCCAGCCACAGGCACACGTTCGCACCGGGGATAGAGGGGTACGACGCGCTGTACGGCTTCGCCGCCGACTCCCTATTCGAGCGATACGAACCGCTGAACGGGTCGGGCCTCGTCGCCACCAATCCAAGCAACGCCCCGTTTCAGGCGTACTCGTGGCTCGCCTACGGCCACAGAGACGAAGTCCTCGTCACCTCCTTTCTCAACTACTACGACTACGACCGGCCCACGCTCGACGACGTCGCGTACCTCCCCGAGTCGGAGCAGTTCAGGCGCTTCGGCGGGACGCTGGCGCCGACGCTCAGACTCGGCGTCGACGGGAGGGAGACGTGGATTCGCGGGGCACTCGACCACGGCCACCTGCCGACCGAAGAGGAGGACCTGCCCGAGACCGAAGACGAACGAATCGCCCGCCTGCGAGCGGAGCGGGACGATGGCGGCGGAGACGGGTACTGACCCCGTCGGGGGAAGATAACCCTCAAGCGAGCGCGTCGACTAGCCCCGGTGTGACCGGCTACCAGCCCGGATACTGCAACATCGGTCGACGACAGCGGCGACGACGGCTCCGCCGCGGTGCTGTCGCGTTCGGTGCCGCGGCGGCGTACGTGGTCGCGCATCTGTTCGGCGTCGTTCCATCCGCGCTCCTCGTCGGCGTCTTCGTCCCGCTCAGCTTCGGCTTCGAGTGGGTGATTCAGGCGTACACCGGCTTCTGCGTGCGGCTGGCGCTGCTCAGCCGCTACGACTTCACCGGCTCCGGCGGGAGCGCGGGGAGCGTCACGGACGCGACCGACCGGCGCGAGGACCAACTCCAGGCGGCGAAGATAACCGCCGTCGCCGTCGTCGTCGCGGCCGCCACGACTGCCGCGCTCGTCTTCCTCTTCGGGTGAGCACTCGAACGGCCGACGCGGTCAGCCGATCAGACGGCGGAAGCGAGTTTCCACGCGTCGACGGAGACGGAGACGACCCCGTCGCGGGCGACGAACGAGACCCCCTCGGCGTCCTTCCGGGAGGGGTACACGCGCGAGGTGAGACACCGCGACCCGTTCGCGAACAGTTCGACGACGGAGCCGTCGACGAACACCCGCAGCGAGAGGTCGTTGTTTCCCCCCGACCGCCGTCGGTGACGTGAGCGTGTTCGTCGATGGGTGCGCCGTCCGTCTCGACCGGGCCGAGCGGGAGTCGCTGTTCGCCCGCTTCGGCGGCGTGACCGTGGCTGCTCCGCGAGCGGTCGACGACGAGTTCGTCGCCCTCCCACCGGACGACGGTGCGTTCGGTGCGCGCCGGCGACTCGAACAGGACGAGTTCGAACGTCGCGCCCGGGTCCCGCTCGACGGAGAGGTCGAGTTCGTACGCGTTGCCCGAGAGGGAGAGCGTCGTCCGCTCCTCGGGAGCGAGTTCGTATCCGTCGGATAGCCGCTCGCCACGGAGCGATTCGAGTTCGGGGGCGGGACGCTGCCGGAGGCGGCCGTTTTCGTCGAGGTCGACGACGCGCGGGAGCGTCATGAGCCCCGACCAGCCGGCCTCCCACTGCGGTTCGACCCCGCGCGCCTCGGGCACCCACGCCCACATGAGCCGCCGACCCGTCGCGTCGGTCATGGTCTGGGGCGCGTAGAAGTCGCCGTAGTCGAGGCGGCCCTGTGCCTCGACTTCGAACCCCGGCGTCGAGAGGTCCGCCTCGCCGAGGAAGTAGCGGACCTCGGCGTAGTTCGAGACGTGCAGGAGTTGCGTGGAGCCGAAGTCAAGCAGTTCGGGGCACTCCCACACCGGGCCCGCACCCTCCCAGTCCCCGGTGAGGAGGGGGCCGACGTACTCCCACTCGTCGAGCGTCTCTCCCCTGTAGAGGAGCGCGGTTCCGCCGACGTCGGCCACCCCGGAGCCGATGAGGTGGTACCACGTCTCACCCTCGCGCCAGACGCAGTGGTCGCGGAACTCCGCCTCCCAGTGCTCCGTGCCGAGAATCGGGAGGTCGTCGGGGACCGTCTCGATGACGGGGTTCTCGGCGTGTTTTACCCACTCGCCGAGGTCGTCGCTCGCGGCCGTCGCCAGACACGGGAGCTGTCTTCGGTCTCGCCCGCCGGTGTAGAGGAGCGTTGGCGTCCCGTCGTCGTCGACGGCACACCCCGACCAGCAGCCGTCGCGGTCGGGGCCGTCGGGGTCGGGCGACAGCGCCACTGGCTCGTCCTCCCAGTGGACGAGGTCCTCGCTCGTGGCGTGGCCCCAGTGGATAGTACCGTGAGAGGGACCGCCGGGGTTGTACTGGTAGAACAGGTGGTAGACGCCGTCGTGGTGGACGAGGCCGTTGGGGTCGTTCAGCCAGTTGGCGGGCGGGGCGAAGTGATACCGGGGGCGGTGGTGGTCGTCCGCGAGCGCGTCCCGGAGCCGCTCGAACCCCTCGGTCGTCGTCGGACGGTCGGTGAAGTCGGGGCATCGGCGGGTGCCGAGGGCGACGAGGAGGTTCCCGACGAGTCGCTCCTGGGCGGCGGCGCACTCGAAGTCGCGGGCGTTCGCGAACGAGAAGCCGACGCCGGCGCCGACGACTCGACCGGGGCCGACCTGCCACTCGACGAGCGGCTTCCGGTCGACGAGGAGGTCCTCTCCCCGTACCTCGGCCGCGAGGACGGTCCCCCGTTCGGGGAGGACGCGCTCGTAGCGGGCGAAGGCGGTGTCGGCGTCCGCCGCGCGAGTGTGGACGCGGAGGCCGTCGAACGTCTCGAATGCGGGGTGGTCGCGGTGGACCGTCTTCGCGAGGTAGCCCGTCTGCGCCGGGGCGCTCTCGTGGCCCGTCGCGTCGGGGGGGACGGAGTCGATGCCGAGTTCGGAGACGGCCGAGAGCGCGTGCAGCGTCAGGAGGAGGCCACAGCCCTCCCGGAGGGCGTCGTCGACCGGGTCGGCACAGCCAGCGAGCGTCGCCCCGCCGTCGTCGACCCAATCGAGCGGACGGTCACGGTGCCACCAGCAGACGTCGTAGTCGGCGAGTCGTGCGTCGCCGGCGGCGACGGCCGTCAGATCGAGATGGTCGACGGCGGCCCCCCCGATGGAGTCGTACGCCGCCTCCTGCTCCGGCGTGTGCTCCCCGAGCGAGAGGGTCGCCACGCGGAGCCCGGACAGATCCATAGCCCGTCTCGGTCGGGCGGATGGAAAAACGCTTGCTTCGCGCCGTTTTTCTGCGTCGGTTCCCGAGCTTCGACGTGGTCAGTTCGCGAACCCTCACGGCGCTCGCCGGACTCGTCGTCAGCCTGCTCGTGAGCGTCGTCCTCTGGTGGCAGTTCGACACGCTCGCCTTTTTCCTCTTCGTGCCGTTCGTGCCGTTCCTGTTTCGAGGGCGCGGCGGGAGCGAGGAGTCGGTGCGGACGTGTCCCGCCTGCGGCTTTCGGACGGAAGCCGAGGAGTACGACTACTGCCCGCGGGACGGGACGCGGCTGGAGTGACCGACCGGCCGGCTGAGCCGACCGGGAGAGGGGGTCGGTGTCGAGTTCACGTGCGCGGCGACTGAACCGTCGGACGATGACGGAGGACGGACGGGCACGACAGAGAACGGGCGGACGCGACAGGACGATTCGTGGGAGGGCGACCGCCGCTCGGTGCTGGCGCTCCTCGACGAACTCCGCGTCATCGCCCGGAACGGGGGTCGCGTACGGCGACGACCCGCACGACGCGTACGGCGAGGAGCGGTACGCGCGACTGCTCGCCCCGACGAGCGAGTGGTACGGGGTCGCGCTCGACTGTCCCCCGGAGGCCGCGCGCGAGCGACTGGCGGTGCCGGGGAGGGAGTGTGCGGTGTCGTGGGCACGGGACTGGAGGCGAACGCGCGAGAGGAGATGGATACGGCGACCGAACCCACACGCTGGGAGACAGCAGTCAGTATAAGTCGCCGCAAGCCCGACGGGAGGACATGAAGCACCGCGAACTCGGTGACTCCGGCGTCGAGGTGAGCGAGGTCGGTTTCGGCGCGTGGGTCGTCGGCACGGACTGGTGGGGTGATCGTACAGAAGAGCAGGCGGTCGAGTTGGTCCACCACGCCCTCGACTGCGGCGTCACCTACATCGACACCGGCGACGTGTACGGCCACGGCGACTCGGAGCGACTCGTCGGGCAGGCCATCGAGGGCCGCCGCGACGAGGTGACGCTCGCGACGAAAATCGGCTACGACTTCTACAACAACCCGCAGGCCGGCCACGGCGAACTCCCGAAGAAGGTGACGCCCGAGTGGATTCGGACGGCGGTCGACCGCTCGCTGGACAGACTCGGCACCGACCACGTCGACTTCCTCCAGCTGCACAACGCGAACGTCGACGAGGTGACGCCCGACGTGATGGAGACGCTCGAAACCCTCCAGGAAGAGGGGAAAGTGGAGGCGCTCGGGTGGGCGCTCGGCCCCTCCATCGGCTGGCTCGCCGAGGGCGACAGGGCGGTCGAACTCGACTTCGACGCGGTCCAGACCGTGTTCAACGTCTTCGAGCAGACGCCCGGACGGCACTTCATCGAGACCATCCGCGCGAGCGACGCCGACACCTCCGTCGTGGCGCGCGTCCCCCACTCGTCTGGGCTCTTGAACGAGCAGGTGACGCCCGACACGGAGTTGGGGAAGGGCGACCACCGCGCGCACCGTCCGAGCGAGTGGTACGAGACGGGGTGGGAGAAGCTCGAATCGCTGCGGTTCCTCGAACGAGAGGGGGAACGAACGATGGCACAGGCGTCGATCCAGTGGCTCCTCGCACACGACGAGGTGGCCGCCGTCACGCCGACGTTCCGCACGAAGGAGGACGTCACGGCGTGGTCGCGGGCGCCAGAGACGCCGCCGCTGTCCGACGAGGAGTTCGACCGCGTCGAGCAGCTCTACCGGAACAACTTCGGCGTCGACCGTTTCGACGGGATGGACTCGCTCCGCTCCTCCGTGGGTGGCGCGGACCTCGAAGGCGTCGACAAGCAGGCGGCGGGTGACTGACCGTGTCGAAGACGACGCTCCTGAAGGTCACGCTCGCCGTCCACGCCGTCCTCGCGGCGCTCGTCGCCGCCGACGCGCGAAAACGGGACCGACCGGTCGGGAAGTGGGTCGCCGCGACGCTCCTGACCGGAGTCGTCGCCGTCCTCGTCTACGTCCTGTCGGGCGGTGACGACGAGGCAGTCCCGCTGGACGAACTCGTCGACCAGATCGAGTTAGAGTAGCGGTCAGAACAGAATTTCGAACCGCGCACCGCCGTCGCTTCCTTCCGTCACCTCGACGTCCCAGCCGTGCGCGTCGGCGACGGCGCGCACGATGGCGAGTCCGAAGCCGGTCCCGTCGGCGTCGGTCGAGTAGCCGTGTTCGAACACCTGCTCGCGGTCGTCTTCGGGAATCCCGGGCCCGTCGTCCTCGACGTAGAAGCCGACCGGGTCGTCGGGAGCGCCGAGCGCGCCGAGTCGGACGGTCGGGTCGGGGCCGGCGTGTTCGACCGCGTTGCGAAGGAGGTTCTCGACGAGTTCGCGCAGGCGACTCCGGTCGGCCTCGACGGTCAGGTCGTCGACGACGGCGAGTTCAACCGCCTCGAACGCCTGGCGGCACGTCAGGGCGAGTTCGGTCAGGGCGACGCGTTCGGTGTCGTCGAGGCCGCGGCCCTGCCGGGCGAGGGTGAGCAGGTCGTCGATGAGTTCCGCCATCCGGTCGTGACTCTGAGCGACGGCGTCGAGATGCTCGCTCTCGCACTCCTCGCGGGCGAGTTCGAGGCGCCCCTGTGCGACGTTCAGCGGGTTGCGGAGGTCGTGGCTCACGACGGACGCGAACTCGTCGAGGCGGCCGTTCCGCTCTTCGAGTTCCGCCCGCTGCTCTCTGAAGGCCGTCTCCCGCTCGGCGCGTTCGAGCGCCGCCTCCACGTTCGCACAGAGCACCTTCGCCAGTGAGACGTCGGTCTCGTCGAAGTGTCCGGGGAGGACCGACCCCGCGAGGAAGACGCCGCGGTCGCCGAGCGGGACGAGGAGTTCGCTCCGGATCTCCGTCGTGGGATCCATCACCCCGTCCACCTCGTTGACGCGGTCGTACACGCGCGTCTCCCCGGTCTCGAACGCGTCGAACGCGAGGCTGTCGCCGCGTTCTAACGTCGGTAGCTCCCCGTCGGTGCCGACGAACTCCCGCGTCCGCTCGCTCGCGGCGACAGGGAGGAGCACGTCGCGGTCGGCGTCGTAGAGATGGAGCCCACAGAGGTCGTGCTGCAGCACGTCCTGAGCGGTGTCGATGGCGACCTCGGCGATCTCCGACTCCGTCTCGGCGACCATGAGGCCGCGGGTCGCCTCGTGGAGGCGTTCGAGCCGCCGTTCGCGACGGACGCGGCCGAGCGCCGCCCCCACGTTCGTCGCCAGGAGGTCGACCAGTTCGGCTGCCGTGTCGAGTCGGCGGTCGGGCACAGCGGCGGCGACGAGGAGTTCGGCGTCGCCGAGCGGAACGACGAGCAGGTCGGCGTCGGACTCCAGCCCACACTCCTCGCCGGGGACGACGCGGCTGTCGCCGGAGAGGAACGCCAGCCAGACGGCACCCTCGGTCGGGAGTTCGGCCGGAAGCGTCGCCCCCGACGTGGTCGACGCCACGGTCGAGAGCGTGCCGGAGTCGTCGAGCGCGTAGGCGGCGACGGCCTCGAAGCCGAGTATCTCCGACGCCGCCGCGACGGCGACGGAACACACGTCGTGGCGGTCCGTCGCGCGGACGAGGTCGGCCGTCGCCCGTTCGAGCACCGACCCGGCGTCGGTTCGAGCCGACGCGGACGGGACGACGACTGCCAGCGTCGCCGGTGCGCCGTCGTACTCGATGCGCGTGACCCGAACCGTCGCTTCGAGCGGCGGCCGATTCCGTCTGCGAATCGTCACCCGCTGGTCGAGTTCCGTGTCGGGGGGAGACGCTGACCGGCGAGGAACGGACGGACGTCGTCGCCGTCGTCCGCGTCTCCACCGCCCTCGTGGCCGTCCGCGTCGTCGTCTTCCCCAGGTTCGTCCCCGTCGACCACGAACACGTCGCGCGGGTCGCGTCCGACGAGGTCGTCGGCGTCGAACCCGGTGAGTGCGGCGAACCGCGCGTTGACGTAGACGACGGCGGCGTCGCGGACGACACATCGCCCCACGGGGTCCTGCTCGGCGAGCGCACGGTAGTCCGCCATTGTCGTGGTCTCGGGTGGAACGAATAAGAAACCGGCGTCGGGAGTCGGTGCGAGAGAGACGGTCGAAACGCGTTCGGACGGCGTGTCAGGCGGAGCGCCTCAGGCGAGGAACACGTGCCGCGGGCGGTCGGCGAGCACGTCCCGGCCCCACTGGACCGTCTCGCGGAAGTCGTCGGAGCGGAAGAAGCCCATCGCGTCCTCCTGCGAGCGCCACTGGCTGGAGATGAACATGTCGTTCTCGTCCTCGCGGTTGACCATCAGCGCCGTCTCGTGGTGGCCCTCCATCTCGCCGAGCAGGCCACCGACGACGTCGAACTTCTCGACGAACTCCTCGCGGTACTCGGGCTTCACCGTGTAGAACATCCCCATCGTCCCGAAGCCGCTCTCCTCGCCCGCGCGGGAGACGATGTCGGGGAGTTCCGAGAGGAAACCCGCAGCAGTTTCGGCGGCGGAACCGGTCTCCCAGATGCTCACCACGGCCGTCCTGTCGACCGTCTCGGCCTCGTAGACGGCGGTCTTGACGTGCGTGCCGTAGTGGTCGAAGTTCTTCCGGAGACCGTCGACCTCCTCGAACAGTTCGTCGGGGTCGGCCTCGGAGTAGAGGACGGTCGCGTAGACGTCCTCGCCGTGGGGCTTGCCGGCGTAGATGTTCAGGTCGTCGAGTTCGCCGCGGATGTCCGCGTCGTCGTCGCTCTCACCCCCGTGGTCGTGTCCACCGCCCTCGCCGCCGTGGGCGTGGTCGGAGCCGTGCGGGTGGTCGCCGGACCCGCCGTGGGCGTGGTCGGAGCCGTGTGGGTGGTCGCCCGCGGCCGCGTGAGCGTGGGGGTGACCCTCGTCGGCCCCACCCGTCGGCACGGACTCGCCCGCGAGGTACGCGCCGAGGTCGCTCGGCGGGAACCGCCGGCCGACGTAGAACCGGCCGAACTCGCCGTATCTGGCCGACACCTCGTCGAAGCGCATCTCGTAGACGATGTCCTTGATGTCCGTCGGGTCCGCGCCGAAGAGGGTGACGCCCCACTCGTAGTCGTCGAAGCCCACCGAGGAGGAGATGATCTGTTTGATCCGCCCGGCGTACTCCCGGCCGGTGTCGCCGTGGGTCGACATCATCTCGCGGCGTTCGTCGAACGGGAGCATGTACCAGTTGTCCTCGCCCTCGCGGCGCTTCGACATCGGGTAGAAGGAGACGTACTCGTCGTCGGGGAGGTCGGGCGTCATCTTCCCCTCGATGTACCGCCTGAGACCCTCGTCGATGTCCTCCTCGTCCCGGTGAAGTAGTCGTCCGAGACGTAGCCCGACACCTCGGTGACCGAGACGTACGACGTCGCCTGGTCGGTGAAACCGGCGAGCGCCGTCGTTTCGAACTGGCGCTCGGCGCGCGAGAGGTGGTCGAGGGAAGGGCGGAGATGCATGACGAGCAGGTCCGCCTTGTGCCCGAGGACGCTGAAGACGGCGCTCGCTCCCTCGTCGGCGTCCTCGACGGCCTCGTGGGCGGAGAGATAGGCGACGCCCTCCTCGACGGCGCGACGCCGTTCTCGCTCCGGCGCGTCGCGCCAGGCGTCCCAGTCGACGGTTCTGAAGTCGTGGAGCACGAACCAGCCCTCGTCAGTCGGTGGTGCTTCTGGCATGGGTGGGGGTTAGAAAGGCAGCGGTATGGGGTTTGCGTGTTCCTCCACCACACGACCGGCGACCGAAGCGGGGCGTTCCGAGAGACCGCCGGAAACGAGCGAGTCTCACGTGTCGATCGAATATAATTAATTGTACCAATGAGTCCACCACTTCACTTGTTTAGTTCTGTTTCCGACTTGTTTATCGGTTGTGGCTGTTTTTATCGATATACATCCGCGAAAATCACGCATCTAGTCTAATCGAACAGCTTTGTCGGTTCGCTCGATACAACTTATTCCATCACGAACGACGTAACGCGAGCGAGAGGGAGCGAACGGAGTCGCGACCCGTCGGAGCGCCGCGACCGGACAAAACGTTCCGAATGTTTATGTAAGATTGCTCCGTGGATTGGATGCATGCAGATAGACGCAGCGGTCGTCAGAGAGGAGGGTGGTGCGTTCGAAATCGAGTCAGTCGAGCTAGAGGAACCGCAGGCCGACGAGGTGCTCGTCCGGGTCGTCGGCGCGGGCGTGTGTCACACCGACATGATCGTCCGCGACCAGATGTATCCGACGCCGCTTCCCGCCGTCTTGGGACACGAGGGGTCGGGCGTGGTCGAACGAGTCGGCGAGGGCGTCACGGCCGTCGAACCGGGCGACCGGGTCGTACTGAGCTTCGACTTCGACCACACCTGCACGAGTTGTCGGGACGGCCACCCCGCCTACTGCGAGGACTTCTTCGCGTACAACTTCGGCGGGTCGCGGCCGTCGGACGGCACCTCGCCGCTCTCGAAGGAGGGAGAGACCATCAGCGGGCGGTTCTTCGGCCAGTCGTCGTTCGCGACGTACGCCATCGCCACCGAGCGCAACGTGGTCCCTGTCGACGACGACGTGCCCCTCGAACTCCTGGGGCCGCTCGGCTGTGGCATCCAGACCGGTGCGGGCGGCGTCATCAACACGCTCGACCCGCAGGCGGGGTCGTCCATCGCCATCTTCGGGGCCGGCTCCGTGGGACTGTCGGCCGTGATGGCCGCGGGCATCAAGGGCTGTACCGAGATACTCTCCATCGACCTCAAGCCCAACCGACTGGAGAAGGCGGCCGAACTCGGCGCGACTCACACCGTCAACCCCGAGGAGGTCGACGACGTGGTCGAACACGTCCAGGAACTGACGGGCGGCGGCGCCGACTACGCGCTGGAGACGACCGGCGTGCCGCAGGTAGCCGAACAGGCCGTCGAAGCCCTCGCCCACCGCGGGACGCTCGGCATCATCGGCGCGCCGGCACTGGGCACCGAGGCGAGCTACGACGTGAACAACCTCATCCTGCTCGGCCGCACCATCACCGGCATCGTCGAGGGCGACTCCGACCCACAGCAGTTCATCCCGGACCTCATCGAACTCTACAGGCAAGGAAAGTTCCCGTTCGACGAACTCGTCACGTACTACGACTTCGAGGACATCGAGCAGGCCGTCGAAGACTCCGAGTCCGGTGACACCATCAAGCCCGTCCTCCGGATGAGCGAACCCTGACGGGGACTCGGAACGCAGCCGGGCGCTCCCGAACGCTATCGCCCCTTCCACTCGGGGTCGCGCTCTTCGAAGAACGCGTCGATGCCCTCGTTCTTGTCGTGGGACGAAAAGAGCTGAACGAACAGGTTCGCCTCGTAGTCGAGGCCGTCTTCGAGGCCGAGACGACTGCTCGCCTTGATGGCTTCCTTCCCGAGTTCGAGCGCGAGTGGTGACTTGTCGGCCATCGAGCGGGCGATGTCGTCGACGCGAGCGTCGAACTCCTCGTCCGAACAGACGACGTCCACCAGCCCGAGTTCCCGCGCCTCTTCGGCCGACACCAGTTCGCCGGTGAGGACGAGCCGCATCGCCTGTCCCTCTCCCACGAGCCGGGGGAGACGCTGCGTGCCGCCACCGCCGGGGATGAGCCCGAGGTTGATTTCGGGCTGACCGATCTTCGCCCGCTCGTGGGCGACGCGGACGTCACAGGCGAGCGCGAGTTCGCAGCCGCCGCCGAGCGCGTGGCCGTTGAGGCGGGCGATAACGGGTTGCGGCAGGTCCGCGACGGCCTCGTACACCCGGGGGCGTCGGCTCGCCTCGCGCTGTTCGAACGTGTCGCGCTCGCGGAGTTCCGAGACGTCCGCGCCGGCGACGAACGCCTTCGCCTCGTCCGCGCCGGTCAGGACGACCACGCGGACGTCGCTCTCGGCGATGCGGCCGACGACCCGTTTCAACTCGGTCCGGACCTGGCCGTTGAGCGCGTTCCGAGCGTCGGGTCGGTCGATGGTGACCCGGGCGACGTCGTCGTCGACCGAGCACCGAACGAGGTCGCAGTCGTCGGCGTGCGGCAGGTCGGTCACGCGCCGTCCCCTCCCGTGTCGCCGTCGGCGGGCCGCACCGCCTCGCCGTCCTCCCAGACGTAGAACCCCTCGCCGCTCTTCTTGCCCAGGTTGCCGGCGCGGACCTTCCGCTTGAGCACCTGCGGGGGCCGGAAGCGCTCGCCGAGTTCCTCCCGCAGGTATTCGAGGATGTCGAGGCGGACGTCGAGGCCGACGACGTCGGTCAGTTCGAGGGGCCCCATCGGGTGTCGGTAGCCGAGTTCCATCGCAGCGTCGATGTCGTCCGCGGAGGCGACCCCCTCCTCGACCATCCGCATGGCCTCACAGCCGAGGGCGACGCCCAGTCGGGAGGACGCGAAGCCCGGCGCGTCTCTGACCTCGACCGCGGTCTTGTCGATGTCGTCGACGAACGACAGCGCGAACGCGCGGGTGTCGGCGTCGGTCTGTTCGGCGAGGACGACCTCGACGAGGCCCATGATGTGGACCGGGTTGAAGAAGTGGAGGCCGACGGCTCTGGCAGGCGAATCGAGGACGCTCGCGATCTCCGTGACCGACAGCGACGAGGTGTTGGTGGCGATGACCGTCTCCTCGTCGGCGCACCCTTCGACGTCGCGGAACGTCTCCTGCTTGAGGTCGATGTCTTCGGGGACGGCCTCGACGACGAGCGACGCGCCCGACACCGCGGCTTCGAGGTCGGTGACCCCCTCGATGCGGTCGAACGCCGCGTCGGCCTCGTCGGCCGAGAGTTTGTCGCGTTCGACCCCGCCGTCGAGGTTCGAGCGGATGGCGTCGAGTCCGTCGTTCACGTACGACCGTTCGATGTCGCGGAGGCGGACGTCGTGGCCGGCCATCGCGGCGACCTGCGCGATGCCGTGGCCCATGGTCCCCGCGCCGAGTACACACACTTGCATCGTCGCCTTACCCACGACGCGGAGGGCATAAAACACCACACCTCGCCCGTCCGCTCCCGCCGGTGTCCGAAGCCCGCCATCGACGTTCTCCGACGGCCGACGTGCGGGCTCAGTGCCCCTCGAACTCGGCGTCGCGCTTGTCGAGGAACGCTTCGACACCCTCGGCGTGGTCATCGGAGTCGTAGACGAGGCCCTGGGCGACGGCCTCGTCCCTGACGGCCTGCTCGTACGGCTTCCGCGCACCCTCGTCGAGGAGGCGCTTCGCGTGTCTGAGCGCGACGGTCGGCCCCTCGGCGACGGTCTCGACCACCTCGTCGGCGCGCTCGTCGAACTCGTCGTCGTCGAAGACGTGCGTGAAGAGGCCCAGTTCTTCGGCCTCGGCCGCCGAGAGGAGTTCGCCCGTGAACACGAGGCGCTTGGCGGTGTTGACCCCGACCACCCGGGGCAGGAGGTGCGACGCGCCCGAGTCGACGCTCAGACCGACCCGTCGGAAGGAGAAGCCGACGACGCTCGACTCGGAGGCGACCTGGAGGTCGCAGGCGATGGCGAGCGTCGCGCCCGCACCGACCGCCGGACCGTCTATCCGTGCGACCGTCGGGAGCGAGCAGGCGGCGACGCTCGCGACCCCTCGGCTCACCGTCCGCTGGAGTTCGCGGACGTGGTCGTCGACCGGGGCGTCGGAGTCGGCCCGCTCGCGCATCCGCTCGATGTCGCCGCCGGCGCAGAACGCCCCGCCCGTCCCCGTGACGACGACGCAGCGGACGTCGTCGCGGTCGTCGATGGCCGAGAAGTGGTCGGCGAGCGCGCCGGCGACCGCCGCTGACAGGGCGTTCTTCCGGTCGGGGCGGTCGATGGTCACGGTGGCGACGCCCGCGGAGACGTCGAGCGTGACAGGGTCGGAGGTCATGTCGTGTACGACGCGAAGCGGGCGGCAAATAGCTTCGCATCGTCGAGACGATTCACCGTGCGGGCGAGAGGTTTTCAGCCGGGGCGGCGAACGACGCCCTATGCCGACGCTGATGGACACGTACCTGGAGAACCGCTGGGAGGTCCAGCCGAACCACTCGAACAACTTCGGGAGCGCACACGGCGGCAACGTCATGAAGTGGCTCGACGGCCTCGGCGGCCTCTCGGCCATGCGCTTCGCCGGCGAGACGTGTGTGACGGCGAAGATGGACGAGTTGAACTTCGAGCGGCCCATCCCCGTCGGGGAGACGGCGCTCGTCGAGTCGTACGTGTACGAGGCGGGTCGGACGAGCGTCAAGGTCCGGCTCAGAGCCTTCCGGGAGGACCCACGAACCGGCGAGACCGAACTCACGACGAGTTCGTACGCGACGTACGTCGCCGTCGACGACGCGAACACGCCGACGCCCGTCCCCGACCTCGACGTGGTGACCGACGAGGGGCGCCGCCTCCAGCGCGCGGCGCTCGACGCCCATCCCGACCGGGAGACGTGAGAGACGCGCGAGTCAGGCCCAGTCGGGGTCGCGCCGGTCGAAGAACGCGTCGATGCCCTCCGCGAAGCGGTCGGTCCCGCTCGCCGCGACGACGGCCTCGCGTTCGAGCGCGAGGTGTTCGTCCAGACTCGTCTCCAGGGCGCTGTCGACGAGCGCCTTCGTCTCGCCGACCAGGGAGGGAGGATGGCGGGTGAACCGCTCGACGAACCCTGCGACCTGGTCGTCGAACGCCGCGGGCGACCCGTCGTAGACGGCCGAGACGAGGCCGAAGTCACGGGCTTCCTCCGCGGACAGCGGGTCGGGCGAGAACAGCACCTCCCGGGCGCGGTACGGCCCGAGGAGTCGCGCGAGGAAGAACGGCGTCGCGTTGTCGGGGGTCAGTCCGATGCGCGCGTAGGCCGCGTCGAACGTCGCCTCCTCGTGGGCGACGACGAGGTCGCAGGCGAGCGCGAAACCGAACCCGCCGCCGGCCGCGACACCGGTGACCGCGGCGACGACGAGCGCGGGAACGGCGCGGATGGCGGTGACGAGTTCGTTCGACGCCGAGACGATGTCGTCGACGACCTCCGAACGCGACTCGGGCGGTTGCTCGCGGAGATGCCGGAGGTCCGCGCCGACGGCGAATCCCCCCTCCCCACGGAGGACGACGACCCGCGCGCGCTCGGCAGCGACCGCGACACCCTCGCGCATCGCATCCACGACGGGGGCGGTGAAGCTGTTCATCGACTCGTCGCCCGGTTCGAGCACCACCCACGCGACGCGGTCCGTCCGGTACTCGACGCGGACGCGGTCGTGCAGGCGGTCGGTTCGGGTCGTCACCGACCCGTCTCCGTCGACTCCGCCGGCACGAACTTCGCCCCGTAGCGCGACACGCCCTCCTGCGTGTAGATTCGGCGGACGGTCGTCCGGACGGCGTCACCGACCGCGACGTCACCCGGGTCGCAGTCGGTCACCTGGGCGGGGACGACGACCGACCCCCCGCCCGAGCGCGCGGCGAGTCGAACCAGTACCGCGCCGTACGCGCCCTCGCGCCGCTGGAGGTCGACGAACTCCGGCGGCGCGCCGCCGTGGCCGATGACCGTCCGCGCCTCGACGGTTCCCTCGCGTTCGAGCGGGACTCGTTCGAACTCGACGCGCTCGTGACAGGCGTCGCAGGCACCCTCGCCGGGGAACGAGAGCGCGTCACACGCGGGGCACCGACCGGCCGTGTGTAGGTATCGGCCGTCGAGCGTGCGCCGCCAGTTCGGGAGCGAGACGTTCGCCCCGCCGCCGGCGACGTCGCCGTCGCCGAGGCGTCCGCGCTTGCGGAGCGACTCGACGTAGCTCACCCCCTCGTTCTCGCTCTCGTCCGCATCGCCGTCGACTGTCACCGCCTCGTCGCTGTCGAGACTCCCCTCGAAGGCGACGGCGACAGCGCTCGATCCGCTCCCGAAGAACGCGGCGAGCGTCACTCCGTCGGCCGGCGTCGACTCATCCACGGATTCGAGAGCGGCGGCAAGGCCGATGGGAACGGTCGCCGCGCCGGCGTCGCCGATGCGGTCGACGACGAGGCCCGCGGCGACGGCGGAAGTCGGAATCCCCTCGCCCGCAACGCGGTACGGGAGCGACCCGTTCGGCTGGTGGACGGCAGCGCCGCCGACGTCGTCGGGGTCGACGTCGAGACCGGCGACGGCCCGGCGGACGGTCTCTCGAACGACTCCCCGCTCGTAGCTCGTGATGTCGAGCGACGTGGTCTCTCCGCCGGGTTCGCGGAGGCGCAGCCCCGGTGCCTCGTCCGTCGCCGCCGCGCGGCCGACGACGGTGACGGGCGCGTCCTCGCCGACGACGAACGCGGCCGCGCCGGCACCCATCGCGTGGTCGGTGCCCCCGAGGTCACCCGTCGGCGCGTCGGCGACGACAGCCAGCGCGGGGCCGGTCGCCGAGAGCGCCGTCTCCAGCGCGTCCGCGCCGGCGGCCGTACTCTGCCCGTGGTGGAATCCGCGAACCGTCTCGGAGAGTCCCAGCGCCCGTCCCAGCCGAGGGGTGAGTCCCTCCTCGGCGAGCGGCGGGGTCGTCGTCGCGAACGCCACCGTCGTCACATCGGTGGGGTCGAGCGACGCGTTGTCGAGAGCGCGCCGCGCGGCGGCGACGCCCATCGTCAGCGCGTCTTCGTCGCCCGCGGGGACCGCAGCGGTGTCGATGCCCTTCCCCGCGAACGTGCCCCAGGCCTCCCGGACGGCCTCGCTCGTGACGCGGGCCCGCGGGACGTACACGCCCGCGGCGACGATTCCTCTCCTGCCCTCACCAGCGGTCACGACCCCACCTCCGCGGCCCGCTCGAACACGTGGACCGTGACGCCGCCTCCGGACCCGCCGACGTTGTGCGTGAGACCGTACTGCGGGTCGTCGGTCTGGACCGCCGCCTTCCCGCGGAACTGCTTGAACGCCTCGACGACCTGTCCCGTCCCCGTCGCGCCGATGGGGTGACCCTTCGACTTGAGGCCGCCGCTGGTGTTCACCGGCAGGTCGCCGTCGGGGTCGGTGCGGCCCTCCCGGAGGAGTTCACCGGCGCCACCGGGGTCGCAGAAGCCGAGATCCTCGTACGCGAGCAGTTCCGCGATGGCGAAGCAGTCGTGGACCTCCGCGAAGTCGAGGTCGGTCGGGGAGACCCCGGCCTCCTCGTAGGCGCGCTCGGCGGCGGTTCGCGTCGCCGGAATCGAGGTCAGCGAGGGGCGCTGAAAGAGGCCGACGCGACCGCTGGCCGCGCCGACGCCCGCGATTTTGATGGGTTCGTCCGAGAGCTTTCGAGCCAGGTCCTCGCTCGCGACGAGGACGGCGCTCGCGCCGTCGGTCGTCGGACAGCAGTGGTAGAGGTTCAGCGGGTCCGCGACCGAGGGCGCGTTCATCGCGTCCTCCAGCGTGCACTCGAAGCCGAGGTGGGCGTCGGGGTTCTGCGCGCCGTTCGAGTGGTTCTTCACGGCGACGCGCGAGAGGTCCTCCGTCGTCGTGCCGTACTCGGCCATGTGCGCGCTCGCCATCTGTGCGTACACGCCGGCGAAGGTCGTTCCCGAGAGACGCTCCCACTCGGTCTCCCCGGAGACGCCGAGCCACCACTTCGTGTGGTCGCCGCTCGTGTCGGTCATCACCTCGTACCCCCGGCGAGGACGAGGTCGGCCATCCCTGCCCGCACCGCGGCGACGGCGTTCCGGAGCGCGTAGCCGCTGGAAGCGCAGGCGTTCTCGACGCGGGTCGTCGGAATCCCGTGGAGCCCCAGGTGTTCGGTGACGGCGGGGCCGCTGAGGCCGATCTGTCGGCCGCCGACGCCGAGCGTTCCGACGAACGCCTCGGTTATCTCGCTGGGGTCGACGTCGCCGTCGACGCTCCCCAGACAGCGGTCGAACGCGGTGTCGAAGAGGGACCGGTACGTCTCGTCCGGGAACGACCCGAACGGCGACTGCCCGGCCCCGATGAGGTACGCATCGCCCATCGTGTCTCTCCCGTCGCGGTCGGTGTAGAAAAGCGTGTGGACCGGGAGCAGTAGTCGGAGAGGGGACAGTGGAGAAGTCGAACACGCCTCGAAAGCCCCCGCTCTCTCGGCTCCCGGGACTCGCTGCGCGCGCTCGCTTCGCTCGCGTGCGTGTCTCGTCCGGGTTCGCCGAGAGACCGGCCCCTTTCAGTCCCACCCGTCCCGGTTCGTTCGGCTACGTCGACTTGGGCTGAACGGTCCCGTCGAGGTGGTTCGGAACGGGAGGAACAGGAACGGTTCGGCCGAACGGTGTCGAGCCACCGTAGGACGCGCGGACGCGTCAGTCGGGAGACACCAGCCGGTTCCGGCACGGGTCGGCGTCGAGAAAGCGTTATAGTGCTGGCGGGGACTGTGAGTATCATGTTATCAGTGACCGACCTCCGCAAGGAGTTCGGGGGGCTGGTCGCGGTCGACGACGTCAGCTTCGACATCGGTGACGGGGAGATCGTCGGCCTCATCGGCCCCAACGGCGCCGGCAAGACGACGCTGTTCAACACCATCACGAGCGTCCACGAACCCGAACCGGGTGCGCGAATCGAGTTCGACGGAACCGACGTCGTCGGCCTCGACACCCACCTCATCGCCCGGCGCGGACTCGTCCGCACGTTTCAGATCGTCCGCGTGTTCGACGAGATGACCGTCCTGGAGAACGCGGCGGCCGGCGCGATGTTCGGCTCCGACGCCTCGCCCTCGACCGAGGAGGCCAGAGAGCGCGGTCGGGAGGCGCTCGAATTCATCGGTCTCGACGACAAGGCCGACACCCTCGCCAGCAACCTCCCCATCGCCCAGAAGAAGCAACTCGAACTCGCGCGGGCGCTCGCCTCGGAGCCGCGACTGCTCCTCCTCGACGAGATCGCGAGCGGACTCACGCCGGGCGAAATCGCGGGGCTCACGGACACGATCCGTCGACTTCGTGACGAACGCGGCGTGAGCGTCTTCTGGATCGAACACATCATGGACGCCATCATGGGCGTCGCCGACCGCATCATCGTCCTGAACTCCGGCAAGAAAATCGCGGAGGGCACCCCCGAGCAGATCCGCGCGAACGAGACGGTCATCGAGGCGTACCTGGGGGACGAAGCGTGATCGAAGTCGACGAAATCGACGTCTCGTACGGGAACATTCAGGTGCTGTGGGACCTCTCGTTCCACATCTCCGAAGAGGACAGCGTCGTCGCCATCGTCGGGCCCAACGGCGCGGGGAAGTCGACGCTCCTCAGAGTGATGTCCGGCCTCCACCCCGTCGACGACGGGCGCGTCACCGCCTGGGGGGAGGACGTGGCCGGGATGGACCCCTCCGAGGTCGTCAGACAGGGGTTCGTCCACGTCTCCGAGGAGCGCAACCTCTTCGGCGACATGACCGTCCGCGAGAACCTCGAAATGGGAGCGTACACGAAGCGCGCCGAACTCCGCGAGACGATGCGAGAGGTGTTCGAACTCTTCCCCATCCTCGAAGAGCGCCAAGAGCAGCGGGCAGGCTCGATGAGCGGCGGCCAACAGCAGATGCTCGCCATCGGCCGGGGACTGATGGCTCGCCCGAAGATCCTCGCGCTCGACGAACCGTCGGAGGGCCTCGCCCCCCAGATCACGACCCGGGTGTTCGAGAAGATAGAGGAGATCAGCGACGAGGTGACCGTCCTCCTCGTCGAACAGCACGTCCACAAGGCGCTCGGACTGGCCGAGCGCGCCTACCTCTTGGAGAACGGCGAGATGGTCACCGAGGACACCGGTGCGGCGCTCCTCGAATCCGAGCACATCAAGCAAGCGTATCTCTAACTCGCGGTCAGCCCGAACGTCGGCCCGACACCTCCTCCATCGCAAGCGCGACCCGCTCGACGGCCGTAATCGGCTCCGTGGGCGGGAAGAGACTGGGGAACCACGCGTTGTCGTCCATCACCGACTCGGCGTGGTCGCGCTCGTCCTCCGGAACCGGTTCGAGCGGGCCGCGGACGACGACGCTTCGCCACTCGAACCGCGACGCCACCGAAAAACAGCACAGCGCGGCCGACGTCGTCGTCTCGGCGAACCGGAGCTTCTCGCTGTCGTCGCCGAACCGGACGAGCGAGAGGTAACACCGCTCCCGCTCGGCGTCGTAGCCGAACGAGACGGGGACGGCGTACGACCGGCCGCCGTCCGAGAGCGCGAGCGCGCCGAACCCCTGCTCGCTGAGGAAGTCGTCTATCGCCTCGTCGGTCATCCGGGTGCCGCGGGCCTCTGCCAGGTCGTCACTGGACATGAACGGGAGTTCGACGGCGACGAGGATAGAACGGGGGCACGGTTCCCAGCCCGCGAGAACGGCGCGAGGTGGAGGAGCGGCTACCGCCCGCCGTCGGTCGTCGGTCCGCCGCCCCCGCCCTCGCGTCCCTCGTCCATCAGGCCGAAGTCGACGAGCGTCTCGCGCGCCGAGCGGACGACGCCCCGGCGGAAGTACAAGAAGAGGACGATGAGGAGCGCGCCGAAGATGGCGGTCCGCCACGACTGGAGGTTCTGTGCGGAGGAGAGGAACTCCTCGATGGCGACGACGATGGTCGCGCCGACGACCGGGCCGAGCGTGGTGCGGAGGCCGCCGACGACGAGGACGATGAGGACGATGACGTCGACGGCGAGGAACGTGAAGCTCCCGGGGAGGATGTACGCGGACTCCCGGGCGAAAAACGCCCCGATGAGGCCGATGAGGAACGCGCCGATGAAGCCCGCGATGGTCTTGTACCGGACGACGTCGATGCCGATGGACTCGGCGGCGATTTCGTCCTCGCGGATGGCGTCGAACGCCACGCCGTACTTCGAGTGGACGAGGCGGAGGTAGAGAAACAGCGTCAGGACGAGGAGGAGCACGACGAGGTAGTAGAGGACGAGTTTCTCCCCGACGCCGACCGCGCTGGCGACGACTTCGAGCGAGAAGTACTCGTACGGGAAGCCGGTCGAGCCGCGCGTGATGTCGCGCGCGCCGACGAACACCTCGGTGAAGACGAGTTGGAGGTTCAGCGTGAGGATGGAGATGAGCACGACGGTGAAGTTCCGCTTGGCGGCGACCCAGCTGACGGCGAGGCCGACGAGGCCGCAGAGGACGGCCGCCGGCAGGAGCGTGAGCCACGCGGAAACGCCGAGCGCGTCGGCCGTCAGGCCCGTCGCGTACGCGCCGAGGCCGGCGAGGCCGCCGACGAACAGGAAGAGCTGGTCGGTGTGGCCGAAGACGATGTTGAGCGCCACCGCCAGGAGGGCGATGAGGACAAGATGCGCGAGCACGCTCTCGTAGTAGCTGCTCCCGAGCACCGGGAGCGGCGCGAGGGCGAACACCGCGGCGACGAGGAGGACGTTCCGCGCCTCGACGCCGAAGGAGGGACGGTCGCTCATGAGATCGCCTCCGGGCGGACGAGGAGCACGACGATTGCGGCGGTGAAGAGGATGATCGTGGCGATGTACGAGCCGACGAAGAAGTTGGCGAACTGGTTGACGAGGCCGAGGAGGACGCCGGCGGTGATGGCGCCGACGAGGCTCCGGACGCCGCCGACGATGGAGATGATGAGCGCGAACGTGGTGAACTGGAAGCCGCTGGCGACCGACACCGCGGAGCCGACGGCGAAGACGAGGCCGCCGAGGCCCGCGACGGCCGCCGAGAGGACGAAGATGAGCGTGCGTATCTTGCGGGGGTTCACCCCCACCAGGCGGGCCCCGCGCTCGTCTTGAAACACGGTCCGGGTGGCCTTCCCGAGGAACGTGCCCCGGAGGAAGGCGAACAGGGCGCCGAGGACCACCACGCCGATGGTGATGACGGCGAGCGAACTGCCGGTGAGGACCGCGCCGCCGAGCGAGACGGTGCCGACGTCGAGCGGGAGCGTGTACCGGGAGGGGAAGAAGTTGATGAGGACGCCGTCGAGCAACACCGTGAGTCCGAGCGTGGTGAAGATGCCGAGGAGGATGCGTTCCTCCCCTTCCGAGCGGTAGACGAGCGAGAGGAGCGTCCGGTCGACCACGAGTCCGAAGGCCGTGACGGCGACGAGCGCGACGACGGCCGCGACGACGAGCCCCTGTCCCGCGTTGACGACCACGGTGGCGACGAGGACGGTGAGGACGGCGAACGCGCCGATTGCGAGGTTGAGCACCTCGCCGAGGCCGAAGACGAGCGTGATGCCGACGCCGAGCAGGGCGAGGAACACCCCGAACGCGAGGCCGTCGACCGCGACACCCAGCAGTGTGCTGACCGTTACCATGAGTTGCTCATACCAGATGCGGTGAGTGACGTATACCTTTCGGAACTCCCAACGGTCGACCGTGAGGTAAGCGACCGTCGAGGCAGTGTGACGGCTGGCGGCGACAGGGGGCGTACCGACCGGGGTTCGTCTCCCCGGCGGGGCTGTTTCGTCCCGGGTCAGCTCACATGTCGGGAGCGAGCGCGGGGAGCGCGTCGGTGCGGAACTGCTCTTCGAAGCCGAAATCCCCGTCCGGGTAGTACGACGGCGCCTCCGGCGTAAGCTGGCTGTAAATCTGCACCTGGTTCGCCAGTTCGCCGTTCTCGGAGTACTGGATGGGGTTGGCGAACAGCGTGTCGAACTCGATGTTCCGGGTGGCGTCGGCGATGGCGGTCGGGTCGGCCGAGCCCGCGTCCTCGATGGCCGCCGCGATCAGTTTCCCGGTGACGTAGCCGTACGCGGTGTGGGTGTCGAACTGCGCGCTCCGCTCCTCGCCGAACCGCTGAGCGACCTCGGCGAACTCGTCGGAGTAGACGTCGGTGTTGTGGACGTGCGTGAACCCGCCCTCGAACGCGAGGTCGCCGAGCGCGCCGGCGATGACGCCCGGCGGGAAGCTCGGACCGGTGATTACCTCGGGGCTGTAGCCGAGTTCGTTTAGCTGGGTCGCGATGGAGAGCGACCCCGGCGGGTGGCCGGTCGCGATCATCATCTCGAGGTCCTGTGGGAACTGCCGGATGAACGACCGGAAGTCGCTCGCGCTGACCGGTGCGGCGCGGATGTCGACGTCGACGCCGAAGTGCTCCTGGATGCCGCTCTCGACCGAGCGCCCCCACGCGTAGTCGCCGATGATGGCGCCGACGCGCGTGTAGCCGGCGTCCTCGACGAACGCCGCCTGCGCCTGCATCGTCGTCGCGGCCGGGAGCAGGCCGACCCGGAACGTGTATGTCGTCTCCGGAGTGATGGCCTCGTTCGACCCGGACATGTGGAGGAAGAGCGGGACCTCCAGGTCCTGTGCCGTGCGTGCGGTCCGGATACCGACGTCAGAGGAGACGGGGCCGGTCACCGCCACGGCGCTCTCCTGTTCGACGAACCGGCGGAAGCTGGAATCGGCCGCCGCGGCGTCGCTCCCGGTGTCCGTTTCGACGACCGTCAGTTCGCGCCCCATGACGCCGCCGTCGGCGTTGATCTCCTCGACGGCGAAGGAGAGCCCGGCCTTGTGTGCGTTGCCCCACGGGGTGAACGGCCCCGAGAGCGGCTGGAGCGCGCCGATGACGAGGGGGTCACCCGACCCCCCGTCGCCGCCGCTGCTGGTGCTCTCGCCCCCGTCGCCGCCACCGTTGCTGTCGCTACCGCCGTTACCATCGCCACTACCACCACCGTCGCTGCCGCCACCGCTCTCGGTTTCGCCGCCGCCACCGCTACTTTCTCCACCGTTCCCCGAGCACCCCGCCAGGAGCCCGAGGCCGGCGACGCCACCGGTCGCTTTCAGAAACTCGCGTCTCTCGAAGTACGCCCTGTCCTTCATGAGTGTCACTATTATTCCGGGGATTTATATCTTTGCAGGCTGGCTTCGTGGCACACGCTGGCACGTGTCCGGGGGTCGAATCGAGAGTCGGGGCGGGGCCGGCCGCGGGCGTCGTGGGCGACGACGGTCGGGCGTCCGCTGCCGACGGGCGTGGATTTATGAGGACTGCCCGCGGCCTCTGAGCCATGCCGGCAGACAAGACGACCAGCATGGCCGAGGCCATCGGCCGGATCGACCGGGGGAGCACCGTCGCCGCCGGACTGGCGCTCGAACACGCCATCCCCTCCGCCGCCGGGCACGAACTCATCAGACAGGGGGTCGAGGACCTGACGCTCGTCGGCCCCATCAGCGACGTCCTCTTCGACCAGTTCGTGGCCGCGGACCTCGTCTCGCAGGTACGCGCCGCGTGGGTCGGGAACGTCAGCGCCGGCAGCGGCTACAACTACCGCCGGGCGGTCGAAGGCGGGGAGATAGACGTCGAGAACCACTCGAACTTCTCCATCGCGCTCTCGCTCCACGCGGCGGAACTGGGCGTGCCGTACCTCCCGACGCGCTCGTTGCTCGGGAGCGACATCGCCGCGGAGCCGCACTTGCGCGTCACCGAGGACCCCTTCGAGGGCGAGCGGGTCGTCCAGGTTCCCGCAATCGCCCCGGACTGGACGTTCGTGCACGTCCAGCGCGCCTCGCCCGCGGGAGACGCCCACCTCTGGGGGAACACCGGCGTCACGTACGAGGGCGTCCGGGCGGCCGACCGCGTCGTCGTCACCGCCGAAGAGGTCGTCGACGAGTCGGTCATCACGAGCGACCCGAGTCGGACCCGCATCACCCGCGAGCAGGTCGACGCCGTCGTCGAGGTTCCCTTCGGCGCACATCCCTCCCCGCTCGCCGGGCGGTACCACCGCGACAACGACTTCTACCTCGAATACGCCGAGTCGACCCGCGACCCCGACGACGCGGCCGCGTGGCTCGACGAGTGGGTGTACGGCGTCGACGACCGCGCCGCGTACATGGAAAAGATCGACCGCGACCTCTCGGTCGAGGAACCGACCGTCGCCGCGGAGGTGACCTATGGCCAGTGAGGGTGTGGGTGGGGACCACGAGTACACGGCGCGGGAACTGATGGTGAGCGCGGCCGCCCGCGAAATCTCCGATGGAGACGTGGCGTTCGTCGGGATGCGGTTGCCGCTCATCGCCTTCCAGGTCGCGGTCAGCACGCACGCGCCGAACGCGACGTCGGTGTTCGAGAGCGGCGTCGTCCGCGGCGACGCCGCGGAGGGCTTCATCCACACGATGTGTGACCTCCCGAACCTGAACCGCGCGGTGTCGACGACGAGGATGCTCGACGTGATGGGCCGGCTCGCCCGCGGCGACATCGACGTCGGCTTCCTCGGTGGCGCGGAGATAGACCGATACGGGAACCTCAACACAACGCGCGTCCACGCGGGCGACCGGGAGATTCGACTTCCCGGAAGCGGTGGCGCCTGCGACATCGCCTGCATGGCCGACCGGACGGTCGTCCTGATGGCGCACGAGCCCCGCCGCTTCGTCGAGCGCGTCGAATACGTCACCAGTCCCGGTCACGGCGACGGTGGCGACTGGCGCGAGCGCGAGGGCCTCCCGGGTGGGGGTCCGAGCGCACTGGTCACGACGAAAGCGTCGTTCGGCTTCGAGGACGGCGAACTGTACGTGAAGAGCTGTCATCCCGGCGTGAGCCTCGACGAGGTGCGCGAGGACTTCCCGTGGGACCTCCGAGCGAAGTCGGACCTCACGGGCGACGCGGGCGGAGCGGTCGAGACCACGCCCGAACCCACCGCGGAGGAACTCGACCTCATCCGGACGTTCGACCCCGACGGCTTCTGGACGCGCTGAGCGCCCCCGTCTCCCCACTCCGAGACCGCCTCCGTCGCGTCCGCCGGTTCGGAGGAGGCGGTTCCGCGTATCTATCCCGAACGACTAGTAGGAACTACTATATTCCCCGCCGAAACACTCTCCCCTGTCATGCAGCCACAGGTTCCGGAGGGGAAGCTCCCGGACGCGGAGTCGATGCCGGACTTGCTCTTCACGCTCCCGGAGACGCACTACCCGAAACGAATCAACGCCGCCACCGAACTGGTCGACCGGCACGTCGAGGAGGGCCGCGGTGACGACGTCGCCATCTACTTCGAGGACGAGGAGATCACCTACGCGGACCTGCAGTCACGGGTAAACCGGTTCGGGAACGCGCTGTCGGAGATTGGCGTCGAGGCGGGGAGCCGCGTCGTGGTCCGGTTCCCCAACAGACCGGAGGCCGTCGTCGCGTGTCTGGCCGTCCAGAAACTCGGCGGGGTCGCGCTCCCGTCGATGAAGCTCCTGCGGGCCAAGGAGTTGGAGTACATCTTCAACGACGCGGGCGCGACCCACTGCGTCGTCTACGACGGCCTGCTCGACGAGGTGGAGGGCGCGATGCCGAACCTCGACACGCTGGAGGAGGTAATCGTCGTCGACCGCGGCGCGGGCGTCGACCACGCGTACCACGACTACGACGCGCTGCTCGAATCGGGGGGTTCGACCCTGGACGCGTACGACACCGAACGCACGGACCTCGCGCTGATGCTGTACACCAGCGGGACGACCGGCCGGCCGAAGGGGGCGATTCACACGCACCGACAGCTCCTCGCGTCGGCTGACAGCTACGCCCGCTACTGTCTCGAACCGACGCGAGAGGACGTCTTCGGGGGGAACCCGCCGCTCCCGTTCGCGTACGGCTACGGTGACCTCGTGACCTTCCCCCTTCGGTTCGGCGCGTCGACGAGCCTCGTCGAGAACGCCACGCCCGGCGACCTGCTCGAAGCGGTCGAGGCCCACGGCATCACCGTCCTCTGCTCGATTCCGACGGCGTTCAACCAGATGCTCGCGAAACACCCCGACGCCCCCGACGAGCACGACCTCTCCTCGCTCAGAGCCGGGATGAGCGCGGGTGAGCCCCTCGCCCCCAGCACGTACGACGCCGTCGAGGACGCGTACGGCATCAAACTCCTCGACGGCATCGGCACGACCGAGATGCTGCACATCTTCGTCAGCCACCGCCACACCGACGAGGTCGACCCGTCGGCGACGGGGTTTCCGGTCCCGGGGTACGAGTGTCGGGTCGTCGACCCCGACACCCGCGAGGAGGTCGACAGGGGGGAAGCGGGGCTGCTCGCCGTCCGCGGCCCGACGGGCATCACCTACTGGGGTCGCCCCGACAAGCAGGCGGAGTCGGTCGTCGACGGCTGGAGCTACCCCGGCGACATCTTCGTCCACCGCGAGGACGGGAGGCTGGAGTACAAGTCCCGCGCGGACGACCTCATCATCTCCTCGGGGTACAACATCCCCGGCCCCGAGGTGGAGAACGTCGTCCAGGAACTCGACAGCGTCTCCGAGGTTGCCGTCGTCGGCACCCCCGACGAGGAGCGCGGCCAGGTGGTCAAGGCGTTCGTCGTCCTCGCCGAGGGCGTCGAGGAGAGCGACGACCTGATCGACGAGATACAGACGCACGTCAAGAACACCCTCGCCCCGTACAAGTACCCGCGGGCGGTCGAGTTCGTCGCGGAACTCCCGCGGACCGAAACGGGGAAGATACAGCGCGTGAAGCTCCGCGAGCGCGAACGCGAGCAGTACGAGGACTGAAACGACGCCGTCGACCGACGCGCTGCCGAGCGGGGGACACGAGCGTTTATCATCCCCGAGGGAATCGGTTCGTCCGAGACGATGCGTCACTACGAGGACATCGCGGTCGGCGAACGGGTCGAACTGGGCAGCTACACGGTGACGAAAGCGGAGATACGGGAGTTCGCGGAGCAGTACGACCCCCAGCCGATTCACGTCGACGAGGCGGCGGCCAGGGAGTCGGTGTACGGCGGCCTCATCGCGAGCGGGTGGCACACGGCCGCGGTCTGCATGCGTCTCCTCAGCGAGGGGTTTCTCAACGAGACGGCGAGCATGGGGTCGCCCGGCCTCGACGAACTCCGGTGGCTCGCCCCGGTCCGTCCGGGCGACACGCTCTCGGCGTCGGTCGAGATACTCGACACGCGTCCCTCCGAGAGCAGGGAGGACCGCGGCTACGTGAAGAACCGCCTCGTGGGGCGAAACCAGGAGGGCGACGACGTCATCTCCTGGGAGGCGACGAACATCATCGGCCGGCGGCCCTGAGTCCGGTCTACTCCCCCGAGAAGTCGGGGTCGCGCTTCTCGCGGAACGCCGCCAGTCCCTCCCGGTGGTCGGCCGTTTCGAGGAGCGTGCTCTGTGCGAGCGACTCCAGCAGCCCGGCGGTCGCGCGGTCGGCGTCGCGCGAGGCGTTCACGACGCGCTTTGCGAGGCCGAGCGCCTGCGGCGGCTGGTCGAGGAGGTCGCGGGCGTAGTCGGCTGCCGCCGCGTTCGGGTCGTCCGCCAGACGCTCGACCACGCCGAGGTCGTGCGCGGTCGCCCCGTCGAACAGTTCGCCGGTGAAGACGAGGTCTTTCGCCTTTCCCGGGCCGACGAGGTCGACGAACCGCGAGCAGCCACCGAGGCCGGGGATGAGGCCGATGTTGTGCTCGGGGAAGCCGAACGTCGCGTCGGGCGACGCGATTCGAACGTCACAGGCGAGCGCGAGTTCGAGGCCGCCGCCGACGCAGGTGCCCTCGACGGCCGCGACGACCGGTTTCTCCAGTTCTTCGAGGCCGTCGAACACCCGACCGAGGACGCGGGAGTTCCGTCGGAACTCCTGGGTCGTCCACTCCAGCGCCGTCTCGAACAGGGAGATGTCCGCACCGACGGAGAAGACGTCCGGTTCGCCCTCGAAGACGACGACCCGTACGTCGGGTTCGCGGAGGCGGTCGAGCAGTTCGGCGAGTTCTCCCCGCGCGGACTGGTCGATGGCGTTGACCGGCGGGTTCCGGAGGTGGACCGTCGCGATACCCTCGTCGAGCGAGAGGTCGAGCGTCTCGTAGGCCATGCGGTGACCTCCCCCGCGTCGGTGATGAATGTACCGTCGCCCCCGGGACTCGCTCGCGTCGAGTCGTAAACGAAACGCGTTGTCTGACCTGTAAACGAGCTGGTATTCAGCTGGGAGAAGGAGCCACGCGCCGGTTTCGAGCGGATTCCCGTGCGAACGTTTATTATAGACCAGCGGCCATAGACGGTCGACCCAGGCCAAGACCAATGTGTGCCGCCTACACCACCTCCGAGGAGTATCTCCCCGCCGACACAGACGGCGAGGTCACGCTGCAGGTGACCGACACGGAGTCGCGCGAGATCTTTCAGACCAGAGCGCGCGTCGCTCGCACCCCCGACGACCTCACCTCGCCGGCCCCGCTGACGGTCGTCAAGGGACCCCACGAGAACATCGAAGAGCAGTGGTACATCGAGATCATCGAGAGCGAGAGCGAGGACGAGGACGCAGACGAGGACGGAGGCGACGGAGCCGCCGGTGAGGCGGTCGACGCAGACCTCCTCAGGCGGTGTATCGTGGAGGCCAGAGAGGAGTCGGACCTGCTGAACGCGCGCTCGGAGGAGTTGCGAGCCATCGTCACGTACCTCGTCCGGACCGGGGAGTTCGACTCGACGTCGGACGCGGTGCGGTCGCTGCTGTCGGCGCGGCTGAACGCGGCGTATCCGGACCTCGTCGACCGGTACGTCGACGAGCGCACCGAACTCGAACGCGAGGCCGTCGCGTCGTCGCTCCGCGGGGACGACCGATGACGGACGCGGAGACGTCACCGAGCCTGCGGGCGTTCCTCGACCGACTCGACGGGGAGGGGGAACTCGTTCGAGTCGAACAGCGGGTGTCGTGGAACCTCGAAGCCAGCGCGATATCGATGCGGGCGGCCGAGACCGACGCCGCGGTTCCGCTGTTCGAGTCCGTCGCCGACACCGGCGTCCCGGGCGCGAGGCTCGTCGGCGACCCGTACCGCGGCTCACAGCGCCGGCCGTGGGACCGCGTCGCGCGGGCGCTCGGGCTGCCGCCCGACCTCGACAGCGCGACGTTCTACGACGCCGTCATCGACCGGCTCAAACGACCCCTGGACCCGATCACCACCGACCCCGCGGACGCGCCGTGTAAGGAAGTCGTGCGTACCGGCAACGACGTCGACCTGCTCTCGTTCCCGTGGCCGTACATCCACGCCCGCGACGGCGGTCGGTACTCGAATCTCCACACGCTCGTCGCGCCGGACCCCGACTCGTCGTGGGTCGACTGGTCCGCTCACCGAACGATGCTCCACGACTCCCGCCAGGCGAGCGTGCTCCTACTGGCCGGTGAGCAGACCCCGAACCTCTACTACTACAAGTACGAGCGGCGCGAGGAGCCGATGCCGGTCGCCATCGTCGTCGGCGCCGAACCGGCCGTCCAGTGCACCTCGGTGATGTGGATTCCGACCGGGAGCGACGAGGCGCGGTTCGCCGGGGGGCTGAAGGGGTCGCCGATAGAACTGGTCCCGTGTGAGACGAACGACCTGCTCGTCCCCGCCAGCGCCGAGTTGGTGATCGAGGGCCGCGTCCTCCCCGGCAAGCGCCTCGACGAGGGACCGTTCGGCGACTACTTCGGGTACATCCACGGCCCCCGGCGGTCGGTACCGGCGCTCGAAGTCGACGCCGTCACCCACCGACGGAACCCTATCGTCCCGTTCTGCGTGGAGGGCATCGGCGTCGGCCACACGGAGAACACGACGAGTTCGATGGAGGTCAGCTGCGTCGGTCCCGACGCGACGCTCGGGCTCTGGGCGGCGGGGTTCGACGTCGTTCGCTGTGTCCCCTGGCGTTTCACGCCGCGAACGGTGTACGTCGTGGCTGTCGACACCACCGAACCGGGGGCGCTGCACGAACTGGCGAACTTCATCTTCACCACGTGGGGGATGCTCCACATCGACTTCTTCGTGTTCGTCGACGCGGACGTCGACCCGCTCGACACGCGCGCCGTGCTCGAAGCCATCGCCCGCCACGCCGACCCCGACGCGGACTTCCACCAGTTCGGGACGGAGACGATGCCCAAGGTCCCGCTGAACATCTATCAAACACCCGACGAGAAGGGCGACGTACAGACCGGCACATCGAAAGCGAAGACTGCGAAGGCGTACATCGACGCGACGCGAGACGGGAGCGAGGCGAGTGTTCAGAACGAACTGACACGAGAGGCACGGGAGCGCGCGCAGTCGGTGCTCGCAGCGGCCGGCCTTCCGGAGGAACGGCTCACGCTCGTCGATAGTGAGGAGAGCCGATGACGGCTCCCGACCTCCGGACCACCGTCGAGCGGCTCGAAGCCGACGGCGACCTGCTCCGCATCGACGACCGATTGGGCGTCGAGGAGCCGTTCGCCGTCGCGGGCGAGGCCGCGCGCGTGAGCGGGCCGGCGCTCTGCTTCACCGACGTGCCGGGGACCGGTCGGCTGGTGAGCGGAGTCCGGGGCGGTCCCGACCAGACCGTCGAGCGGTCGCGACTCCCCTGGCGTCGGTGTGCGACGGCGCTCGGCCTCGACGCCGACGCGTCGTACGGGTCGCTGCTGCGCGTCGTGCGAAAGGCGGGAACGACGCCGTCGGCCGTCGAGGAGACGTCGCTCCGCGCCGAGCGAACGGCGCGGGACGTGACTGCGCTCGCGCTCCCCGTGTCGACGCCGACGTCCCCGTCGCTGGTGACGGACGGCATCGTGTCGACGAGCGTCGACGGGCGGACGCGGTGGGCGCCCGTCCGCGGCGTCGTCGAGGGGCGGACCGCGCTCCGACTCAGCGTTCCCGAGCGGTTCGCCGACGCCGCGGGCGACTCACCCGTCGCCCTCGCGCTCGGCGTTCCGACGGCGGCGACGCTGGCGACACATCTCCGAGCGACCGGGGCGCGTCCCTGGCGCGACCGGGAGGCCCCAGCTATCGCGGCCGCGCTGGGTGCGTCGAACGTCGCCGCCGTCGACGGCGGTCAGGTACCGGCGGACGCGGAGGTCGTCGTCGAGGGGGCGGCCACGCGTGAGGAGTCACCGCCGCCCGACGAACCGGCCCGGTGGGAGTGTACGGTACCGACGGCGACCCTCTCGGTGTCGGCCACCCGAGTCTCGACGCGTCCGGACCCGCTGCTCCCCTGCGTCCCGCTCGGCGCACCGCTCGCCGACGACGTCCACGTCACGAGCGTCGTCGAGTCGGTCCAGCTGTCGAGTCGGGTGAACGGCTACTGGGGCGTCTCGCCCGTCGAGTGGGTCTGGCTCCCGGTCGAGGCGGGACTCGGCCTCTGTCTCGTCGCGAGCGAACTCCTGTACGCGGGCTTCGAGTGGCAACTGGCGAACACCCTGTTCTCCTTCTCGTCGTCGTTCGACAAGATCGTCATCCTCGACGCCGACAGTTCCGTCGAGAACCTCGCCCGCGCGCTGGACGACATGTGGGTGAAAGCCCACCCCTCTCACGACTGGCACTTCAGCGACCCGGCGGCACCGGCCGCGACGGCACCGCACTACCGAGGGGACGGGGAGACGGGGTCGCGGTTGTACGTCAACGCCGCGTGGGACCCACAGTGGGACGAGGAGTACATCGCCCCCCGGGTCGCCTTCGAGACGATGTACCCCCAAGAAATTCAAGAGGGCGTCCGCGAACGATGGGAGTCGTTCGGGTTCGAGACGGTCGAGTCGGGAGGCGGGGAGTGACGCGCGTCGTCGGAATCACCGTCGGAACGGGGAGTCCGGAGGGCGCGAACAGCGCGTACCTCCTCCCCGAGCGCGGCGTCGTCGTCGACCCCGGCCCGCCGGGCGACGAGGCCTGGAGCGCGCTCGGGGAGGGAATCCGGGCGGCGGGATGCGAACTCGACGCGGTCGACCACGTCGTGGTGACACACTGGCACGCCGACCACACCGGCCTCGCGCCGCGGCTCGCACGCGCCGCCGACGCGACGATTCACATGCACGCACGCGACGCGCCGTTACTCGCGTCGTACGAGCAGGCGCGTGCCGAGCGGTTGGAGCGCGACGCGGCGGCGCTGCGGCGGTGGGGCGTCCCCGAGGCGACCGTCGAGGCCGTCATCGAGGGGGACACGCCGTCGCCGTTCCCGGCCGAGACGGCGGTCGAGAGCCACGTCGACGGGGACGAGGTCGCCGGGGGGCGACTGCTCCACACGCCGGGGCACACGGCGGGACACGCCGCCCTCGCGTTCGACGGACACCTGTTCGTCGGCGACTGTCTCCTCCCGACTTACACCCCGAACGTCGGCGGGAGCGACACCCGCCTCGCGAACCCGTTAGGGGCGTATTTAGCGTCGGTGACGCGGCTCGAACGCCGAATCGAAGAGTGCGAATTCCACCCGGGGCACGGGGAGACGCTCGCCCTCCCGGACCGGATCGACCGGATCAGAGCGCACCACGAGGAGCGGACGCGGCGCGTCTCCGAACGGGTCGCGACCCGGGAGCGAGCGACCCCCTGGGACGTCGCCAGCGACCTGTTCGGCGAACTCAGGGGACTACACGTGAAGTTCGGTGCCGGCGAGGCCGCAGCGCACCTCGCGTACCTGCGCGAAGAGGGGTACGTGGCCGAAGCGGACGGCGAAGTGGCGGTGTACGAACACCGACGACCGTACGAGGCGTCCGGGGAGTGAGCGGTCCCGTCCGACGGACCGAGGCCGAACCGACTCTCCCCGGTCGGGTCGTAAACGAAACTGTAAACAACGCTCCGAACGCGACGTCGAGCGAACGAATGGTCGAAAAGCGGTCGCTCGATGTGTGGGTTCAGCTAGCATACGACGTGCCCGTTACATTGTTAGATTTGTTCGAGTTTATCGGTCGCCGCAGACGCGGCCGTTCGGACAGTATACAATTTTGTAAACAGGCTTGTGGACGCCGCGTGTCGACGGGGACGCTCGGTGGCTCCGGCGGCCGTGAGAACTGACGTACGGTCGGGGAAGAAATCACAAGAGTGCGAACGGAGTGCGAGCGAACGGCGGGGGGTCACGGCCCCGAGTTGGACTCGAGTTCGAGGTTCGAGAGGGCGCGCGCGACGCAGGTGAGGACGTACCCCTCCTGCTTCTCGCTGTCGGAGAGGAACATCCCCTCGGTCTGGTCGACCTCGCCGTCGCCGACCTTCAGGGCGCTACAGACGCCACAGACGCCCATTCGGCACTGGTACGGGAGGTCCATGCCGGCGTCTTCGGCCGCTTCGAGGATGGGCGTGTCGGCCGGCACCTCGATCGTTCGGTCCTCGTCGACGAACGTGACCTCGTAGCGTTCGGTCATCACTCGACCTTGCGCTCGAAGACGTGCTCGACGGGCTCGAACCCCATCCGGCGGTACGCCGACTCCGCGCGTTCGTCGCCGTCGAGCACGTCGACCCGGCAGAAGTCGACGTCGCGGTCGGAGGCGGCGAACCACTCGATTGCGGCCTCGACGAGATCGTCGCCGATGCCCCGCTCGCGGTAGTCGCCGACGACGAAGTGGCCGTTGATGTAGCCGTGGTCCGACAGCCGGAAGATGGGGTGGTCGCCGGTCAGACGCGCTTCGAGCACCCCGACGAGTTCGCCCTCGTGCTCGGCGACGATGACGGTTCCGTACTTCGAGTCGACGAGTTGGTTCTCGAAGTACGAGAGCCACCGTTCGTCGGCCGACTCGCGGTGGTGGTACCGCTCGTCGAACTGCGAGAGGACGTCGGTGAACTGGTGCCACAGCTCCAGGAGTCGCTCGCCGTCGTCGAGAGTCGCGTGACGGATGGTTACGTCCATGTGACGGGGCACGCTCCGGGGTCAAAAAGGTGTGTCGGCTGGAGAGGGAACGAGGTGAACCCGTACCTATGCAAACAATTAATAAGATTCGCCCGAACCATGAAAGTAGACGATGACCAGCGAAGAGCGACTCAAGCAACAGCTACAGGACGGGAAGATGATCGAAGACGAGTCCGAGATGACGGAGGGGTACAAGAAGGCCCTGACGCAGACGCTCCTCGTCTCGGGCGACACCGAACTGATGAGCGCGCCGGCGTACTACGAGCCGTCGATGAACGCGCCGAGCGTCAACGCCCGGGCGTCGTGTGTGAGCGTCATCCAGGACGAACTCGGCCACGGCCACATCGCCTACCGACTCCTTGAGGACCTCGGCTACGACCGCGAGGAACTCATCTACGGCCGCGAGCCCCACGAGTTCCGCAACACGTACGGCTTCGACCAACCGCTGGAGAACTTCGCCGAACTCGTCACCGGTCACGGCATGTGGGACCGTGCGGGTATCGTCCTCCTGAGCGACATCCACGAGAACACGTCGTACGCGCCGTGGAAGCGCGCGCTCACGAAAGTCGGGAAGGAAGAGCAGTTCCACCTGCGCCACGGCGAGACGTGGATGCGCCGACTCGCCAACAAGAACGAGAAGACAAAGCAGCGGGTCCAGGAGGCCGTCGACTGGATGTTCCCCATCGCCATCGAGTGGTTCGGGCTGCCCGACGACAAGAAGAAACACGACGACCAACTCGCCTACCGGATCAAGGCGATGTCGAACGACGAACTCCGCCAGGAGTGGATGAGCACGGCCGTCCCCCTGTGTGAGGAACTCGGCCTCGACGTGCCGGCGCACTACGACGAGGAGGCGGAGGAGTACGTCCTCGAGTACGACATGCCGGTCGCGTTCGAAGCCGAGACCAAGACGTGGCACTTCGACGACCCCATCTCCTGGGACGACGTCATCGACCGCTGGCGCTCGCGCGGTCCCGCCAACGAGAAGTACGTGAACATGCTGCAGTCGGGGCGACTGGACCCCGTGTCCGCATGAGCGCGGTCGAAACCCCGGAGTTCGGCGTCCCGTTCGGACCCGGCGAGGACGCGACCGAGTTCGAGGCGGAGATATGGGCGAACCTCGACGAGATTCCGGACCCCCACATCCCGGTGAGCCTCGTCGAGATGGCGATGGTCTACGACGTCCACCTCGACCGGGGACCCGACGGGGTCGACGTGCGGGTGGAGATGACGTTCCCCTGCATGGGCTGTCCGGCGTACGACATGATCATCGACGACGTCCGGGCGTGCCTGCGGACGATGCGTGACGTCAGGGACGTCGAGGTCGACGTCGTCTGGGACCCCATCTGGGAGAAGTCGATGCTGACGCCCGAGGTCCGCGAGAAGATGCGCGAGTCGGGGATCGCACTATGAAGTACGAGGTGTTCGCGCGCATCAAGGCCGGCGACGACCTCATCAACGTCGGGACCGTCGACGCGCCGAGCGACCGACTGGCGAAGGTGTACGCGTACCGGACGTACGACGAGGAGGACTGGGACCGACTCGCGGTCGTCCGCCGGGAGGACCTGCTCGACGCGACCGACGTGGGCCAGATGCCCGACTCGCCGGGGGCACCATGAGCGACGGTTGGCCCCCCGAGGCGGTCGACTACGTGCAGTCCGTCGCGGACACGAAACTCCTGCTCTCACACCGCTACGCGCAGTGGATGCTGTCGAGCCCGGTGCTGGAGGACGACATCGCCGGGGCGAGCGCCGCCCAGGACGAACTCGGGCACGTCCGCCAGTTGTTCCGCCTGCTCGGCCAGCAGGGACAAGAGGACGACTGGCTGGAGGGCGACCGCTCCCCCGCGGAGTTCGCCAACGCCGCCCCGCTCGACGAGAACCCCGAGACGTGGGTCGAGTTCGTCGTGACGCTCGGGCTGGTCGAGCGGGCCGCGTGGTATCTCATCGACGCCATCGTCCACGAGGACTTCGACGGCCTCGGGACCCGCATCGGCCAGGACGAGTTCTTCCACCTGGAGTTCCTCGACGGGCGGCTGGAGACGCTGGCGGACGAGCGCGCCGCCGACGTCGAAGCGGCGATGGCGGCGGCGCTTCCCGGCGTCCTCGCCTTCGTCGGCCCCGCCGAGTACGACGAGGGGACCGACCCGCTCGTCGCGGCCGGGTTCACCGACCGGTCCGCGTCGGTGCTCCGGTCGTCGTTCCGCGCGAAGTACGACGAACTGCTCGCAGGGACCGCCGTTTCTCTCGACGACCTCGACGTGGACTGGGACGCCCCCGCGGTCGAGTCGTGGGACGCGCGTCGCCGCCGTGTCGGCGAGGGGTCGGTGAGCGAGGAAGACGTGACCTCGCTCAGCGGCGTTCGGAACGCCGAGTTCGCCATGGACTGACGACGACATGACACCGACGACACCAATGCCACCAACCAAAACCGAAGACCTCACCCCCGAGTGCCCGTACTGCGGGTCGACCGAGACCGAACTCCACTCGGCGTTCGGCTCCGAGATCTCGAAGAGCCAGTACTACTGTCGGGGCTGTCGGACCGTGTTCGAGCGGATCAAGTACGACGGGAACGTCCCCGACACGGGTCGCTAACCGGACGATTTCCCCGCCCGATTCCGGACCCGCCCAAACGCCGGATACCGGCAGGTACAGGCCTCGAATAGCGTTTTTACGGTCGGTAATTATTTATATATCCCTTACGTCGGGCCGAGTGCAATGGACACCTTCGACGACCTCGACTTAGAGAACTTCGAGACCGAACGCGACGGCCACGTGGGCATCGTCCGCCTCGACAAACCGCCGGCGAACGCCCACGACGTGGACATGGTGTTGCAGTTCCAGACGATGGTCGAGACCATCCGGTTCGACGAGACCATCCGCGCCGCCGTGTTGAGTTCGACGAGTGACAAGTTCTTCTCGTCGGGCTACGACATCCAGGCGCTCCAGGACGAGAGCGCCGAGCACATCGGCTACGCGAGCCAGACGAGCAAGGAGTCCATCCTCAAGATGCGGTCGACGGACACCATCTTCGTCGCCGCCATCGACGGCCACTGCATGGGCGGCGGCCTCGAGTTCGCGCTCGCGACCGACCTCCGGTACGCCGGCGACGACGACAGCTACAACCTCGGCGTCCCCGAGGTGAAACTCGGCCTCATCCCCGGCGAGGCCGGGACACAGCTCCTGCCCCGCTACGTCGGCCGCTCGAAGGCGCTGAAGATGATGCTCACGGACGAGCGGCTCACCCCGAGCGAGGCCGCCGACGCGGGCATCGTCGACGAACTCGTCGAACCCGGCACCGCCGAGGAGGAGGCAGTCGCGTTCGCCAAGGAGGTTTCGAACCTCCCGAACAAGGCGGTCGGTCACATCAAGCTCGCCGTCAACGAGGGGATGGAGATGTCGCTGTACGACGCGCTCACTCACGAGCGCGAACTCCAGAACCAGCTGTTCGACACGCCCGGCGCCGAGGAGGGTATCGCCGCCTTCTTGGAGAAGCGCGACCCCGACTTCGTGAAGGCCGAACTCGGCGAGGACGCGGTCGACGAGTGAAGTGAAGTGAACTGACGCGTTTCGGCGTTCGATTCTCCTCCGGTTTCGTTTTCACACCCGTCGTCCGTCGGCCCGGTCGGACGAGCGGGCACCGACAGCCCGAGAGCGGGTCAGAGGTCCAGCGTCTCGCGGGCGACGGTCGTTCGCTGGATTTCGGAGGTCCCCCCGATGAGGCTCAGTATCTTCGCGTCGCGGAAGTAGCGTTCGAGCGGTTCGTCCGTCCGGTAGCCCTTCCCGCCGTAGACCTGGATGGCGTTACGCGTGACGAACTCCGCGGCCTCGCTCCCGGCGAGTTTCGCGGCGCTCGACGCGCGGGTTTCCGACGCGTCCTCGGCGATGCGGTTCGCCGACGAGTAGACCAGATGCCGCGCGCTCTCCAACTGGGAGTACATGTCGGCGACGATGACCTGCACGGCCTGGTACTCGCCGATGGCGCTCCCGCCCTGCTCGCGGGCGGAGGCGTAGTCGACCGCCAAGTCGAACGCGCCGCGGGCGAGGCCGGTTCCGATGGCACCCAGGCCCGTCCGGGCCATGTCGATAGTGCCCATGGCGATGCGGAAGCCCTGACCCACCTCGCCGAGGAGCGCGTCGGCCGGGACGGAGACGTCGTCGAGGGTCGAATCGCCGGTGACGTGCCCGCGCATGCCCATGTACTCGATACGCTCGAAGTCGAAACCGGGCGCCTCGTCGACGCTCGGCACGAGGAAGACGCTGACGCCGTGAGAGTCCTCCGGTTGGGGGCGTCGGCGGGCGACGACCAGATGAACGTCCGCGACGCCGGCGTTCGTCCCGAACGCCTTCTCCCCCGAGAGCCGGTAGCCGTCGTCGGTCGCCTCCGCGACGGTCGATAGCTGCGACGGCGAACTCCCCGCGTCCGGTTCCGTGAGGAGCATCGCGCCGACCGCCTCGCCGCTCGCCATCCGGTCGAGGTAGCGCTCGCGCTGGGCGTCCGTGCCGAACCGCGCGATGGGGAGGGCGGCGAAGGTGTGACCCTGAATCGACTCGGCGACCGCCCCGCTCTCCCGGGCGATTCGCTCGACAGCCAGGCAGTAGCCGAGGAAGTCCGAGGAGAGGGAGCCGTACTCGGGGGTAAGAGGAGGCCGAGCAGGCCCATCTCCCCCGCCGCTTCCATCACGTCGCGGGGGAACTCGTCGGTCGCTTCGATTTCGTCGGCCCGCGGGCGGACGACGTCGGTCGCGAACTCGTCCGCGCGCGCTCGAATCTCACGGTGCTCGTCGCTGAGGGCGGCCTCGATGAGGTCCATCGTCACACACCTCGCCCGGTCGAACCTTAAACGTGAGCAACGCCACCTCGGACCGCAGCCCGTGGCGCGTGAAGGTGGTCGACCGAGACGAACGACTGCCACAGAACGCGAGAGACCAGAAGTAAATTTTCGATAGTATACTTCGAATTCATACACTTGTTTTTCGATGTTTTGTCGGTCGTTATTCCGGACGCGACTCGTCTCGTGGCGAATTATCGGGTTATAACCCTCAATTCGACCATCTCCTGCCGATTGAGCAAACCGAAGGCACCGACGAACGGGTCGAGCGCCTCGCCGAACCCAGGAAATCGACAGGTCGGGCTAGCGAACCCGTTTTTGGGGTAATTCGGGCGATAAACGCGATAATACGCCGATTTGAGAGAGTGGTTCGATACGAAACGAGCGGCTGTTCGGTCGACAGCCGTTTCTAAATTTTCTGGTACGAATCAGAAAATGATTGTCTTTGAATAGTTCTCGACGAGTCGGAAACGCACCACTGACACGCGGCACTGCGCTCGTCGGTGTCGAAAAAAAGGACGGGTTGACGTGCGTCCGCGGTCCGACCTGCCTCGACTCGGCCCGACTCAGTTCAGAAGCGTCGGACCGAAGATGAGCAGGACGAGCGAGGCGAGCATGACGAGGCCGATGCTCGTCGTTACGGTCCGAACGAGCGCGTGGGGGCTCTCGACGGGGAGCCGAGAGACGACGGCCTCGGTCCCGGTGCGGAGGATACGCCCGCCGTCGAGCGGATACCCCGGGATACAGTTGAACAGACCCAGTTGGAGGTTGATCCACGCCGTCCAGAAGAGGAGGTTCGCGAGGACGAACACGCCGTCGCCGAGGGCCGACAGCGGCCCCTGAACGACGTAAAAGTTCGTCACCGTGGGCGTGAAGCCGGGGAAGTTGGGGATGCCGAGGATGACGGAGGCGAGCGGGAGGATGAGCGCGACGTAGACGAGGCCGAGGGGGGAGTCGACGACGTTCACCGGGGACGCTCCGCCCTCACCGCCGAGGAGCGAGAGGTACGTTCCCGCGGGGTACGACCGCGCGCCGAAGTCGGTGAGCACTAACCCACTCGTCCCGGGGAAGATGTTCACCCCGAGGAAGCCGTTACCGTCGCGGGGGTTCTCACCGAGCGTGACCGCGTACACCTCCTCGTTGCCGTCGACTCTCGCTCTGACCTCGACTTCCTGCCCGGGGTCGGTCCCGTCGAGCAGGGTGTTGAGGTCCGTCGAGGAGGTGACGCGCTCGCCGTCGAACCCGGTGACGATGAGGGTGCCGTTCGTCGGCGCGCCGGCCTCCGCGAGCGGGCCGTCGGGAGCGACCTGCGTGATGTACGCGCCGATGGGGATGGTGACGACGCCGCGACTGGTCGAGAGGCGGGCCATCGTCGAGTCCCCGGCGGCCGCCTGGAAGCCCGCTCGCGTGAACACCTGCGTCCCGTTGACCGCGGAGACGGTGATGGGGTCGTCGTCGTTCGAGACGGTCAGGTTCGCCGGATTCCCGCCGACGGAGCCGACGACGACCAGTTGTCGGTCGACCGAGACGGTCGTCGGCCCGCCGCCACGGTCGACCCTCGCCTCGACGGTCCGGTCGTCCGTCGCCGACAGGACCGCGTCGAGTTCACCTTCGGTTGAGACGTTCTCTCCCGCCACGCTCAGGATGCGGTCGCCGCTCCCGATGCCCGCGGCGGAGGCGGGCGAACCGTCGAACGTCCCCTGGACGGCCATCCCGGGGGCGACGCCGACGGCCCCGATGACGGGACCGAACAGGAGCGCGAAGGCCACGACGGTGACGGCGAAGTTGTTGGTCACGCCGGCGGCGAACATTCGGGTCCGTCCGCCGCGGTCGGCCGCACGCTGGCTCTCCTCGTCGGGTTCGACGAACGCGCCGACGGGGATTACCGTGAGGAAGACCAGCCCCATCGACTCGATGTCGATTCCCTCGACGCGGCAGAGGAGACCGTGACCACCCTCGTGGACGACCAGTCCCACGAGCAGGCCGAAGACGATTTCGGGGGCGACAGAGAGCGGGAGGAAGTCGTTCACCCCCGGGATGACGAGGAAGTTTCGCGGCTGGTTCACCTGCGTCGGCGCGGGCGGATTCTGGAGGATGCTGAGCCCCTGAAAGAGGAGGAGGGCGAAGGTGCCGATCATCACGACGAGCGTGATGCCGACGCCGATGTTGCTCCACGCGCGCCAGAACCGCTTCGGTCCAGCGAGCCAGTTGAGGAAGTCGCGCCCACGCTTCGTGTGGAGAGTGGTGAGCGGTCCCTGGACGCGAACGGAAGAGGGTAAGATTCCACGTGACTTCAGGAAGAACGCGACGAACGAGTACGCGAAGACGCCGACGAGGACCCAGACCAGCGTGTTCATCAGACGTGGGGAGGGGAGCGACGCCCAAAGACGTTCGGATTGCACGCGTGCCGCAGCGCTCACGCCCCGTCCGGCGGGAACGAGGCGGCTTGCGAAGTCACGCGGACGGCCAGCGAGGAGCGGGGGATGCCCCGGTGGTTCGCGCCGTCAACTCCCGCCTCGGGAGAGTTCGTGTGCACTCTGTAGTCACCCGTTACAGAGGCGAAGCCACCCCAATTTAGTTGTTTTTCCGATATGTATTTGTGTCTGACGCGCGCAAGACGAGACGATGGTTGTCACCACGACCGTTCGGATCTGCCTCGACTGCGGTCGGGACAACCTCGCCAGGCAGGGCGAGGAGATCGACCGCTGTCCCGACTGCGATTCGATGGCGATCTGCTAACGGCCCCCGGTCGACGTTCGCCTCCGCGGTCTGAGGGTCCCCTTGCGCGTTCTCTCGGTGAACGCCGACCCGTCCGCCATCGTCCGTTCCGCTCCGAACCCGGGGTTGCGTCGTCGACACGCTCCCGTCACACGCTCTGATGACCCGTCCGCCACGACCGCTACGCGTGCTGCGGTTTCGTGAGCGCGTCGAAAAAACGACCGACGGGCGACCGACAACCGACCGACACACGTCTCGTCGCCCGATGGCCCGGCGCGGCGCTCGTGCGCTGACCCACAGACGGAGTCACGCCGTCGGGCGGACTGGAGACGAGGCTCGGGACGTCGTGTTACTCCGTCGAGGCGGATTCGGACTCCGATTCCGACTCCGTCGGTTCGAGTTCGATTTCGGTGAACTCGGCCTCGCGGGCGGCGCGCTTCCGCGAGACGAGGTACGCGACGGCCACGATTGCGACGAGACCGAGGAGGACGAGCCACCGTCGGTTCCCGCCGCGTGTGTGCTCTTCGGTGTCTATCTCCTCCGCGTCGGTCGCCTCGGCGTCAGTGTCGGATGTCCGGTCGCCGTCCGTCTCGCGTCCGCGTGCGATGTCGAGAATACCCATCCCCTGGGTGATGGACGGCGACCCTCTTGAGCGTGTCCCTCACGACGAGGCCCGAGGTTGATATACCGTGCCGACGCCCACTGTCCTGGTAGCATGTTCGACGCCACCCACTACGAGGTCCGTCAGAAGTTCGGCATCAGGACGTGGTACAACGTCTACGAGGGCGACGCTCCGGACCCGATCCTCACCGCGAAGAAGAAGAAACTCAAGCTGAAAGAGGACTTCCGGTTCACCACGCCCGACGGCGAGGAGGCGTTTCGAGTCAAGGCGGACAGCGTCCTCGACATCGCCGCCGCGTACGACATCGTCGACTCCCGGTCGGGCACCAGAGTCGGGAGCGTCAAGCGCGAGATTTCCTCGATGTTCAAACACGAGTACACCCTGCTGGACGCCGACGGGACGCCCGTCGCCGTCCTCCGCGAGGACAACCACCTCATGGCCGCGCTCAGACGGCTGGTGACGACGCTCATCCCCTTCTCGTACGACATCGTCACCCCGGACGGCGAGAAAGTGGGCGACGTGGGCGAGCAGTTCTCCCTCCGGGACAAGTACACCATCGACCTCTTCGACGACACCGTCGACCCGCGACTCGTCGTCGTCGGGACGGTCGTCGTCGACGCCATCGAGGGGAACTGAGCGTTCGAAGGGTGAGGTTACTCCTCTCGACGGAGTCGCCGCACCACGAACGTCCGGTCGAGTTCGCCGAGGAACTCTCCCAGTCGAGGACCGGAGTCGGCGTCGAAGAAGAGCCGGTACCCGGCGTTGAAGAAGTCGCCCGTCTCCACCCCGTAGTTGTCGGGGAGTTCGTACATCTGCCCCTGGATCTCCTCGCCGGAGTGGCCCGCGGCGACGAAGTCGGCGAGGTCGTCGAGGGCCGCTTCGACACTCGGATCGAACTCCGTCTCCGGCAGGTCGGCCTGCAGGCGGTAGTTGTATTCGTTGTCCATGCGCTCGGCCCACGCGCGGGCCCGTTCGACCCGTGCGAGGGCCGCCTCGACCGCCCACTCGGGCGTGTCGTCGGCGAGGTGGCCCTCGTTGCGCGCCATTTGCTCTCTGAGTTCCCGGTCGTCGGTCATCCCGAGGACGGCGGCGAACGTGTAGGGGATGCGCACCCGCTCTCCCCGCACCTCGTCCACGACGAAGGGGTAGGCGCGCTCGGCGAACTCCTGAAGCGTCGAGTCCTCGACTTCGCCGAAGTACGTCTGTTCGAAGCGGTCGAACTCGTCGACGAGTTGGTCCATCCGCGAGAGGTCGAAGTCCTTCGCCTTCTTCGGGTTGCGAGCGAAGAAGTACCGGAGGACTTCGGGTTCGAGGAGTTCGAGCACCTCGTCGACGGTGACGACGTTCCCCGACGAGGAGGAGAGCGGCTCGCCGTTGAGCGTGAACCACTCGTACGTCATCGGGACCGGCGGCTGGATTTCGAGGACGTTCTCGGCGATGTCCTCCCCCGACGGCCACGACCCCTCCGCGTGGTCCTTGCCGAAGGGTTCGAAGTCGACGCCGAGCACCTGCCACTGCGCCGGCCACTCGAACCGCCAGGGGAGTTTGCCCTCCCTGAAGGTGGCCGTTCCCTCGTGCCCACAGCCCTCGATCTGCTGGCCGCCGGCTTCCAGCCCGGAGCAGACGTAGTCGACGGTGCGGGCGTCGAGGTCGATGGCTCGAACGTCGGTCGTGAGCCGCTTACACTCCGAACACTGCGCCATGAACGGGACGTACGCGTCGTCGACGCCGTCCTGGTACGCGCTCAGGACCTCTCGGGCCCGGTCCGCGCGCGAGAGGACGTGGTGGACGACGTCGTCGAACTCGCCCGCCTCGTACATCGCGGTGTTCGAGAGCATCTCGACCGGAACGCCGATGCGCTCGGCGCTCTCGGCCAGGAGAGCGGTGAAGTGTTCGCCGTAGGAGTCGTGGTCGCAGTCGTCGAACGGGTCGGGGATGTCGGTGTACGGCACTCCTAAATTCCGGCCGAGCGCGCCGGCGTCCACGTCGCCCAGCCCGACGAGGTTCCAGTCGGCGTCGGCGAGCGTTCTCGGAACCTTCCTGAGGGCGTCGCGGTCGTCGGAAGTAAAGACCTGCCGGACCTCGTGGCCGCGCTCGCGGAGCACCTCGGCGACGTAGTAGCCGCGCATGATCTCGTTGAAGTGACCGAGGTGGGGGATGCCCGACGGCGACACCCCACCCTTGATTACGATGGGGTCGGTGGGGTCGCGGGCCTCGATTTCGTCGGCCACGTCGTCGGCCCAGAAGGCGTGGTGTTCGGAGGCGGCCGTGGAGTCGGGGTCGACGCCGCCTACGTCGGTGTCGGCGTTGGCGTCGGAATCGCTCATCGCTGTGCCCAGTAGCTCGGGTCGTCGTCCGTCCCCCCGGGGACGATGTCGGTCCCCGAGTGCTCGCCGCGCAGGGCCGCAGCCTCGATTCGACTGGGGTCGGTGCCGTCGAGGACGATAGTCCGCATCTTCGAGCGCTCGATGAGCTTCGCGGCGAGGAGGTCCACCGGGGCGGAGGCGCCCGCGTTCATCTCGATGTCGCCGATGACGTCGACCAGGTCGCTCGCGGAGAGGCTCCCGTACTTCTCGGCCGTGGATTCGACGTTAGGGTCGGTGTTGTAGACGCCGTCGACGCTCGTCGCATAGATGAGAAGGTCGGCGTTGACGTACTCGGCGAGCGCCGCGGCCACCGCGTCGGTGGTCTGTCCGGGTGAGACGCCGCCCATCACGGAGACGTCGCCGCGCCTGATGGAATCGCCGGCGTCCTCGTAGGTGTGTGCGGGTTTCGGGTCGACGCGCGGGCCGAGCGCCGCGATGAGGAGGCGGGCGTTGATACGCGTCACGTCGATGCCGAGCTGGTCGAGTTGGACCTCGTTCGCCCCGAGGTCGCGTGCGGCGTTGATGTAATCACGCGCGACGCCTCCCCCGCCGACGACGATGCCGAGTTCACAGCCCTCCGTCGCGAGGGACTCGATGACGGCTGCGTGGCGCTCGACGCGCTCGGGGTCGAGTTGCGGTGCGAGGACGCTCCCACCGATAGAAATCACGACTCTCATTTGCTCGGGATTGCCGAGAGCGGGGCTTAAGAGTTGCCAAGTCCGCAGGGCTCGGGGGGCACCGCCCGCGAGAGCCGAAACGAGCGACCAGCAACTCCGACCGCCGCAGGCGACACCCTAAAGCCGATTCGTCTCCGCGGAGAGAGTATGCGAATATTCGGCATCGCCGGTCCCGGTGCGGACGACCTGGCTGGGCGACTCGTCCCCCGCCTCGACGGCCCCGTCGCAGCGATTCGGGCGGACGAGTCGGTCACCCACGACCCGGATGGGGCGAGCGCCGCGTACCGGCTTGACACTGACGGCGCGTGGGAGGCACGGGGAGCCGACCGCTCGCTGGACGAACTCCTCGACGAAATCGCCCCACGATACGCGTACGCCGTCTGTCTCGGCGTCGACCGGAGTGACGTTCCGTCGGTCGTGCTGGGTGACGCGGACGCAGACGCGGACGGAGTCGAGGGAGACGTCCTCTACGCGACCCCCAACGTCGAGACGGCGGACGTCGACGCGATTCTCGACGCGCTCGACGGTGTC